>CAZHHU010000005.1:30721-50739 GCA_964532215.1 uncultured Geminicoccaceae bacterium
TCGTAGGGATGCGGCCGCAGCCGGATCGGGTCGAGCTCGTTCGCGCGCTTGTAGTCGATGTAGCTCTCGATGAAGTCGGGCGTGAACACGTCGCCCTCGGTGAGGAAGGCGTGGTCGCGCTCGAGCGCCGCGATGGCTTCGGAGAGCTGACCCGGCACCTTGGCGATCTCCGCCGCCTCCTCCGGCGGCAGATCGTAGATGTTCTTGTCGACGGGATCGCCCGGATCGATGCGGTTGCGGATGCCGTCGAGACCCGCCATGAGCATGGCCGCGAAGGCGAGATAGGGATTGCAGGAGGGATCCGGGCAGCGGAATTCCACCCGCTTGGCCTTCGGGCTTTCCGAATACATGGGAATGCGGCAGGCGGCCGAGCGGTTGCGCATGGACCAGGCGAGATTGACCGGCGCCTCGAAGCCGGGAACGAGACGACGGTAGGAGTTCGTCGTCGGGGCGGCGAAGGCGAGGACCGCCGGCGCGTGCCGCAGCAGCCCGCCGATGTACCAGCGCGCGACGTCGGAGAGCCCGGCATAGCCGCCCTCACCGGCGAATGTCGGCTGTCCGTCCTTCCAGATCGACTGGTGGACATGCATGCCCGAGCCGTTGTCGCCATAGAGCGGCTTGGGCATGAAGGTGGCGGTGAGACCGCGCTGGCGGGCGACGTTCTTCACCACATACTTGTACATCATGAGATTGTCCGCCATGCGCAGCAGGGGTGCGAAACGCATGTCGATCTCGCCCTGCCCCGCGGTCGCCACCTCGTGGTGATGGCATTCCACGGGAATGCCGAGGAGCTCCATCACCCGCACCATCTCGCTGCGCACGTCCTGCAGCGTGTCCGAGGGGGGCACCGGGAAGTAGCCCTCCTTGGGACGGATCTTGTAGCCGAGGTTCGGCGCCTCCTCGGCGCTCGAGTTCCAGTGGCCCTCGACCGAATCGACCTCGTAGAGGCCGTAGTTCGTGTCCTGGCCGTAGCGGACGTCGTTGAAGACGAAGAACTCCGCCTCGGGCCCGAAGTAGGCGGTATCGCCGATGCCGCTCGTGCGCAGATAGGCCTCGGCCTTCTTGGCGATGCCCCGCGGATCGCGGCCGTAGAATTCCTTGGTGACCGGATCCTTGACGTCACAGATCATGACGAGGGTGCGGTGCTCGCAGAAGGGATCGAGGAACGCCGTCGTCGGATCCGGCACGAGCAGCATGTCCGATTCCTGGATCTGCTGGAAGCCGCGGATCGAGGATCCGTCGAAGCCGAGTCCCTCGGCGATCGCCTCCTCATCGAGCGTGCTCGGGGAAAAGGAGGTATGCTGCCACATCCCGGGCACATCCGTGAAGCGCAGATCGACGATCTGGACTTCATGCTCCCGGATCGCCCGCATGACGTCGGCAGGTGTCTTGCAGTCGAGCTTCATGGTGGCTCCCTCTTGACAACTGGTCGTCGCGCTTCAAGCAGAGCGGAGCTGCTCTGCAAAGGGATTTAACGTCGCCCCGCGGCCGATCGGGCAGGGCTCACAGGGCGTCGCGACCGCGCTCGCCGGTGCGGATGCGGACCGCCTCCTCCACCGGCGTCACGAAGATCTTGCCGTCGCCGATCCGACCCGTCTGCGCGGCCTGCTGGATGGCTTCGAGCGCGCGCTCCACGAGCTCGTCCTCGAGCACGAGCTCGATCTTCACCTTGGGCAGGAAGTCGACGACGTATTCGGCACCGCGATAGAGCTCCGTGTGGCCCTTCTGCCGCCCGAATCCCTTGACCTCGGTCACGGTCATGCCCTTGAGGCCGATCTCCTGCAGGGCCTCCTTGACCTCGTCGAGCTTGAACGGCTTGATGATCGCCTCGATCTTCTTCATCGCACCTCGCCCATCTCGCGCCGGATGTCCCGGCCCGCCGCCGGTTCCATCCTTCATCTAGCATGCCCCGTGCCAACCTGTCTCCCGCCTCCGGCGGGGGGCCGATCCCCGGCTCCCCTGCCCTTCTCATGGGCAGAATGCCCGCAGTTTGGTCACCAGCGGTCTCAGACGCCGATCCGCTGTCTGCGCTTGGCGGCGCGATGCTCCTCGAAGGCGCGGCGAACGCTCTCGCGCACCGAGAGTTCGGGCGTGCCCGTCTCCCACCAGGCGCCGTTGCCCTCGGTCCAGTCGCGCGGATGCACGTCGATGTGGATCACCGCCGTGCGGTCGGCCTTCTTCGCCTCCCTGAAGGCGCTCTCGAACTCGCCGATCCCGCGTACCCGCAGGCCGATCGCCCCCATCGCCTCGGCGTGGCGGGCGAAGTCCACGCGCACGAGCTCGCGGATGTTGCAGTCCTCGAGCTGGTTGTTGAAGGAGGGGATGCCCTTGGCCCGCTGCAGGCGGTCGATGACCGCGAAGCCGCCGTTGTCGCAGACGACGACGATGAGCTTCATGCCCGTGAGCACCGAGCTGTAGATGTCCGAATTCATCATGAGGTAGCTGCCGTCGCCGACCATGGCGATGACCTCACGCGAGGGATCCGCCATCTTGGCCCCCCAGGCGCCCGAGATCTCGTAGCCCATGCAGGAATAGCCGAACTCGCAGTCGAAGGTGCCGATCCGCCGGATGCGCCAGTTCATGCACAGTTCGCCGGGAAGGCCGCCGGCGGCGGTGAGCACGAGATCCTCGGGATCGCACAGCCGGTTCACCGCCCCCACCACCTGGGCGTAGCTCGGAAGCTCGGCGTTGGTGGGACCGGTGCGGCGGTCGACGAAGCTGTTCCACGCCGCGTATTCGCTCCGCCCCCGCTCCATCCAGTCATCCGGTGCGCGCCAGTCGCCGAGCGCCTGCGACAGCTCGCGCAGCGTCACGAGCGCGTCGCCGACGACCGGCTGCGCCCGGTGCTTGAGGGCATCGAAGCGGGCCGCGTTGATGGCGACGAACCGGGCATCCTCGGCGAACAGGCTCCAGGACCCGGTGACGAAATCCTGAAGCCGCGTTCCCACCGCGAGCAGGAGATCGGCCTCCGAGGCGAGATTGTTCGCGCTCGCCGAGCCGAGGATGCCGATCGGGCCGACGTTGCAGGGATGATCGTGAAGAAGCGCGCCGCGGCCGGCCACCGTCTCTGCCACCGGCAGATTGTGCCGCGTGCAGAAGGCCGCGATCTCCTCCTCCGCATCGGCATAACGCACACCGCCGCCGGCGATCGCCAGGGGGCGCGCGGATGCGCGCAGAAGCGCTGCCGCGTCGCGGATCTGCCCCGCATCCGGGCGCGGGCGCGGGATCTCGTGCACCCGCTCCTCGAAGAACCGCTCGGGATAGTCGAAGGCTTCGCCCTGAGCGTCCTGGCAGAGACCGAGAAGCACCGGGCCGCAGTCCGCCGGATCGAGCAGCACGCCGAGCGCCTGGGGCAGGGATTCGAGGATCTGCTCGGGACGCTGGATGCGGTCCCAGTAGCGGGTGACGGCGCGGAAGGCGTCATTCACCGACACCGTGGGATTGTCGAAATGCTCGACCTGCTGCAGCACCGGATCGGGTGCCCGGCTCGCGAACACGTCGCCGGCCAGCATGAGCAGCGGCAGCCGATTGGTGTGGGCCACAGCGGCGGCGGTCACCATGTTCGTCGCCCCGGGACCGATGGAACTCGTCGCCACCATGATCTGCCTGCGTTTGCGGGCCTTGGCGTAGGCCGTGGCGGCGAGCGCCATGCCCTGCTCGTTCTGGCCGCGCCAGGTGGGAAAGCGGTCCCGCACCGCCTCCAGCGCCTCCGACAGGCAGGTCACGTTGCCGTGGCCGAAGATCGCGAAGATGCCGGGAAAGAGCGGCTCCTCCCGACCGTCGATGCGGATCCTCTGGGCGATGAGCCAGCGCACCAGCGCCTGGGCCATGGTGAGACGGACCGTCCGCATGCGCAACCTCCCCGGGAATGCGGGCCCCTTGCGGCCCCATCCTAGGCCGGCCGTCGCGGCCCGGGAAGCGGAAACTGGAACGATCGTTCCACCAGACCTCAAAAATGGAACGACGGGACCGAAACGCCCCGCATCGGCCGCTCACCGGTCTTCGTTCTCCGGCAGCACCTCTTCCACCTCCTCCCCGCTCCCGGCAGCAGGAAGCCGGTAGCGGCCCTCGAGCCAGTGGAGAAAATCGCGATCGCGGCAACGACGCGAGCAGAACGGTCGAAAACGCACGCTCGGCGGCCTGCCGCAGATCGGACAGCGCCTCCTGCGTGGCCGCCCCGGCCGCTCCGCGCTCATCTTCCCTCCTCGATCCGATAGCAGCCCGGTGCAAGCGACGGATCGCGCTGCAGCCGCACCGCACGAAGCCATGCCGGAGGGCCCCGGCCCTCGAGAAAACCTGCGAGATCGGGCGCAAGCGCGACCGAGACTGCGGGATGCGGGCGCAGGCGAAGCTCGCGGAAGAGGCTCTGGGCCCGAGCCTCGAGAGAAGGTTCGCGGCCGCTGCCGGCACAGCAGCTGCAGGGGCGCCGGAAGCGGTCAAGGAGGCTCCGTCCCCTTTTCGCGCGCGTGAGGTGGAGAATGCCGAGGGCGGACATGGGATGGATCTGCACCTCGAGCGGATCGTCGCGAACGGCCTTCTCGAGCGCCTGCTGCAGCTGCTTGCGATCTCCGGGGCGGCGCAGCTCGACGAAATCGACGATGATGTTGCCGCCGATGTTGCGCAGCCTGAGCTGCCGGCCGAGCTCGGCCGCCGCCTCGAGATCGAGGGAGAGCGCATCGCGCCCCTCCCCGTCGACGTCCACCGCCGTGAGCGCGAGCGTCGGCTCGATGACGAGACGCCCGCCCCCCGCAAGCGGCACCACCGGGGAGAGCGCCTCTTCCAGCATCTCGTCGACACCGCTGGCCGCGAAGGCGCTTTCGCCGCCGCTGCCAAGGAGCTCGGGCCGCACCGCCCCGGCCACGGCATCGAGCAGACGCGCGAGCGCTGCACGCAGGGCCGGATCGGTGACGAGCAGGCGCTGTGGCTCGCGCTCCATCGCCCAGCGGAACAGGTGCTCGATCGGGCTCTCTGCCGCAGCGAGCGGACCCGGCCGGCTCCGCCCTTCGGCTTCCCGCTGGAGCTCCCGCCAGCGCGCCTCGAGGTGCTCGGCCTCGGCCAGCAGCGTGCGGTCGTCGGCGGCGGCCGCAAACCGCCTCAGAAGGAAGGGCCGCGTGCCGAACAGCGCGCGGCCGCGCGCGGCGAGCTGCTCCCGCTCCCGCCTGCGGGCCCGCTTCGAGATCTCGATCCCCTGCGCCCGCGGGCGGTAGATGAGATAGAGGCCGAAGAGGCGGATGTCGGTCGTGAACCTCGGCCCCTTGTCGCCATCCGCCTCGCGCAGTCCCTGGACGATGAGCCGCTCCCCCTCCCGCAGCCGTCTGACGATGGAAAGGCGGCCGCGATCTTCGCCGAGAAAGCGCGCGTCCTTGGCGGTGAGAAAGCCGAGCCCCTCGCCGTAGTCGAGAAAGGCGGCATCGAGGCGCGGCTCGACCCGCACGACCCGGGCGAGATAGAGGCGGTCGGTGACTTCGCCGTCGTCGTCGCGCGCCTCCGCGAACTCCCACAGCCGCCCGTCGATCAGCAGCGCGGCGCGGGGGCCGAAGGCGCCGGGGTCGAAGACGACTTCCCTCACGGCCGGCACCTCGGAAAGCCGAGCCCTTCGAGCATGGCCGCCACCTCGGCGAGCGGGAGGCCGACAACATTGCTGTAGGAACCGTTGATCCAGGGAATGAAGGCCGCAGCCCGCCCCTGGATCGCGTAGCCTCCGGCCTTGCCGCGCCATTCCCCGCTCGCGAGATAGCAGTCGAGCTCGCGCGGCGAGAGACGCTTGAAGCGCACCCGCGTTTCCACCAGCCGCAGGCTCCGTCGGCCGTCCCAGCGCAGCACGCAGACGCCGCCGTAGACGCGGTGACGCCGCCCCGACAGCAGCTCGAGACAGGCACGCGCCTGCGCCTCATCCTCGGCCTTGGGCAGGATGCGCCGTCCACAGGCGACGACGGTGTCCGCGGTCACGAGATACCAGCCCGTCCCCTCGAGACGGGGTCTCAGGACTTCCGCCTTCTCGCGGGCGAGACGCAGGGCGTAATGCCGCGGCAGCTCCCGCGGTTGCGGCCGCTCATCGAGCTCGGGTGCGAGCACGCGATCGGGAGCGAGGGCGATCTGCCGCAGGAGTTCGAGACGGCGCGGCGAGGCGGAGCCGAGGATGAGGGTCGTCGCGCCCCGCGTCGTCACTTGTAGCGATAGGTGATCCGACCGCGGCGCAGATCGTAGGGCGTCATCTCCACGAGCACGCGGTCTCCGACGAGCACACGGATGCGGTTCTTGCGCATGCGCCCCGAGGTATGGGCGAGCACCTCGTGATCGTTGTCGAGCTTTACCCGGAACATGGCATTCGGCAGCACTTCCGTGACCGTGCCCTGAACCTCGATCAGCTCCTCCTTGGCCATGCCTCCATCCTTGCTGCTCCAGCTCAAAGTCCCGCGCTTCTAGTGGGCCCCGGGGGAGCCCGGGTCAAGGCCGCGTCGTGACCTGCGCTTGCGGCGCGCGGCCCCGCCCGGGGGTCGAGCGACGCGCAGCTCGCATGTTGCGCGATCGCGGAAGCCGGCTATGGAGGCCCTGCCGCCCGCGACCAGGACACGGATGCGCGGTCATGTCTCCTTCTTCCCTGCGGCTTCGCACCCTTCTTCTCTGCGCCCTGGTCTGGATGAACTGGGCCACCCCCCTGGCCGTCGCACGCGCGGCCCCTTCCGGCGCGACCGCAGCCGACCGGGCGGACCGCGAAAGCGCCGCAAACGCGGGAGAGACGGCCGCGGATTTCGCGCGGACGCTTCTCGCCCGCGCGGGCTTCCACCCGGAGCAGCTCGCCTATCTCGTCGTCGATCTCGAAAGCGGCCGGACGCTCCGCGCCGCACGCGAACGCACCCCCTTTCCTCCCGCCTCCACGGCCAAGCTCGTCACCGCGATCGCCGCGCTCGAAGTGCTGGGTGGTGAAGCGCATCTTGCCACCGAACTGCTCCTCCGGGGCGAGGTCAGGGACGGCGTGCTGCGGGGCGATGTCGTTCTGCGCGGGGGCGGTGATCCGCTCCTCGATCTCGACGATCTCCACGCGCTCGCGCTCGCCCTCTCCCGCAGCGGCATCCGCCGCGTGCGGGGTCGCTTTGTGGTCGACGACACGCTGTTTCCGCGCATCACGCGGATCACCGCGGACGAGCCGGATTTCGCCCCGTACAATGCCGGCATCGGACCGCTCGTCGTCGCCTTCAACCGGGTGCGGCTCGCAAGGCGCGGCAAGGCGTTCTTCACCGTTCCGCCGCTCGCCGAGGCCGTCCTGCTGCCGCCGCGCGACGGATCGTCGCGGCTTCGCTTCGAGCCCGCAGGGCGCGACGGCACGCCTGCGCGCTGGCACCTCGGCGTCTATCCGGACGGTCGCTGGCCCAAGGCGCTTCCGGTGCGCGACGGCGGCCTGCATGTGGCCGCACTCCTCGGCCGCTTTGCCGCCGCCTACGGCGTCTCGCTGCCCGAGCCCCGCCGCGGCCCCACGCCCGCGGGCGCCCGTGTGCTCGCCCGGGTCGCGAGCCCGCCCCTGCGCGAGCTCGTGCGCGCGATGCTCTGGTATTCCAACAACCAGGTTGCGGAGATGCTCGGGCTCGTGGCGAGCCGCAGGGTTCTCGGCCGTCCCGCCGGGGATCTCGCCGCCTCCGCATCGACCCTGCTCGCCCGGCTCGCCCTGAGGGTTCCGAGCCTCGGCGGCGACGGCGCGCGGCTCGTCGATCATTCCGGGCTTTCCGCCGCAGACCGGCTGACTCCGCGCGCTCTCGCGGATCTCCTCCGCGACGGCTTCTCCCGCTTCGATCTGCCGGCGCTGCTGCCCGCGAGCGGCTGGTCCGGCACTCTCGGGCGGCGGCTTCTCGATCGCACCCTTGCGCTCCGTCTCTGGGCCAAGACGGGATCGACCGCCTATGCGAGCGCGATCGCGGGTTTCCTCCTTCCGCCGGGAAAGCCGCCACGGATCGTGGTGGCGGCGGTCTGGGACCCGGCGGCGCGACGCGCCTACTATGATGCTTCCGTGCGGACCGCCGAGCTCGAGGCGCGGGCGCGGAACTGGCGCGAGCGGGCGCGCGCGCTTCTCGATGCGCTGCTGCGGCACTGGGCGCAGCAAGGGACACCCCCCGCCGGGACCGGAGATCGCGGCGGGAGGTGACGGCGCTGCCGTTCAGGCGATCTCGACGAGCCGGACCTCGAAGGTGAGATCGTGGCCGGCGAGGGGGTGGTTGGCATCCAGCACGACCTCCTCCTCGCCCACTTCGAGCACGGTGAGCTCGATGCGGTTGCCGCCCTGGTCGCGCGCCTCCAGCCGCGCGCCGGGGTAGAGATCGACCCCGGGCGGAATCTGGCCCCGGGAGATGCGGTGGACGAGCTCGGGACGATGCGGACCGTAAGCTTCCTCGGCCGGAATCGTGAAGGTCTTGGTCTCACCCGGCTCCATGCCGCGGATGGCCTCGTCGAAGCCGGGGATGACCTGGCCCGAGCCGAGCACGAACTCGATCGGATCGCGGCCTTCCGAGCTGTCGAAGGGGCTGCCGTCCTCGAGCGTGCCCCGGTAGTGAACGCGTACGGTATCACCGACGCCTGCTGCCATGTTCGACTCCTTGAGTGCGAGGGTAACCGTTTTCCGGGAGGCCGGCAGCAGGACGGATGCGCCATCGCGGCCGAACCCCCCGCTCCGCATCGTCTTCGGCGACGAGCAGCGGCAGGGCGACTTCGGTTCGACCGGAAACAATGCGAAGGGGTAAAGCCAACCTAGCTTGCCCGGCCCGGGCGGTCAAAGGTTTTTCGCGCGCCGCCGGCCGCAGGCTGCCCCTCAGTCGTCGCGATAGGCCTTTTCGCGGCGCTCGTGGCGCTCCTGCGCCTCGATGCTGAGGGTGGCGATGGGTCGCGCCTCGAGCCGCCGGATGCCGATGGGCTCGTGGGTCTCCTCGCAGTAGCCGTAGGTTCCCTCCTCGATCCGCCGCAGGGCGGCGTCGATCTTGGCGAGCAGCTTGCGCTCGCGGTCGCGGGTGCGGAGCTCGAAATAGCGCTGCATCTCGCTCGACGCCCAGTCGGTGGGATCGGCGGGACGATCCGTGCCCTGCTGCAGCTGCTGCAGCGTTTCGCCCGAGCCGCGCAGGATCTCCTCGCGCCACTTCAGGAGCTTGCGCCGGAAATATTCGAGCTGACGCGGATTCATGTAGGGTTCGTCTTCGGACGGCCGATAGTCCTCGGGAATGTCAACGGTCATGCATCCCTCTCAGTCTGCCCACGCGCAGCCGCCCCGCCGCGGGGCGATGTCCGAACACGGCAGCACGCCTTT
Organism: uncultured Geminicoccaceae bacterium; assembly: GCA_964532215.1. GTDB lineage: Bacteria > Pseudomonadota > Alphaproteobacteria > Geminicoccales > Geminicoccaceae > HRBIN39. Next base: position 40,008 of record CAZHHU010000005.1, read on the forward strand.
AACCGAGCTTGCCGCACCGCGCAACCGCGCCGGCGGCCGAGCCCGCGCTGATTTTCCCTTTACCTTCACACAGATATCGTCGCGCCCGCGCACCCACGCTCGCCGCCGCAGAGCGCGCAGTCGGGGCGGCGGGCGAATGCGAGACGGGTGAATTCACTGCTGCGCGCGTCGTAGACGAGCAGGGTTCCCGAAAGGCTCGGAAAGCCGCCGACGATTTCCTTGATAACTTCTACCGCCTGGAGGGTGCCGAGCACTCCGGCCACCGGCCCGAGCACGCCCCCCTGGGCGCAGCTCGGCAGCGCCCGCGGCTCCGGCCGTTCGGGAAACAGGCAGGCGAGACAGGGGTGGGGCGGGCCGAGATGGGCCTTGAAGGTGGTGAGCTGTCCGTCCATGCCCTGCACCGCGGCGGAGACCAGGGTGCGGCCGAGCTCGAGACAGGTTTCCTGCACGAGCAGCCGCGTCTCGAAATTGTCGCTGCCGTCGGCGACGATGTCGAACGGTCCGAGGATGGTCCGCGCGTTCCCGCGCGTGAGGCGCTCGGCGAAGATCACCGTCTCGGTCGCGGAATCGCGCGCCTTCAGGTGTTCGGCGCCCGCCTCCACCTTGCGCCGCCCGACATCCCGCTCCGCGAACAGCACCTGCCGGTGCAGATTGTCTTCGGCGACGCGGTCGTCATCCACGAGGCCGATGCGCCCCACCCCGGCCGCGGCGAGATAGAGCGCGAGCGGCGAGCCGAGGCCGCCGGCCCCGACCACGAGCACGGAGGCGTTGCGAAGCCGCAGCTGCCCCTCTCCCCCGAGTTCGGGCAGCACGATGTGGCGGGCGTAGCGGCGGATATCGCGATCGCCGAGCTGCGATGCCGTCACCTTCTCCTCCGCGGTGCACTTAAGGGAAAATTAACCCTCCCGTCGCAGAATTCCGCCCCGCGATCGGGAGCTCTGCGCCATGGGGGATACGGAAGTCGCCGTCGCCATACGCTACGATCCCGCGGAGCGGAAGGTGCCCTTCGTCACCGCCCGCGGCCGTGGCGCCCTCGCCCGGAGGATCGTCGAGCTCGCACGGCAGCACGGCCTCCCCGTCCACCGCGACGCATCGCTCGCGCGGCTGCTCGCGCGGCTCGAGCCCGGCACTTCGGTGCCGGTGGAAAGCTTCGCCGCCATCGCCGAGATCCTGGCACTGCTGTACCGCCTCGATCGCGCGCACGATCCGGCCTCCGGGGGATGAGAGATGGGCGCGCAGGGCCCCACGGCGACCTTCACCCGGGCGGCACTGGTCGAGGAGCTCCGCGCCATCGCCGCAGCCCTCGCAGCGGCGCGCGCGCGCGTGGAATGCGATCAGCCGCCGGAACTTGCCGCCGTCGCGGCGCGACTCGGCGATCTGCTGACCCTGCTCGAGGGGGTGGAGGCGCGGGAGGTGGCGATGCTCCACCTGCCGCTGATCGCGGTGCTCGACGAGCTCGAGCGCCTCGTCGTGGCGGTCACCGAGCGACGCGACGCGACCGCCCGGGAGCTCGAGGAACTCGCCTCGCGCTCGAGGGCACTGCGCGCCTATGGAACGGGGCGGCACTGAGATGGAGGCGACATCTTCGCTCCTGCAGGCGGTGGCGGCGCTGCTCTTCGTGCTCGCGCTCCTGCTCGCGCTCGCGGCGCTGTCGCGGCGCCTGCTGCCGCGGCTCGCTCCCGGGGCCGGCGACGGCATCGAGATCCTGAGCACGCGTGCCCTCGATACCCGCAACCGGATCTCCCTGCTGCGTCACGGCCGGCGTCGCTATCTCGTCCTCTTCGGCCCCGGCGGCGCCTGTCTGCTCGACCGCTTCGACGGCGAAGCGGGGGAGGAAGGCGAAGATGAGGCCTGAGCGCGGTCGCAGCATGGTTCCCCTGCTCGCGGGCGTGGTGCTCCTCCTGCTCGCCTCCCCGGACGCCACCGCCCAGTCCATCACCCTCGAGCTCTCGGGCGCAGGCACGACCACGGGCCAGCTCCTGCGCCTCTTCCTCCTCCTCACCCTGCTCAGCCTTCTTCCCTCCCTGCTCGTCATGGTGACGAGCTTCACCCGCATCATCATCGCGCTGTCTCTGCTGCGCAGCGCCGTGGGCCTCCAGCAGTCGCCGCCGAACATCGTGCTCCTCGGCCTGTCGCTGTTCCTCACCCTGTTCATCATGCAGCCGACGCTGGAGGCGGCGTGGAAGGAAGGCGTGGCCCCGCTCGTGCGCGAGGAGATCGACGAACGTACGGCGTTCACCCGCGCCGCCGCCCCCTTCCGGCGCTTCATGCTCGAGCGGGTGAGGGAGAAGGACCTCGCCCTGTTCTTCGGCATCGCGGAGATCGAACCGCCGGACGATCCCGAGGCGACCCCGCTGCGCGTCCTCGTTCCCGCCTTCATGATCGGCGAGCTGCGCCGCGCCTTCGAGATCGGCTTCCTGCTCTATCTCCCCTTCATCGTCATCGATCTCGTGGTCGCCGCGGTGCTCATGTCCATGGGCATGATGATGCTCCCGCCGGTGATGGTCTCCATGCCCTTCAAGCTCATCTTCTTCGTCCTCGTGGACGGCTGGTACCTCGTCATCGGCAGCCTGGTGGAGGGCTTCGGGACGCCCGGATGACGCCGCAGCGAAGCCCGCGCGACGGCATCGCCCCGGGGGATGCGCCCGCGGGGACTCGATCCACGCGCCGCCAGGGGATAAGGGCACAGGGGGGCTGTTCCGGGCACCGGGAGGGCAGGGTCGTGATCCGCGCATTCGCCATCGAGCCCGAGGGGCTTCGCGCCGCGCCGCTCGAGGCCCTGAGCCCCGACCGCCCGGCATGGGTCGACCTCTACGCGCCGAGCGCCGAGGAGCGCCGGCAGATCGCCGGGCGTTTCGGCCTCTTCCTGCCGAGCCGGGAGGAGATGGAGGAGATCGAGATCTCGAGCCGTCTCTACCGGCGCGACGGGGCGCTGTACATGACCGCGGTGCTGCCCGCGGGCGAGGACGGCGTCTCGGTCGGACCCGTGGTGTTCATCCTCCATCGTGCCCTCCTCGTCACCCTGCGTCATCTGGACCCGGCGCCGTTCGGAATCGTGGCCGAGCGCCTCGAGACCGCAGCACCACGTCCGCCCACCGCGGCAGGCGTGCTGCTCGCCCTGCTCGACGGCGTCGTGGACCGGCTCGCGGACACCCTCGAGGCGACGACCTCCGGCATCGACCGCCTCTCCGCGCGGATCTTCCGTCACGCGTCGCCCGAGCCCCGAGGCGGCGAGGAGCTGCGCTCGGTCCTCGGCGAGCTCGGACGTCGCGGCACCCTGCTCTCCGACATCCGCGAGAGCCTGGTCTCGCTGCAGCGCCTCGTCCTCTACTGCCGCGACGAGATCTCCGGGCGCGAAAACGCACGCAGGCTGCGCAGCGGGCTCGAGACGCTCTCCGCCGACATCGCCTCGCTCGCCGATCACGCCGGCTTTCTCTCGCAGGAGATCGGTTTTCTGCTCGACGCCACGCTGGGCTTCATCAACATCGAGCAGAACACGACCATCAAGATCTTCTCGGTGATCGCGGTGATCTTTCTGCCGCCGACCCTCGTCGCCTCCATCTACGGCATGAACTTCCGCTTCATGCCCGAACTCTCCTGGGTCTTCGGCTACCCCCTCGCCCTTCTGCTGATGCTGCTCTCGGCGCTGCTCCCCTATCGCTGGTTCAAGCGCCGCGGCTGGCTGTGAGGCCGCTCACCCGCTCTCGACCGGCGCGTCCGGCAGCGCACCCCACTCGGCCCAGGAGCCATCGTAGAGCGCCGCATCGGGGATGCCGATACGGTGGAGCGCGAGGTTCAGCACCGCGGCCGAGACCCCGGAGCCGCAGGTGGTGACGACGGGACGGTCGAGCCGCACGCCTGCCTCGGCGAACAGCCTGCGGATGACATCCGGCTCCGCGAGGCGGTGATCGGGACGCAGGAGACGCATGTAGTGGAGGTTGAAGCTGCCCGGAATATGTCCCCGCTTCAGTCCCTCCCGCGGCTCCGGGGCGATGCCGCGGAACCGCTCCGGCGGACGGGCGTCGACGATCTGCTCGCGCCGGTTCGCGAGCCCCGCCCGGATCTGGTCGAGCTCGCGCAGGAGCGTGTTGTTCATGCGCGCGGTGAAATGCCGCTCCACGGGCCGCACGGGCCTGTCGTCCACCGGCCGGTTCTCGGCGAGCCAGCTGCGCAGGCCGCCATCGAGCACCGCCACCTCCTCGTGGCCGAAGACGCGGAACATCCACCACACCCGCGCGCTCGCGCAGAAGTCGTTGTCGTCGTAGAGGACGATGCGCAGCCCGTCGCCGAGCCCGAGCCGCCGCACGCGGCTCGAGAAGCGCGCGGGATCCGGCAGGCGGTGGGGATGCAGGCCGCGCGGCTCGCACACCTCGTCGAGGTCGAAGAACACCGCCCCCGGGATGTGTCGGCGCGCGTACTCCGCCTTCGGGTCGCGCCCCGATGTCGGCAGGCACCAGGTGCAGTCGGCAACGCGCACATCCGGGGCGCCGAGATGCTCGGCGAGCCAGGCGGTGCTCACGAGCGGCCACGACGACGCAGCCATGCTCACCCTCCCCGCTCCCCGAGCCAGGGCGGCACCGGCAGGCCCTTCTCGCGCAGAAAGGCGGGATTGTAGAGCTTGCTCTGGTAGCGCTGGCCGTAATCGGCGAGAATGGTGACGATGCGGTGTCCCGGACCGAGCATCTCCGCGACCTTCATCGCTCCCCGGATGTTGATGCCCGACGATCCGCCGAGCAGCAGCCCCTCGTCGCGGACCATGTCGAACAGCACGGGCAGCGCCTCCTCGTCCCGGACCTGGACCGCGTCGTCGATGGGCGCACCCTCGAGATTTCTGGTGATCCGGCTCTGACCGATGCCCTCGGTGATCGAAGAGCCTTCGGCGCGCAGTTCTCCGTGCTTGTAGTAATGGTAGAGAGCGGCGCCCATGGGGTCGGAAAGCACGATCCGGATCCCGGGGTTGCGTTCCTTGAGGAACATGGCGACGCCCGCGAGCGTGCCGCCGGTGCCCACCGCGCAGGTGAAGGCGTCGATCCGCCCCTCCGTCTGTTCCCAGATCTCGCGCCCGGTGGTGCGGTAATGCCCCTCGCGGTTTGCCACATTGTCGAACTGGTTCGCCCAGATGGCGCCGTTCGGCTCGCGCTGCGCGAGCTCCTCGGCGAGGCGGCGGGAATAGTGGACGTAGTTGTTGGGATCGCGGTAGGGCACCGCGGGCACGAGCACGAGCTCGGCGCCGAGCAGCCGGATGAGATCCTTCTTCTCCTGGCTCTGGTTTTCGGGCATGACGATGACGGTGCGGTAGCCCTTGGCGTTGCCCACCACCGCGAGACCGATGCCGGTATTGCCGGCCGTTCCCTCCACGATCACGCCTCCCGGGCGGAGCAGCCCGCGCGCTTCCGCGTCCTCGATGATGGCGAGGGCGGCGCGGTCCTTGATGCTGCCCCCGGGGTTGAGAAACTCGCACTTGCCGAGAATCTCGCAGCCGGTCATCTCGGAGGCGCGGCGCAGCCGCAGCAGCGGCGTATTGCCGATGATGGCGGTGACGTCAGCACGGATGTCCATGGCGCTCCTGTCCATAGGCCGGATCGACAGCGGCCGAGGGGAGCATCTACCGGCCGCCGCGATCCGGGACAAGGCCCGGGCGCGGGTCCGCCGCGGCCGTTCGGGAGGTCGTGATGGAGGAGGAACAGAAGGAGGTTCTGGAGTTTCTCCAGCACCACGCCTTCGCCGGCGCGGTAGAGCGCATCGACACGCACGCCGCCGTGGTGCTGCTCGCGGGAGACCGCGCATACAAGATGAAGCGCGCGGTGCGTTACAGCTTTCTCGATTTCTCGACCCTCGAGCGGCGCCGCGCGGTGCTCGAGCGCGAGCTTGTTCTCAACCGCCGCACCGCGCCCGAGCTCTATCTCGGGCTCGTGCCCGTGGTGCGTCGCCGAGGCGGCGAGCTCGCCCTCGGGGGTGAGGGGGAGGTGGTCGAATGGCTTCTGGAGATGCGGCGGTTTCCGCAGGACGCCCGCCTCGACCGCGTCGCTGCGCGCGGCGAGCTGTCGCTGTCCCTGATCGAGGCGCTCGCGCGGGTCATCGCCCGCTTCCACCGCGAGGCCGAAGTGCGTCCCGACAGGGGCGGCGCGTTCGCCATGCGGCGGGTGATCGCCGGCAATGCGCGGGATCTGCGCGAACTCGTGCCGGCGGTGTTCGAGGCGGAGCCGGTGGAAGAGCTCGTCCGGCTGAGCGAGCGGCGCTTCGAGGCGCTTCGCGATCTTCTCGACGTGCGCCGCGGCGCCGGGCGGGTGCGGCACTGCCATGCCGATCTCCATCTCGGGAACATCGTGCTCCTCGAGGGTCGGCCGCTCTTGTTCGACTGCCTCGAGTTCGACGAGGAACTCGCCTGCATCGACGTCCTCTACGACCTCGCCTTCCTCGTCATGGACCTGCTGGAGCGCGGGCTTCGACCCCACGCGCACCGCCTCCTCCAGAGCTGGAACGAGGAGATGGTCGACGATGCGGGTCTCGAGGCGCTCGGCTTCTTCATTTCGGTGCGGGCCGCGGTGCGGGCCAAGGTCGAGGGGCTCACCGCCCGCCTCGCCGCTGCGGCGGAGGCGCGACGATCCCACCGCCTGCGCGCGCGCCGCTATCTCGCCCTCGCCCGCGATGCGCTCGAGCAGGTCCCGCCCTGCCTGCTCGCCATCGGCGGCCGCTCCGGGACCGGCAAGTCCTCGCTCGCCTTCGCCCTCGCGCCCGATCTCGGCGCCATGCCGGGGGCGATCGTGCTGCGCAGCGACGTGATCCGCAAGCGCCTTTTCGGCCGCGGCCCGCTGGAGCGCCTGCCCGAGTCCGCCTACCGGCCGGAGGTCTCGGCGGAAGTGTTCGAGATCATCGCGCAGCGCGCCGCAACCTTGCTCGAGGCGGGGCGGAGCGTCATCTGTGACGCGGTTTACGGCCGGCCCGAGCAGCGCCGGCGCATCGAGGAGGTCGCCCGCGAGCGCAGGGTGCCGTTTTTCGGCTTCTGGCTCGAGGCCCCGGAAGAGGTGCTTCTCGAGCGGGTCGCGCACCGCGGTCCCGACGCCTCCGATGCCGATGTCGAGGTGGTGCGGCGTCAGGCGGAGACGGTGGATGCGCGCGGGATCTCATGGCAGCGGATCGATGCCGCGCGGCCGCTCGAGCAGGTCGCGGCCGAGCTGCGGCGGCTCCTGGAGATGTGAACATGTGCGGACGCTTCGCCCTCTCGCTCACCCCGGCCCGGCTGCGGGCGGTGTTCGGCTGCGCGCCCCCGCGAGACTTCAGACCGCGCTGGAACATCGCGCCCGATACCCCGATCCTCGTGATCCGCAGCGCGGCGCATGGGCGCGAGGCGGTGTGGATGCGCTGGGGGCTTGTGCCACCGTGGAGCCGGAATTTCCGGGATCCGGCGCGGCAGATCAACGCCCGCATCGAGACGGCTGCGGACCGGCCCATGTTCCGCCGCGCCTTCCGGCGCCGCCGCGGTCTCGTTCCGGCGGACGGCTTCTACGAGTGGCAGAAGCAGCCCCGCGCTCCCAGCCGCCCCTTCTTCGTCCGCGACCGCAGCGGCGCGCCCATGGCCTTTGCCGCGCTCTGGGAGCGCTGTGAAGGGACGCAGGGCGAGGTGCTCGAGACGGTGGCGATCCTCACCATGGACGCGCACCCCTCGCTGCGCCACCTGCACGGCCGCATGCCCGTCGCGCTGCCACCCCGGCACTGGGACATGTGGCTCGATCCGGCGCTCGAGGATGTGGCGCTCCTGAAGAGCATGCTCGAGGAGGCGGGGGCGGTCGCCTTCGCGCATTTCGAGGTGGACCGGCGGGTCAACGATCCGCGCAACGATGATGCGGACCTCCTCGTTCCTGTTTCACGTGAAACAGGTGCAAGCGGGGAGATCGACAACCATCGGCTGCAGCCGGATCTGTTCTGAACGGCGGCGCTCACGCGCGCAGCAGCTTGAGCCCTTCTGGTCCGGCGGTGACGTATCCCATGTCCGTAAGCTTGAGATGGGGGATGACGGCGAGGGTGAGAAAGGCGAGCTGCAGGAGCGGCTCTTCGAACACGCAGCCGATCGCCCGCGCCGCCTCGCGAAGGGTGCGCAGCCGGCTCTCCACGAAGTCGAGGCCGCGATCCGACATGAGTCCGGCCACCGGCAGCGGCAGCTCGGCCCGCGGCTCGCCGCGGTGCACGACCACCGCACCGCCCTGAAGATCGATGAGGCGGTTGACGGCGACGGCCATGTCCCGGGCGTTCGAGCCGGCGACCACGAGATTGTGGCTGTCGTGGGCCACGCTCGAGGCGATGGCGCCGTCGAGGGGGCCGAAACCCTCGACGAAGCCGCGGCCGATGTTGCCGTTGCGACCGTGCCGCTCGAGGACACAGAGGGCGAGGATGCCGCGGGCCGGATCGGGCAGCCGCAGCCCGTCGCGCCAGGGCAGCTCCCGGATCCGGTGTTCGGTGACGAGCGAGAACGGAAGGGCACCGATCACCGGCGTCGTCGGCCCCGGACCCGGGATCTCGAGATCCCGCTCCGTCACCCGATCGCGCCTTACCGATCCCTGGCCCGGGGGCTCGGGGGCCGGCCGCGCGCCGAAGAGCTCCGCCGTCACCCGCCGGCCGCCGCAGACGACATCGGTGACGACCACCTCCTCGAGATCGTCGAGCAGCAGGAAGTCCGCACGATATCCCGGCGCGATGATCCCCCGATCGCGCATGCCGAAGGCGAGCGCCGCGCCCAGGCTCGCCGCCCGATAGGCGGGGACCACCGGCGCGCCCGCCCGGATCGCGAGCCGGAGCGCATGATCGATGTGCCCCTCCTTCCGGATCTCGATCGGGTTGCGGTCGTCGCTGCAGAAGGCGAGACGCATCCAGGTCCGATCCCCGAGCAGCGGCGCCAGGGTCGTCACGTCCCGGGCAACCGAGCCTTCGCGCAACAGGAGATGGACTCCCTTCTCGAGCTTCTCCTGCGCTTCCTCGACCAGGCTCGACTCGTGGTCGGTGCGCACGCCCACGGCGAGATAGGCATCGAGCGCGCGGCCGGAGAGCAGCGGCGCATGACCGTCGATGTGGCGGTCGGCGAAGGCCGCCGCCTTGGCGAGAAGTCGCGGCTCCTTCGCCAGCACGCCGGGAAAGTTCATGAGCTCGGCGAGCCCGATGACCGCCGGGTGGTCGGCGAAGGGTCTCAGATCCTCGAGCTCGAGCCGCGCCCCGGAGGTCTCGAGCTCGCAGGCCGGGACGCAGGAGCTGAGCGCCACGAACAGGGACAGCGGCAGCACCTCCGCACAGGCGAGACCGTAGCGGATGGCCTCGACCCCGAGCACGTTGGCGAGCTCATGCGGGTCCCAGACCGCGGTGGTGGTCCCCCGGGGCAGCACCGCCCGCGCGAAGGCGTCGGGGGTGACCATGGCGCTCTCGATGTGGACATGCGCATCGATGAAGCCGGGCACCGCAAAGCGGCCGCGCGCCTCGATGACTTCACGGCCCCGGAAACCCTCGCCGAGGGCGACGACCACCGGACCGCAGACCGCGATGTCGCAGCGCGCGATGCCGCCGGTCGCCGTATTGAGAACCCGGGCGCCGCGCACGACGAGATCGGCCGGCGCATGTCCGAGCGCCTGATCGATGCGGCGTTCGAGCTCCTCACGCGTGAGCCCGCCCATGGCCCCCCTCCCCGCTCGCGGACCCCACCTACCATAGCACCTTCCGCCGCGGGCGGGGAACGGAGGCCGGGTGCGGATCGTGCGGCCTATTCCACGAGATGGACGGTCGAGGCCTGGGGCCCGAAGGGGCTCTCCGCCTCGGCGATGTGCACGCGCACCCGCGCGCCCACCTCCAGCCGTGCGAAGCCGTTGTTCACCACCGCATTGCGGTGGAAGTAGATTTCCTGCCCGTCCTCGAGCTCGATGAAGCCATAACCCTGATCGCGAAACAGTCTGACCACCCGGCCGTGGGGCTGTTCGACATGGGTCTTCACCTCGCCCCGCTGGCGCTCCTTGAACTTCGTGAGCTCGCGCACGGCGGCGTCGAAGGCTTCCCGCAGCGCGAAGCGGAAATCCTCGCGCGCCGGATCGTAGCGCTGATTGTGGTTGATCACGATCTCGCGGCCGGGCACGTGGATGAAGAGGCGGATGCGATAGGCATTGCCCTTGTGATGCCGGTTGCTGTCCTTGTCCACGACCACCCGCACCCGGTTGATGTGATCGTAGATCTTCTCGAGCTCCCGCACCTTCTCGCGGATGCGGGCCTCGATGAAGTCCGAGTGGGGCACGTCGTGGAAACGGATCTCCAGGGGCTTGTCCATCGTCCTCCTCGCTCCTCATCCCTTGACCACGATCAGCGGGCGCAGACGCGCGACCTTGCGCGCGAGGCCCGCAGCATGCGCCGCCTCCACGACCGCGTCGACATCCTTGTAGGCGGCGGGCGCCTCTTCGGCGACCCCCCGCATGCTGTGGCTGCGCACCAGGATCCCGCGGCGGTGGAGTTCCGCCACGATCGCCTCGCCGCGCCAGCGCCTGAGCGCCTGATGACGGCTGATCGCACGACCCGCGCCATGCACGGCGCTGCTGAATGCCTTCTCGCCGTCGAGGCGGTTTCCGGCCAGCACCCAGGAGCCGGTGCCCATGCTGCCGCCGATGAGCACCGGCTGGCCCCAGGGCCTGAGCGCCTCCGGCAGGTCGCGATGACCCGGCGGAAAGGCACGCGTCGCACCCTTGCGGTGGACGAACAGCGTCCGCTC
>CAZHHU010000006.1:0-17623 GCA_964532215.1 uncultured Geminicoccaceae bacterium
GCATGGGCGGGTGCATCGCGAGCCCGGGATCCTGCAGGATCGGGTTGAGGCCGCGCCCGTCCGCGGCCGGCGGATCGAGCCGTTCGAAGGCGTTGGAGGTGAAGAGCATGAAGGAGAGAAAGCCGACCCCGATGAGGCCCTGGATGGCGAGCACCCGCGCGGTGAAGGTCGCCGGGAGCTCGCGCGCGAAGACGGCCACGCCGGCGCCGAAGAGGGCGAGGATCCACACCCACAGCACGAGAGAGCCCTCGTGGTTGCCCCACACGCCCGCGAACTTGTAGATCAGCGGCTTCGTGCTGTGGGAATTCTCGAAGACGTTGCGGACCGAGAAATCATCGGTGAGATGGGCGTGGATCAGGGTGGCGAAGGCGAAGGTGAGGAGCAGGAACTGCGCCACCGCGGCCTGCGGTGCAAGCGCCATCGCCGCGCGGTCGCGCCTCGCGGCGCCCCAGAGCGGCACCACGCCCTGCACAAGCGCGGTTGCGAGCGCGAGGGCAAGGGCGAAATGCCCGTATTCGATCATGGCCCGGCCTTCCCCCCCTTCTCCTGCCAGTAGCCGGCCTTCTTGAGCGCCTCGGCGACCTCCGGCGGCATGTAGCGTTCGTCGTGCTTGGCGAGTACTTCGCTCGCCCGGAAGGTGCCGTCTGCAGCGAGCGCACCGAGCGCGACGACCCCCTGCCCTTCGCGGAAGAGATCGGGCAGGATGCCGCGGTAGACGACGGTCACGCGGTTTCGGGTGTCGGTGATCGCGAAGCGGACGCTGCCGTCGGGAAGGTGTTCGACGCTGCCCTCGGCGACGAGCCCACCGATGCGAAAGCGCTTGCCGGGCTCCACCTTCCCTGCGGCGAGCTCGCTCGGGGTCACGAAGAAGGCGATGTTCTCGCTCAGCGCGGCGAGGACGAGCGCGGTCGCGCCGCCGAGGAGGATCAGGGCCAGCAGGAGGAGAACGAGCCGCTGCCGCTTGCGGAATCTCACCTCGGACCGCCCCGCTCAGCCGATTCCTCGGGCACGCCGCAGCCGCCCTCGCGCCCGCTCTGCCGCACCGGCTGCAGTCTGCGCCCGGAAGCGCTGCGCGTCGTCAGGGTGCCGCGCAGCACCTCGAGCTCGCGCTCGCGCCGGCGCATGAACCGCCAGCTCTGCCACAGGAGACCGCCGAGGACGAGGAAGGTGAGCGCATAGGCGCTCCACACGTAGGGGCCGTAGCCACCCATGGACAGAAAGTCGGTCATCTCTCCCCCGGCTGCCGGCTGCGGCTTGTCCCGACCGGCTCTGGTCCTAGACCAGCGACAGAGGCGGATCCGGTCGAGTTTCGGTTATGGTGGCCGGAGAGAGCGATAGCAAGGCGACGCGGAGTCACGCAGCGGATGGAACGCGCTACCGCCGACGCGGTCCTTTCCTTCGAGCAGCTCGAGGCGGACCTCGCCTGCGCCGGAGCGCCGGCGCTCAGCGAAGGCGAGTGTCTCGAGCGGTTGCGCACGCGCCTCGAAGAGGGGCGCCGCGCGATACGCGCCCGCTTCGAACGCGACGGCGATGCCGCACGCGTGCACACCGATCACGCCCGGCTCATGGATGCGCTGCTTCGCGGCCTGCTCGACTATGCTTCCCGGCACGTCTACCCGACGGCCAATCCGACCGCGGGTGAGGAGATCACCGTCCTCGCGGTCGGGGGCTATGGACGCGCCGAGCTCGCACCGCATTCGGACATCGATCTCCTGTTCCTCTACCCCTACAAGCGCACGCCGCTGGTCGAGCAGCTCGCGGAGTTCCTGCTCCTCAAGCTGTGGGACGCGAAGCTCAAGGTCGGCCACGCGACGCGCTCGGTGGACGAATGTCTGCGCTTCGCCGAGCAGGACCTCACCATCTTCACGGGCCTGCTCGAGAGCCGCCCGCTGTGGGGCTCGACCAAGCTCGCAGAGGAGTTCGCGCGGCGCTTCTGGAACGAGGCGGCGCGTCGCTGGTCGGCGGAATTCGTGGAGGCCAAGCTCGCCGAGCGCGACGCGCGCCACGACCGCATGGGAGACAGTCGCTACCTCCTCGAGCCCAACATCAAGGAGGGAAAGGGCGGGCTTCGCGATCTCCACACCCTGATGTGGCTCGGCCGCTTCCTCTACCGCGTGCGGGAGCCCGCCGATCTCGTGGCGGCGGGCGTCCTGAGCCGCGAGGATCTGCGCCTTTTCCTGCAGTCCCGGCGCTTTCTGTGGACGGTGCGCTGCCACCTCCACTATCTGACGGACCGGGCCGAGGAGCGCCTCACCTTCGACCTCCAGCCCCAGGTCGCGCGCCGCATGGGCTACCGCGATCGCGGGCGCATCCCGGCCGTCGAGCGGTTCATGAAGCACTATTACGTGACCGCCCGCAACGTCGGCAATCTCACCCGCATCGTCTGCGCCGCGCTCGAGGAGCAGCACAAGCGCCGCCCCCCGATCTCCTTCCGCTTCGGCTTCGGCCGACGCCGCATCGGGGATTTCCGCGTCCTCGGCAGCCGGCTCACGCTCGCGAGCGAGGATCTCTTCGCGCGCAGGCCGCGCGCCATGCTCGAGCTCTTCCATCTCGCCCAGGAGCGGGGCCTCGACATTCATCCCGATGCGCTCAAGGCGGTGGTCCGTTCGCTGCGCCGGGTCGACGACGCGCTGCGCCATGACCCGGAGGCGAACCGCCTCTTCCTCGAGATGCTGACCTCGCGCCGCGACCCCGCCCTCACCCTCACGCGCATGAACGAAGCGGGGCTGCTCGGGCGTTTCATCCCCGCCTTCGGCCGCGTCGTCGCCCAGCGCCAGCACACCCTCTATCACATCTACACCACCGACGAGCACACGATCCGGGCGATCGACGTCCTCCACCGCATCGAGCAGGGGGAGCTCGCCGCCGAACATCCGCTCTCGCGCAAGATCATGCCCCAGATCCGGGCGCGCACCGAGCTCTATCTCGCGACCTTCCTCCACGATATCGGCAAGGGAAGGCAGCGGCCCCACAGCGAGGTGGGCGCCGAAATCGCGGCCAGGCTGTGCCCGCGGCTCGGGCTCGATGCCCAGGCGACGGAGACCGTGGTCTGGCTCGTGCGCCACCATCTTCTCATGAGCGACACGGCGTTCCGGCGCAACATCGACGATCCTCAGACGGTGCGCGACTTCGTGCGCATCGTGCAGTCGCCGGAACGGCTGCGCCTGCTGCTGGTGCTCACCGTGGCCGATATCCGCGCCGTCGGTCCGGGTGTCTGGAACGGCTGGAAGGGGCAGCTCCTGCGCGACCTCTACGGCGAGGCCATGGCCGCGATGACGCTCGGCGACGTCGAGGGGCGGCGGGCGGCGCGGGCTCAGGCCGCACGGCTCGAACTCGCCGACCGCCTGCGCCGCCTCTCGCCGCCCTGGAGCGAGGAGGCCGTCGCCCGCTGGCTGGAGCGTCACGAGGACGCATACTGGCTCTCCTTCCCGGTCGATCAGCTCGTCCGCCACGCCGAGCGCGTGCGCCGGGCCGAGGAAAGCGGGGAGCGACTCGTCCTCGATTTCCGCATCGATCGCTTCGGGGCGCGGACCGAACTCATGGTCCAGCTCGAAGACCGCCCGGGCCTCTTCAGCGCCCTCGCCGGCGCGCTCGCGCTCTCCGGCGTCAGCATCCTCGATGCGCGCATCTTCACGACCCGGGACGGTGCCGCCTTCGACTTCATCGGCTTCCAGGACGCGAGCCGCCCCGCCGCGGTCGAGGATCCGAGCTGGCTCGCGCGCATCCGGCGCAACCTCGAACAGGTGCTGGCGGGCACCGTCGCGCTCGAGGAGCAGCTCGCGCGCAGGCGCGCCATCCCGCCCCGCACCGAGGTGTTCCGGGTACAGCCGCGGGTGGTGGTGGACAACCGGGCGAGTCGCACCCACACCGTGATCGAGGTGCAGGGGCGCGACCGGGTCGGTCTCCTGTACGAGCTCACCAAGGTCCTGCGGGAGCACGCCGTGGCCATCAAGAGCGCGCATATCGCGACCTACGGCGAACGCGTCGTGGACGTCTTCTACGTCAAGGATCTCTACGGCATGAAACTGTCGGGCCGCGCCCGCCTCGAGCGGCTCGAGAAGGATCTCATGGCCGTGCTCGCGCGCGGGTGAGTGGCGGTGAAGCTGCTGCGCCAGGCGGCGACCGTCGGCTCGCTCACCCTGCTCTCACGGCTCCTCGGTTTTCTGCGCGATGCCGGCATCGCCGCCGTGCTCGGTGCGGGAATCGCGACCGACGCCTTCTTCGTCGCCTTCAAGCTCGCCAATCTGCTGCGGCGCCTGTTCGCCGAAGGCGCCTTCAGTGCCGGTTTCGTCCCGCTTTTCGCGCGCACCCTCGAGGGCGAGGGCAGGGGCGCGGCACGCCGCTTCGCCGAAGAGGCCTTCGCCCTGCTGGCGCTGATCCTGCTGCTCGTGGTCATCGCCGCGGAGATCGCGATGCCCTGGGTGGTGCGGCTGCTCGCGACCGGCTTCGATCCGGGCGGGCCGCGCTACGCGCTGGCGGTCGAACTGTCCCACATCACCTTCCCCTATCTCCTGTTCATATCCCTGGGGGCCCTGCTCTCGGGAGTGCTGAACGGCATCGGGCGCTTCGCGGCACCGGCCTTCGCCCCGGTGCTGCTCAATCTCGCGCTCCTCACCGCGCTGCTCGCCGCCGCCCTGGGCCTGGTCCTGCCCGCCCGTGCGCTTGCCTGGGGCGTCGCGGCCGCCGGGGTGCTCCAGTTCGCGCTCCTGTGGGTGGTGGCGGCACGTGCCGGCTTTGCGCTCCGCCTGCGGCCTCCGCGGCTGTCGGAGCGCACGCGGCGGCTCTTCCAGCTGCTGCTTCCCGGGCTCTTCGGAGCCGGCGTCTACCAGCTCAATCTCCTCGTCGATACCTGGTTCGCCTCGCACCTGCCGGAGGGCGCGGTCTCCTATCTCTTCTACGCCGACCGCCTCAATCAGCTGCCGCTCGGTGCGGTGGGAATCGCCCTCAGCACCGCGCTGCTCCCCGCACTGTCGCGGGCGCTGCGGCGCGGGGCCGCGGCCGAAGCGCGGGAAAGCCAGTGCCGGGCGATCGAATTCGCTCTGCTGCTCACCCTCCCCGCCGCGACCGCCTTCCTCGCCGTACCGCTTGTCGTGGTGCGCGGCCTGTTCGAGCGCGGCGCCTTCGATGCCGCCGCGAGCGCGGCCACCGCGGCGGCCCTCGCGGCCTTCGCCCTCGGGCTTCCCGCCTATGTTCTCGTCAAGATCCTCGCCTCGAGCTTCTTCGCCCGCGAAGACACCCGCACCCCCGTCCAGGTCGCCGCCCTCTGCCTGCTCCTCAACGTCCTCGCCATCCTCGCCCTGATCGGCCCCCTCGCCCACGCCGGGATCGCGCTCGCAACCGCCCTCGCCAACTGGGCCAACGCCGGCCTGCTGGCCCTGCTGCTCTACCGCCAGCGGGCGCTCGTCATCGATCCCCGGCTGCGGCGCCGGGTGGGCCGGGCGCTGCTCGCATGCGCGGCCCTGGCCCTGGTGCTGGTGCTGCTCGCCCGGGCTGCGCAGGACTGGACTCCCGTGCCGAGACTGGCGCTGATCGTGACCGGCGGGCTCTTCGCCTATTTCGCCGCGGCGCGGCTTACGGGCGCGGTGGACTTCGCCGAGCTGCGGATGACCCTCAAACCGCGTACCACGGTCCGCGAAGGGGCGGAGAAAGGCGCACCGCCCTTGCCTCCGAAGGCTGCGGCTGGCTATGAGGATGCAAACCCCGAAGGTCGGATCGAAGACGGGTGGGCAGGACATGAGCGACGCTGAGGGAAGTCGGCAGGCACCGCGCGGCGACACCCCGCACATCACGGCCGAAGAGGCGCTCGAGCTGCATGCCCGGGGACGGCCGGGCAAGATCGAGCTGGTGCCCACCAAGCCGCTCACCACCCAGCGCGACCTCTCGCTCGCCTACTCGCCGGGTGTCGCCTATCCCTGCGAGGAAATCCGGGCCCGGCCGGAGAAGGCGTACGATTACACGGCGAAGGGCAATCTCGTGGCGGTGGTGTCGAACGGCACCGCGGTGCTCGGGCTCGGAGATCTCGGGGCGCTCGCGGCCAAGCCCGTGATGGAGGGCAAGGCGGTTCTCTTCAAGCGCTTCGCGGACATCGACGCGATCGATCTCGAGGTCGACACCCGCGACGTGGATGCCTTCGTCGACTGCGTGAAGCTCCTCGCTCCGGCCTTCGGCGGCATCAACCTCGAGGACATCAGGGCGCCCGAGTGTTTCGTCATCGAAGCGCGCCTGCGCGAGCTCATGGACATCCCCGTCTTCCACGACGATCAGCACGGCACCGCGATCATCGCCGCCGCCGGTCTCGTCAACGCGCTCCACATCACGCAGCGCAGCCTCGAATCGGTGCGCATCGTCATCAACGGCGCCGGCGCCGCGGGCATCGCCTGTGCGGAACTCCTCAAGGCGATGGGGGCGCGGCCGGAGAATGTCATCCTCTGCGATACCCGCGGCGTGATCTACCGGGGGCGCCGGGAGGGCATGAACCCCTGGAAGGAAGCCCATGCGGTGGAGACCGAGCTGCGCACCCTGGACGAGGCGGTGCGCGGTGCGGACGTGCTCTTCGGCCTCTCCGCCAAGGGGGCCTTCACCGTCGATCACATCCGCAGCATGGCGCGCGATCCGATCGTGTTCGCGATGGCGAACCCGGATCCCGAGATCATGCCCGAGGAGGCGCTCGCCGCCCGTTCCGACGTGATCATCGCCACCGGCCGCTCGGACTATCCGAACCAGGTCAACAACGTCCTCGGCTTTCCCTACATCTTCCGCGGCGCTCTGGATGTGCGCGCATCGGCGATCACCCAGGAAATGAAGATCGCGGCGGCACATGCCATCGCCGCGCTGGCGCGCGAGGAGGTTCCGGACGAGGTCACCGCCGCCTACCGCGGCCGTCGCCTGCGCTACGGGCGCGAGTACCTCATCCCCACCCCCTTCGATCCCCGCCTCATCACCCATGTGCCGCCGGCGGTGGCGATGGCGGCGATCCGAAGCGGCGTCGCGCGCCGGCCGATCGAGGACATCGAACGCTACCGCCAGAGCCTGCGCTCGCGCCTCGATCCGGCGGCGAGCCGGATGCAGCTCATCATCGACCGCGTGCGCGCCAGCCCCAAGCGGGTGGTGTTCGCGGAGGGCGAGGAGGCGAACGCGATCTCGGCGGCCATCGCCTGGCGCAACAGCGGCCTCGGCACGCCGATCCTCATCGGGCGCGAGGATCGGGTGGAGGAGACGGCGCGCAACATGGGGCTCGTCAGCCTCGAGGGGATCGAGATCCACAACGCGCGCCTGTCGGAACACAACCGACGCTACGCCGAATACGTCTATGAGCGCCAGCAGCGCAACGGGCTGCTGCTGCGGGACTGCCAGCGCCTCGTCAATCAGGACCGCAACGTCTTCGCCGCCTGCATGCTCGCCCACGGCCATGCCGACGCCATGGTGACGGGCCTCACCCGCAATTTCGTCACCGTGCTCGACGGCATCCTCAAGGTGCTCGATCCCAAGCCGGGACGGCGCATGTTCGGGGTCACGGTGATGGTCGCGCGGGGCCGCACCGTATTCATCGCCGACACCATGGTGCATGAGCTGCCGAGCAAGGAGGAGCTCGCCGACATCGCCATCCAGACCGCGGAACTCGCCCGCTCCATGGGCTTCAAGCCCCGCGTCGCCCTGCTGTCGTTTGCCACCTTCGGCAATCCGCCGGTGGCCAAGGCGGCGCGGGTGCGCGATGTCGTCGCCGAGCTCGACCGCCGCGAGGTGGACTTCGAATACGACGGGGAAATGGCGGCGGACGTGGCGCTCGATTTCGATCTCATGCGGCAGTACTACCCCTTCTGCCGGCTCTCCGGTCCCGCCAACGTGCTCATCATGCCGGCGCTGCACTCCGCCCACATCTCCTCGAAGCTGCTGCAGCAGCTCGGCGGGGGGACGGTGATCGGGCCGCTGCTCGTCGGCCTCGAGCGGCCGGTGCAGATCGTGCCCATGAATGCGACCGTCTCGGACATGTTCAACATGGCGGCCATCGCCGCCCACGACGCGCTCAACGAGGAGCAGCCGCCGCTCCGCGCCGCGGCGGAGTGAAGCCCGCGCCTCGGGCCTGGGCGAGGGTGGTCAGGCCGGCGTCAGCTCGCCCCGGGTGAGGGCGCCGAAATCCTCCATCAGGGCGGAGGTGATGGGGCCGACCTGGTAGGTGATGTCGTCGATCGCCCGCACCGGGGTGATCTCGGCCGCGGTGCCGGTCACGAACACCTCCTGCGCGTCGCGCAGCTCTTCGGGCAGGATGTGCCGTTCGATCACCGGAATGCCCCGCCGCCGCGCGAGCTCGATCACCGTCTGGCGGGTGATGCCGTTGAGGAAGCAGTCGGGGATGGGGGTGTGGAGGCCGCCATTGAGGACGAGGAAGATGTTGGCGCCGGTGGTCTCGGCCACATACCCCCGGTAGTCGAGCATGAGCGCATCGCCGAAGCCCTTGGCTTCCGCCGCGTGCTTGCTGAGGGTGCAGATCATGTAGAGCCCCGCCGCCTTGGCGTGGACGGGTGCGGTCTCGGGCGAGGGACGGCGGAAGATGGCGGCGGTGAGCCGCAGGTCCTGATAGTAGGCGCCCCACTCCCAGGCGGCGATGGCGACATGGATGCGCGTCTTCTGGGCCGAGACCCCCATCTGCTCCGAGCCGCGCCACGCCACCGGGCGCAGGTAGCAGTCGGAAAGGCCGTTCGCGCGCACCACCTCGCGACTGGCCGCCTCGAGCTCCTCGAGCCCGAAGGGAAGCTCGAAGCCGAGCATGCGGCCGGAGTCGAGCAGCCGCCGGGTGTGCTCCCGCAGCTTGAAAATTTTCCCGCGATAGGCGCGCTCACCCTCGAAGACGCAGCTCGCGTAGTGGAGGCCATGCGACAGCACATGGAGGCGGGCCTCCCGCCAGGGGACGAGCTCGCCGTCCATCCAGATGTAGCCGTCGCGCGCGTCATAGGGGATGAGATCGGCCATTCGGGCAACCTCTGCGCAAGCCGGCACGCCGCCTCCCGCCGCTTCCGGATTGCGACGCGTATCATTCCGCCACATATGTGTCAACGAAGCCGGGCTTCAGGACGAGACGCACCATGGCTCCCGTGAGTCCGCTCTTTCTCCGCGATGAGGAACTCGAGCGGGCCCTGCACCTGCTGTGGCTGTCCGAGCTCGAGCTCATGAACATCGGGCTGCGGGTGCTGGAGCCGCGTGGCCTGTCCGCCAAGGATTATCTTCTGCTGTTCCTCGTCGGCCGGCGTCCGGGCACGACCATGGCCGAGCTCACCCGGCCGCTCGCCACCAGCAAGCAGGCGCTCTCGCGGCATGTCATCAAGCTGCGCGAGCTCGGTCTTCTCGAGGAACGGTCGTCCGGCCTCGACCGGCGGACCAAGCCGTTGCAGCTCACGCCGGCCGGTCGCGAGCTCCTGGATGCCGCCCTCGCGCAGCAGAAGCGTCGGCTCAAGCGCGCGTTCCGCACGGCCGGCGCGGATGCGGTGTCGGGCTTCCTGCGCCTTCTCGAATGCATCCTCGAGGAGCGCGGCCAGATGCTCGCCGCCGCGGGCGGCTCCGTCTGAGGGCAGGGGAGCTTGCCCGCCTTGAGCGAGCCCGCGCATATTCTCGTCGTCGACGACGATCAGCGGCTGCGCGAGCTGCTGCGCCGCTATCTCACCCGCCACGGCTACGCCGTGACCCTCGCCGCGGACGCACAGGAGGCGGCGGCCCGGCTCGAGAGCTTCCTGTTCGATCTCCTCGTGCTCGACCTCATGCTGCCGGGCGAGGACGGCCTTGCTCTCGCGCGGCGGCTGCGGGCGACGAGCGATCTTCCCATCCTCGTGCTCACCGCGCGCAGCGAGGTCGAAGACCGCATCCGCGGGCTCGAGGCCGGGGCCGACGACTATCTCGTCAAGCCCTTCGAGCCGCGCGAGCTGCTCCTGCGCATCGCCACCATCCTGCGGCGCACGGCCCGCCCCGCGCCCCGCGCCGAGATCCGCTTCGGCCCCTACCGCTTCGATCTGCGCACGCACATGCTCTGGCTCGGCGAACAGCCGGTCCGCCTCACCACCACCGAGGCCGCCATGCTCGCCCTGCTCGCGCGCCGCTCGGGACGGGCCGTATCGCGAGCCGAACTCGCGCATGCCGCGGCGGTCGACGGTTCCGATCGCGCGGTGGATGTGCACATCGCCCGGCTGCGCCGCAAGCTCGAATGCGATCCGCGCACGCCCCGCTACCTGCTCACCCACCGCGGAGAGGGCTATGCGCTCCGGACCGAGGATCTCTAGCGGGGCGCTCAGGCGGATCTCCCGCTGGCTCAACCGGCACGTTCTGCCACGCACCCTGTGGTGGCGCTCGCTGCTCATCATCGTGCTGCCGCTGGTGGCGCTCCAGCTCCTGCTCACCGTGATCTTCTACAACCGGCACTGGGATGCGGTGACGCGCTGGCTCGCGGCCGGGGTCGCGGGCGAGGTCGCGCTCACCGTCGAGGACTTCACCCGGGCACCGGATGCGGCGGAGCGGCGGCGCATCCTCGACCGCGTGCGCCGCCACACCGGGCTCGCGATCTCCTTCGAGCCGGGCGGCAGCCTCGAGACCGCGGTGCGGCGGATCGGCATCGACCGCCAGCATCTCGGCCACATCGATGCGAAGATCGTCGAGGCCTTCGAGGAGCGGCTGGACCGGCCCTTCGCGGTCGATCTCCGCTCCGACTGGCCGAAGCGGGTCGTCGTCTACGTGCAGCTCGACGACGGCCTGCTGCGCGTGCTCGCGCCGCGCAAGCGGGTGACCAGCGTAACCACGGGGCTGCTGCTCGCCTGGATGGTCGGGGCCTCGCTGGTGCTCACCGCCATCGCCCTCTACTTCATGGGGCTGCAGGTGCGCCCCATCCGCGTGCTCGCCCGGGCCATGGACCGCTTCGGCCGCGGCCGCGACGTGGGCGACGTACCGCCGCGGGGGCCGCTCGAGATCCGCAAGGCGGCACATGCCTTCAACGTCATGCGGCGGCGCATCCTCCGCTTCGTCCAGCAGCGGGTGGAGATGCTCAACGCGATCAGCCACGATCTGCGCACGCCGCTCACGCGCATGAAGCTCGCCCTCGAGCTCCTGCGCGAGCGGGGCGACCCGGCGGTGGAGGAGCTCGACCGCGACGTCGAGGAAATGCGCCGGCTCGTCGAGACCTATCTCGACTTCGCCCGCGCCGAGGGAACGGAAAGCGCGCAGGAGATCGATCTCCGGGAACTGCTGCAGGACCTGGTGGCACGCAGCGCGCGGAACGGCGTCGAGCTCACCCTCGACGCGCAAGCGAACCTCCGTCTGCCGCTGCGCCCCCTGGCCTTCCGCCGCTGCATCGCCAATCTGCTCGACAATGCCTGCCGGGCCGGAAAGCGCGTCCGCGTCGTCGCGCGGCGCCGCCGCGACAGTTTCGAGATCGTGGTCGAGGACGACGGGCCGGGCATTCCCGAGGCGGAGTGGGACAACGTCTTCCGTCCCTTCTACCGTCTCGACAAGGCGCGCGGTACCGAAACCGGAGGCTCGGGGCTCGGCCTCGCGATCGCCCGCGACATCGTCCTCGCCCATGGTGGCGACATCCGGCTCGGCCGCTCGGCGCTCGGCGGGCTCGCCGTCACCCTGCGCCTGCCGCGCTGATCGCGGCCCCATCGCTTCGAAGGCGCATGCGGCCCGGTGCGTCGGGTCGAAGCCGGCCGCGCGGCGCGAGGCCCTGCCCGGAGCCTGAAGACGCGCCGCCCTCCTTTCATGACGATACCCTTTTCCTTTCCGAAACACGATGTTGCGTTCCGCGCATGCTGCTGTCATGCTGGCGCCGCGCTCGGGCAGCGCGCCCGGCGCGCGAACAGGAGTGGAGGCAAGGGATGATCTCGAGACGGACGCTGGTGGCGGCCGCAGCTGCGGTCATGGCGTTCGCGGCCGGGCCGCAGGCGGCAGAGGCGCGCACGACCATCGAGTGGTGGCACGCCATGGGCGGCGCCCTCGGCGAGAAGGTCAACAAGATCGCCGCCGACTTCAATGCCATGCAGGACGAGTACGAGCTCAAGGCGGTCTACAAGGGCAACTACACCGAGACCATGACCGCGGCGATCGCCGCCTTCCGTGCCGGCAATCCCCCGCACATCGTGCAGATCTTCGAGGTCGGCACGGCGACCATGATGGCGGCCAAGGGCGCGATCTATCCCGTCTACCAGCTCATGGCCGATGCCGGCGAGCCCTTCGATCAGAACGCCTATCTCCAGGCGGTGATCGGCTACTACACGACGCCGGAAGGGAAGATGCTCTCGATGCCCTTCAACAGCTCGACGCCGGTCCTGTACTACAACAAGGACGCCTTCAGGAAGGCGGGGCTCGATCCGGAAAAGCCGCCCAGGACCTGGCCCGAGCTCGTCGAATACGCCAGGAAGACGCAGGCGGCGGGCTATCCCTGCGGTTTCACGACCGCCTGGCAGAGCTGGGTGCAGATCGAGAACTTCTCGGCCTGGCACAATCTCCCGCTCGGCACCAGAGAGAACGGGTTCGGCGGGCTGGATACCGAGCTCGTCTTCAACAAGACCTATGTGGTCCAGCACATCGCCAACATGGGCGAATGGCAGAAGACCAAGATCTTCGACTATGGCGGCCGGCGGGGCGATGCGGCTCCGAAGTTCTACAATCAGGAATGCGTGATGTACATGCAGAGCTCCGCCGGCTACGCCGGAATCAAGGCCAACGTCAAGGACTTCGAATTCGGCATCGCCTTCCTCCCCTATTATCCCGACGTCGAGGGTGCGCCGCAGAACACGATCATCGGCGGCGCGAGCCTGTGGGTGCTCAGGGGCCATCCGGCGGAGGAATACAGAGGGGTCGCGAAGTTCTTCAGCTATCTCTCGAGCCCGGAGGTGCAGGCGTGGTGGCACCAGCAGACCGGCTATCTGCCGATCACCACCGCCGCCTATGAACTCACCAAGAAACAGGGCTTCTACGAGAAGAACCCGGGAACCGACGTCGCGATCCGCCAGCTCAACTACAAGCCGCCGACCGAGAACTCCAAGGGGCTGCGGTTCGGCAACTTCGTGCAGATCCGCGACATCATCAACGAGGAACTCGAGGCCGTCTGGGCGGGCCAGAAGAGCGCACAGGAGGCCCTGGATTCGGCCGTCGCCCGCGGCAACAAGCTGCTGCGGCAGTTCGAGGCCCAGTACGGCGGCTGATCCGACGGCGGGGAGGCGGTCCCGGACCGTCTCCCCTCACGGGCCGGACGCGCGATGGAAAAGCGGGTCGTCTACCGTCATCGGCTGCTGCCCTATCTGCTGCTGCTGCCGCAGCTCGCGATCACCCTCGTATTCTTCATCTGGCCCGCGAGCCAGGCGCTCTGGCAGTCGATGCTCGTCGAGGATCCGTTCGGTCTTTCGACCCAGTTCGTCTGGTTCCGCAACTTCGAGCGACTGCTCGCGGATCCGGAGTACGTCCACAGCCTCAAGGTGACGGCGATCTTCAGCTCCGCCGTCGCCTTCTCCGGACTCGCGATCGCGCTCCTCCTCGCGGCCATGGCGGACTACGGCCTGCGCGGCGCCCGCCTCGCCCCCCTCTACAAGACCCTCCTCGTCTGGCCCTATGCGGTCGCGCCCGTGCTCGCCGGCGTGCTGTGGCTGTTCATGTTCAGCCCCGCGATCGGAATTCTCGCCTGGCTGCTGCGCCAGATCGGCTATGAGTGGAACCATCAGCTCAACGGCGGCCAGGCGCTGTTCCTCGTCATCGTGGCCGCGACCTGGAAACAGATCTCCTACAACTTCCTCTTCTTCCTCGCCGGCATGCAGGCGATCCCGCGTTCGCTCATCGAGGCGGCAGCGATCGACGGCGCCGGGCCGGTCAAGCGCTTCGTCACCGTGGTGTTTCCGCTGCTGTCGCCGACGAGCTTCTTCCTCCTCGTCGTCAATCTCGTCTACGCCTTCTTCGATACCTTCGGCATCGTCCACGCGATCACCGACGGCGGTCCCGCCCAGGCCACCACGATCCTCGTCTACAAGGTCTTCCGGGACGGCTTCATCGCGCTCGATCTCGGCGGCTCGGCGGCGCAGAGCGTGATCCTCATGGCGATCGTCATCACCCTCACCTTTCTCCAGTTCCGCTACGTCGAACGGCGCGTGCAGTACGCCTGACCATGGTCGAGAACCGCCCGCTGCTCACCTTCATCGCCCATCTCACGCTGGTGCTCGGGGTGGTGCTCGTGCTGTTCCCCGTGTGGATCGTCCTCGTGACCTCCACCCAGCGCCCCGAGGAGGTGCTCACCGCACCCATTCCCATGTGGTTCGGCGATCATGCGCTCGCGGTCTACCGCGAGGTGCTCGATTTCGGCCTCGAGAGTGCGGGGGCGGTGCCCGTCGCCCGGATGATGGCGAATTCGCTCATCATGGCGGTGGGCATCGCGGTCGGCAAGATCGCGATCTCCCTGCTCTCCGCCTTCGCCATCGTCTACTTCCGCTTTCCGGGCCGCATGCTCGCCTTCTGGACCATCTTCGTCACCCTCATGCTGCCGGTGGAAGTGCGCATCCTGCCGACCTACGAGGTCGTCTCCGATCTGGGCCTGCTCGATTCCTACACCGGTCTCATCCTCCCCCTCATCGCCTCGGCCACCGCGACCTTCCTCTTCCGCCAGTTCTTCCTCACCGTGCCCGATGAGCTCGCCGAGGCGGCGCGGGTCGACGGGGCGGGGCCCATGCGCTTCTTCTTCGACATCCTGCTGCCGCTGTCGCGCACGAACATCGCGGCGCTGTTCGTCATCCTGTTCATCTACGGATGGAATCAGTATCTCTGGCCGCTGCTCGTCACCACGGACGAGGACTACTACACGATCGTCATGGGCATTCAGCGCATGCTCACCGTCGCCGATGCCGAGCCGCAGTGGCCCCAGATCGCCGCCGTCACCATCCTCGCGCTGCTGCCGCCGGTGGCGGTGGTCGTCTTCATGCAGCGGCTGTTCGTGAAGGGGCTCGTGGAGGTGGAGAAATAGCCCATGGCCGGCGTCACCATCGAACGGGTCTCGAAGTTCTTCGGCCGCCATCAGGTGCTGTTCGACGTCGCGCTCGAGATCGAGGACGGCGAGATGATGGTCGTGCTCGGCCCTTCGGGCTGCGGCAAGTCGACCCTGCTGCGGCTGGTGGCCGGTCTCGAGACCGTGAGCTCGGGCGAGATCCGCATCGGCGGACGGCGCGTCAACGAGCTCGAGCCCAAGGACCGGGACATCGCCATGGTGTTCCAGAACTACGCCCTCTATCCGCACATGACCGTGTACGACAACATGGCCTACGGGCTGCGCAACCGCCGCATGCCGCGGGCGGAGATCGACCGGCGGGTGCGCGAGGCGGCCGCCGTTCTCGGCCTCGGAGAACTCCTCGGGCGCCGACCGCGGCAACTCTCCGGAGGCCAGCGGCAGCGGGTGGCGATGGGACGCGCGATCGTCCGCGAACCCGCGGTGTTCCTGTTCGACGAGCCGCTCTCCAACCTCGACGCCAAGCTGCGCGTGCAGATGCGCCACGAGCTCAAGGAACTGCAGCGCCGGCTCGCCACCACCTCCCTCTATGTGACCCACGATCAGGTGGAGGCGATGACCCTCGGGGATCGGCTCGTGGTCATGAACGCGGGCCGGGTCGAACAGGTGGGGGCACCGCTCGAGGTCTACGCCCGGCCGGCGACCCGGTTCGTGGCCGGTTTCATCGGCTCGCCGGCGATGAACTTCCTCACCATGGAACTCGCCGCCGACCGCCGCCGGCTCTGCCTCGAGGAGGCGGTCCTCACCCTGCCGGCGCCGGTCGCCAAACCTGCGGGATCGCAGCTCGTCGTCGGCATCCGTCCCGAACATCTGGCTCCAGCGGCAGGCGAAGGATCCGGTCTGCCCTTCGTGGTCGAGTGGGTGGAAGCGCTGGGCGCGGACACCATCCTCCACGGCCGCACGGCCGGGAACGCGCGCCTCGCCGTGCGGGCGAAACCCGAGCAGGCGCCTGCGGGCGGCACACGTCTCCGGCTGGCGGTGGAGCCCGGCCATCTCCATCTCTTCGACCCCGCCAGCGGCAGGCGGCTGTCCCTCGAAGGCGAAACGACGCGCGAACCCGCCTCGGACCTGCTCGCGCGTTAAGCGATCGTTTACCCTGAAGCGCTAACAGGCCTTCCGTCCGGAGGCGGCTTCCGCTAGAGGCAGAGGCGGCCGCAACCGAGGGGCGATGCATCCGGGTATGATATCGCCCCGAACAAGACGAAACGCGGGCGGCCATGCGCCCCCCGCCCCGAGACGAGGGTCCCGCATGCTAACCTCGAGGTCGAAACGCCCCATCGTCTGGCTCTCGCTTCTCGCGCTGCTCGTGAGCGCGGGAGCGGTCTTCGCCGCGTTCACGATCCACGGTCTGCGCAAGGAGCTCGCTGCCACCCGGGCGGCGCTCGCGAACTCCAGCCGCGAGGTGGCGGAGCTGCGGAACCGGCGCGCAGAGGCGCTGGCGGTGCTCGCGCGCAGCCGGAAGACTCTCGCCGCCGAACTGGAGAAATGGAAGGAGGAGGCAGTCCGGCTCCAGCGCGAGAAGAGGGAGCTCGAGGCCGAGCGTACATCGCTCCGGAGCGCGCTGGGCGAACTTCGCGGCGAACTGCAGGAGGCGCGGCGCGCGCTCGAGGAGACGCGTGCGGCCCTCGGCCGCGCCGAGCAGGAAAACAGCACCACCCTTGCCCGGCTGCGGCAGAAGGTGCGGGCGCTCGAAGCGGCCCGCGATCGCGCCCTGCGCCGTGCCAAGGGCTACCGCTGGCGCCTCGAGCGGGCCGAAGCTCAGCTCGCGATGCTGCGCTCGAGCCGGGAGGCAACCTTCGCCTGGATCCGGCGCTGGATCGGCGAGCATGTGGGGGCGGTGGAGAACCTCCTCGAATCCACGGGCGTGGACCCCACGGCGCTGCTCGAGCGGGTGGGCATCGGTCAGGGCGGCCCGCTGGAGCCGCTCGAGAAGTTCGCGGATCCGCTGTTCGATCCGGTCGAGTTCGAGCTCGGCGAGAGCGTGCTGCGTTTCCGCGCGGTGCAGCGGCTGCTCGCCTCCCTGCCGCTCGCGGCACCTCTCGACTACTACCACGTCACCAGCGGCTATGGGCCGCGGCGCGATCCGATCACGGGAAGGCGCGCCATGCACCGCGGCATCGACCTCGGCGCCCCGCCCGGTGCCAAGGTCTTCGCACCGGCGCCCGGGATCGTGCGCCGCGCGGGCCGCGAAGGCGCCTACGGCCTGCTCGTGGAAATCGACCACGGGATGGGGATCGTGACCCGCTACGGCCACCTGCGCCGCATCCTCGTGCGGGCGGGGCAGCGGGTGGGCTTCCGCGAACCCATCGGGGTGGTCGGCAATACGGGGCGAAGCACGGGCCGCCATCTCCACTACGAGATCCGCATCGATGGCGAGCCCATCGATCCGCTGGGCTTCCTCGAAGCGAGCCGGGAGCTCGTCCGGCTCCTCAAGGTGGAGCAGCCCTCCGGCGGCTGAGCTGCGGACGTCCTCGGCGACCGCCGGCGGCATCGCCCGCGCACCCGGATCTTGGCGCCCGACCGGCGGAGCGGTCACCTTGCCGGCAAAGGATGCCTGCCGCGTCGCGGCGGCGGCAGTCGAGACCCGCACGCGGCAGCGCAAAGCGG
>CAZHHU010000006.1:17723-26498 GCA_964532215.1 uncultured Geminicoccaceae bacterium
GCCTGCCGCGTCGCGGCGGCGGCAGTCGAGACCCGCACGCGGCAGCGCAAAGCGGCCGCGCGGAAGGCGGTGCCGATAGGCGATCGCCGGTGCCGCGAAACGCGGGTGCGGACGGTCCGCTGGCTTACGGTGCGCTGTCGGAGGATGCCCGCTCCGAAAGGCGCCGGGTGCCCCCTGCCCGGGCTTTTCTCGGATTTTCGACGTAGATGCCTTCTCCTGCTCGCGAGCGAGTGTATTTATCACATGCACTTTTTCTGATAGAGGCAGGATGGATCCCTGGCGGAAGGACGCGTGCTCGCGCTCGACGTCGATCTGCTGCTCGCCCTCGGAGGCCTGCTCCTCGGCCTTGCCGCGGGCGTGATCCTGCGCCGCACCCATTACTGCTTCATGGGTGCGATCGCGGACTGGGTGCTGTTCGCGAGCCGGCGCCGATTGCGCTCCTGGCTGCTCGCGGCCGCGCTTGCCGCCCTCGGCACCCAGCTGCTCGCGCTCTCCACCAGGCTCGCGCTCGGCGATTCGGCCTACCTCGCCTCGCCACCCTTCTGGATCGGTGCCCTCCTTGGCGGCCTCGCCTTCGGCTTCGGCATGGTGCTCACGGGCGGCTGCATCAGCCGCAATCTCGTCCGCGCCGCGGGCGGCAGCCTCAAGGCCTGGCTCGTCGTGCTCCTCGTCGCCGTCTCCGCCTATGCGACCATGGCGGGCATTCTCGCGCCACTGCACGGCCTCTTGCGCGCCCTCAACGCCGCGCTGACGCCCGACTTGGCGGTGGAGCCGGGGCTCGTCGGGCTCGTCGCCGGCCTCTTTCCGCTCGCACCGCAACAGGCCCGGCTGCTCCTGCTGCTGCTGCCGCTCGGGGTGCTCGCCTTCGTCTTCGCCGACCCCCATCTGCGCCGACCCGGCCCCGAACTGCTGGCTGGCGTCGGGCTCGGGGTGCTCGTGCCGATGGGCTGGTACCTCACGGGTGTTCTCGCCTTCGACCCCTTCGAACTCCAGCGGCCGCAGAGCCTCGCCTTCGTCGGACCGACCGCGCGCAGCCTCCTCTACGTCATGACCGGCGGCGGCAGCCTGCCGGCTTTCGGCACCGCGCTCGTCTTCGGGGTGCTCCTCGGGGCCGCCTTCGCGGCCCGCTCCGGAGGATTCCGCCTCGAGACCTTCCGCGACGGCGGCGACGTTCTGCGTCATGTCCTGGGGGCGCTGCTCATGGGCGTCGGCGGCACGCTCGCCGGCGGCTGCACGATCGGCCGCGGGCTCACCGGTCTCTCCACCCTCTCCCTGGATTCCTTCCTCGCCACCGCGGCCATCTTCGCTGGCGGGGTGTGGGGGGTGCGCTATCTCGAGTCCGGAAAGCTGTGGCCTCTCACGTCGGCACGGCGGACCCTCACAGCCGGAGGACCGGCTGCCCCGGCGCCGGAGCCGTCTTCGAGGATGCGATCAACCGAAAGAGGGTAGGATGGCGGAGAAAAGTCCGAACCGCGGGGTCGGTGCCAAGACGCCGGCCGAGATGGATTTCGAGCGGCTGCGCGCCGCGGCCCGTGAGGCGAGCCGTCTGCTCAAGGCGATGAGCAACGAGCACCGCCTGCTCATCATGTGTCAGCTCGTCGGGCGCGAGCGTTCGGTGGGCGAGCTCGTGCGGCTCATCGGCCTCAGTCAGTCGGCCCTCTCCCAGCATCTCGCGCGGCTGCGTCAGCACGATCTCGTGCGCACGCGCCGCGATGCCCAGACGATCTACTATCGCCTCGCCTCTCCCGAGGCGGAAGCGGTGATCGCCACCCTCTACCATCTCTACTGCGCCGCTCCGACCGCACCCTGCCGGCCGGATTCGGAGGTGGTGCCGGCGAAGTGAGCACACTGCGGCTCCCAGCCCCCATCCGCGCCCTGGGATCCCGTGCGGGACGCCTGCTGCTGCTCGTCGGGATCGCCGCCTCGCCGGCCGCGGCCCAGCCCATCGTTGCCGATCTCTCCGACCACGTCATCGCCATCACCACCGCCTTCACCGGCACCGACGTCCTCCTCTTCGGCGGCATCCGCGAGCCGGGGGGTGCGATCGCGGTCCTCGTCTTCGGTCCCGAGGAGGAGGTACGGGTGCGCCGCAAGTCGAGGGTCGGGCCGTTCTGGCTGAATACCGACGAGGTCCGCTTCCGGGGGGTGCCGAGCTTCTACGCGGTGGCTTCGAGCGTGCCTCTGGAGGCGCTCGCGCCCCCGGATCTGCGCGCCCGCCTCGAGATCGGCGTCGACAATCTCCGCTTCGAAGCCGTTCACGCTGGCGGCCGCAGGCCCGAGGAACTCGCCGGTTTCGCCGCGGCGCTGCGCCGCAACATGAGGCGCGAGGGCCTCTACGTCACCCGTCCCGGCGGGGTGCGGATCGTCGAGGACCTCCTCTTCCGCGCCACCATCTCCTTTCCCGCCAAGGTCAAACCCGGCAACTACGAGGTCCGCACCCTCTACTTCCGCAACGGCCGCCTCGAGCACGCCCAGAGCAACATCCTCGTCATCACCAAGGTCGGCCTCGAGGCCAAGCTGTTCGATTTCTCCCAGCGCCGCCCGCTCCTCTACGGGCTGGGTTCGGTGCTCGCCGCCGTGTTCGCCGGCTGGACCGCCAACGCCCTGTTCGCTACACGGTAGGTCATGGGTGGGGAAGGTCAGCCGATGGCCGCAACGCCGGCCCGACGCGAGCGGATATTCCTCGTCGTCGTCGACGAGAGCCAGGAGATGGCCAACGCGCTGCGTTTCGCCTGCCGGCGCGCGCAGCACACGGGCGGACGGGTGGCGCTCCTCTACGTGGTCGAACCGGTCGAGTTCCAGCACTGGTTCGGTGTCGGCCGCATGCTCGAGGAGGACGCGCGGCTCGATGCCGAGCGGCGGCTGCAGACCCTGGCCGCCGAGGTCTTCCAGCAGACCGGAACCATGCCCATCCTGCACATCCGCCAGGGACGGCGGGAAGAGGAGGTGCTCAAGCTGCTCGAGGAGGATCACGACATCTCGCTGCTCGTCCTCGCCACCGCCCCCGAGAGCCCCAACCCGGGGCCCATCGTGAGCTATCTCATGAAGAACCTCGGGCGCCTCAGGGTGCCCGTGACCCTGGTCCCCGGACAGCTCACCCCGGAGGAGATCGACGCCCTCACCTGAGGCGGCTCAGATCGTCTGGCTGCAGCCGTCGAGCGTGAGCAGCGGCAGATAGAGGTTCGGCCGACGGTCGCGGAACAGCCCCCAGGCGGCGCGGTCGCGGGCGAGACCGTCGAGATCGAAGCTCGCCACGATCACCGCCTCCTCGTCGCGGGGCGCTTCGGCGACGATGGCGCCGCGGCCGTCGGTGACGAAGGAGCTGCCGTAGAAGGTCAGGCTGCAGCTGCGCCCGGTTTCGACACCGGTGCGGTTGGCGACCGCGATGGGCACCATGTTCGCCGCCGCATGCCCCTGGATCACCCGGCGCCAGTGGTCGCGGCTGTCGTATTCCGGATCCTGGGGCTCGGAGCCGATGGCGGTCGGATAGAGGAGCAGCTCCGCGCCCATGAGGACCATGGCCCGCGCCGCCTCGGGAAACCACTGGTCCCAGCAGATGCCGACGCCGAGCGTGCCCGCCCGCGTGTGCCAGACGCGAAAGCCGGTATCGCCCGGATTGAAGTAGTACTTCTCCTGATAGCCGGGGCCGTCGGGAATGTGGCTCTTGCGGTAGGTGCCGAGGAGACGGCCGTCGGCGTCGATCATCGCCACGCTGTTGAAATAGCAGGTGTTCGCCCGCTCGAAGAAGCTCACCGGCAGGACGACGCCGAGCTCGGCGGCGAGATCCGCCATGCGCGCGATCAGGGGATGTCCCGGAAGCGGCCGGGCGAGCGCGAAATGCGCCGGATCCTGGTCCTTGCAGAAATAGGGATGGGCAAACAGTTCCTGCAGCAGCACGATGTCCGCGCCCCGCTCCCGCGCCGCGCGCACGAAGCTTTCGGCGCGCGCGAGGTTGACCTCGCTCTCCGGACCGCAGGCCATCTGAACCGCGGCGATGGTCACCCGTCGCATGCCCCGTACCTCGAACCCCGGGTTCGTGCGTCTTATGCCCGCCGCTGCGGCGCCCTGGCCAGCGAAAACTCGCCCGCCGGCGCGGACGCCTGCACCCCGGCAACGGCGGCACCGCGATAATGGTAGGTCAGAATGCGGGGACCGGGCAGCAGATAGCCGGTCTCGAGCGCGAGGGGCCGCAGCCCGGCCTGCTCGAGGAGCGCGGCGATCGGCCGGTCGAGATGGCAGCCGCCGCTCACGCGGCACCAGAGGGGCGTGAGACGGCGCTGCCAGCGCGCCACCCGCGCATCATCGCTGAGCCCGTGCTCGAGAAACAGGAACCGGCCGCCCGGCCGCAGGACGCGGCGGATCTCCGCGAGCGCCGCGGCAATGTCGGGTATCGAGCACAGGCTCCAGCTGCTCACCACGGTATCGACGCTCGCCTCGGGAAGCGGCAGCCGTTCGGCCGACTCGGGGAGCAGACGGACCTCGAAAGGCATCCATACTGCATCCCGGCGCGCCCGCTCGAGAAGACGCAGACAGGGGTCGATACCGATGAGCCGGCGCACCTGCCGGCCATAATGCGGCAGGTTGAGCCCGCTGCCGATGCCGATCTCGAGCACGACGCCGCGCGCCTGGGCCACGAGCTCGCGACGGAGCGGCTGCAGCCGGCGGCTGCGCATCGCCGCATGGATGAGCCCGGGGACGATCTTCTCCCGCCACAGGCTCATGGCCGGCATTCCAGGAAGTTGGCGAGCAGCGCGTGACCGGCCTCGGTGAGCACGGCCTCGGGGTGGAACTGGACACCGAAGGTGGGGTGCTGCACATGCGCGAGTCCCATGATCTCGCCGTCCTCGCTTCGTGCCGTCACCCGCAGCACATCCGGCAGTCCCAGCGCATCCACGACGAGGGAGTGGTAGCGCGTGACCCGGAGCGGCTGCGGCAGGCCGCGGAAGAGCCCGCAGCCTTCGTGACGGACGAGGGAGGTCTTGCCGTGCATGGGTCGTTTCGCACGCCGGATCCGCGCCCCGAAGGCATGGCCGATCGCCTGGTGGCCGAGACAGACGCCGAGGATCGGAATGCGGCCCGAAAAGCGCTGCACGAGCGCGACCGAGATGCCGGCCTGCGCCGGACCGCAGGGGCCCGGTGAGATGATGACATGGCTCGGCCCGAGTGCCGCGATCTCCTCCAGGGTGAGTGCGTCGTTGCGCACCACGAGGCGGGGCGCGCCGAGCTCGCCCACATAGCGCGCGAGATTGAACACGAAGCTGTCGTAATTGTCGATGAGCAGGATCACGTCCAGCCCCGGAGCGCGCGCACGAGCCCGCGCGCCTTGTCCAGCGTCTCCCGGTATTCGGCGGCGGGGTCGCTGTCCGCGACGATGCCGCCGCCGACATGGAAGGTCACCTGGCGGCCGCGGATGACGAAGGTGCGGATGACGATGTTCGTGTCCATCCAGCCGTCGAAGCCGATCCATCCGATGGCCCCGCAGTAGGGCCCGCGGCGCACCGGCTCGAGCTCGGCGATGATCTCCATGGCCCGGATCTTGGGCGCTCCGGTGATCGAACCGCCGGGGAAGGCCGCCCTCAGAAGATCGACCGCATCCCGCTCGGGCAGCAGCTCGCCGCGCACCGCGGAGACGAGATGGTGGACCGTGGCGAAGCTTTCGAGGGTGCAGAGCTCGGGCACCTCGACCGTATGATCGCGGCACACCCGCGAGAGATCGTTGCGCAGGAGATCCACGATCATGACATTCTCCGCCCGGTCCTTGTCGCTCTCGCACAGCTCCCGGGCGAGGCGCGCATCCTCCTCCGGATCCTCCGCCCGCGGGCGGGTGCCCTTGATGGGACGGGTCTCGACGCGACGCCCGCGGAGTTCGAGGAAGCGCTCCGGCGAGGCCGAGGCGAGCGCGAGCTCGCCGAACTCGAGGAAGGCCGCGAAGGGAGCGGCGTTGACGCGGCGCAGGCGCCGGTGGAGGAGAAACGGGTCGAGCGGCGGCTGAAGCTCGGCCGAAAAGCGCTGGGCGAGATTGGCCTGGAAGATGTCGCCCGCGTGCACGTACTCCACCACCCGGGCGACGGCGCGCTCGTATTCGGCGCGGCTGAAGTCGGCGTGAATGGCAAGTGGCCGCTCGAGGCTGTCCGGCGCCGCAGGCTCTTCCACCTCCTGCGCCACCTCGAGAAAGCATTCGAGGCGCCGGCGCTGCCGCCAGGCACGCGCCGCCCCCGGGGGCTCGGGCAGACCGCTCGAGAGCAGAAACAGGCGCCGGGCGCGGAGATCACAGGCAAAGATGACGTCGTAGAATCCCGCGAGCAGGTCGGGAAAGGCGAGGGGATCCGCGGGCGGGGCCGGCAGCCGCTCGAGGTGGTGGCAGAGATCGTAGCCGAAGCAGCCGACGAGGCCGGTCTGGAAGGGAGGCAGCCCGAGCTCGTGGGGCTGGCGCCAGTCCGCCAGCAGCCGGCGCAGCAGCGCGAAGGGGTCGCCCGTGAACGCCCGTTCGCCGAGGCGGATCTGGCCGTTCTTGCTGCGCAGTTCGAGAAAGGGGTCGGCGCCGAGATAGCTGTAACGGGAGCGGGGATCGCCCTCGCGCGCGGAATCGAGCCAGAATACGCCCTCGAAGCGGCGTCGCAGCGCGGCCGCGAGCCATTCCGGCTCGATCCAGTCGAGTTCACGGACGAGCAGGGAGCGTGCCATCGTCGCCAGTGCCTGCCGCCGTCCCGGACGCCGCGTCAGCGATCTGCCGCGCTCCGCATCTCAGATGTCGCGGCCGCGCCGGCATTCCCATCCACCCCGGACTTCGTAGCCCGGGTGTTCCATGACCCATCGTGCCATTTCGGCCTGGCCCCGGAGCATGCAGCTCATCATCGATCCCGCCCAGGGGAGGTCGATGGTGCGACAGCGATCCTCGCCCGAGGCGGCATTGAGACAGACGACGAAGCTCAGCACCAGCCACATGATCCGGCTCTCCGGCGTTGCGGGAGGTCCGTCCGCGAGCTTGACGCCACCTCCGCCCCGGCGTCAAGCCGTGCGCCCGGGCCGCGGCGAAAACGGGCCCAAGCTTCGCTTGACGCCGGGCGGCGCTGTGGCACACAGCAGCACAGGCATCTTTTCCGGATCTCCGGCTTCATGGACGTCTACCTCCCGATCGCCGAGATGTCCGTCAATCTGGCGGTCATGCTGGGACTTGGCACCATCGTAGGATTCTTATCCGGAATGTTCGGCGTCGGCGGCGGGTTCGTGATGACTCCGCTCCTCATCTTCTTCGGCATCCCGCCGGCGATCGCCGTCGGCTCCCAGGGGCCGCAGATCCTCGCATCCTCCTTCTCGAGCATGCTCGGCCACCTGCGCCGGGGCACCCTGGATCTGCGCATGGGCGCGGTGCTCGCGGCAGGAGGGCTCGTCGGCTCGGCGGCAGGCATCCTCATCTTCCGCCTGCTGCGGGAACTCGGCCAGATCGACGCCGCCATCGCCCTCGGCTACGTGCTGTTCCTCTCCACGGTCGGGCTGCTCATGCTCGTAGAGAGTCTGCGGGCGATCGCGGGACGACGCCGGGGCGTGCGGCGCGCCCGGGCGCGGCGCCACTACTGGCTCCACCGGCTGCCACTGCGCATGCGCTTTCCCACATCCCGCCTCTACATCAGCGCCCTCACCCCGCTGGCGATAGGCTTCCTCGGCGGGCTGCTCGCCGCCATCTTCGGCATCGGCGGCGGCTTCGTGCTCATCCCGGCGATGATCTACCTCATCGGCATGCCGACCTCGGTGGTGATCGGCACCTCCCACTTCCAGATCGCCTTCGTCGCCGTCCTCACCACGCTTCTCCACGCCTATGCGAACCGGACGGTCGACATCGTGCTCGCCATTCTCGTCATCGCCGGCGGCGTCGTCGGCGCCCAGTACGGCACCCGCGCGGCGACGCGCCTGCCGGCGGAACAGGTGCGGGTCCTGTTCGCCCTCATGCTGCTCGCGGTGTGCGGCAAGCTGGTCTACGATCTCATCCTGCCGCCGGCCGACCGCTACAGCCTCGCGAGCTTCTGATCGCGTTCCTCAGAGCCGATCCAGCGGCACCTTGATGTAGCGGACGCCGTTGTCCTCCGGCGGCGGGAACTCGCCCGCGCGGATGTTGATCTGGATCGACGGGATGAGGAGCTTCGGCACCTGGAGGGTGCGATCGCGAGCGGTGCGCAGCGCGACGAACTCTTCCTCGCTGCGCCCGGCGATGTGGATGTTGTGCGCCTTCTGCTCGGCCACCGTGCTGACCCAGGCGGGATCCCGTCCCGCGGGCGGATAGTCGTGGCAGAGATAGAGCCGGGTGTCGTCGGGCAGCTCGAGAATGCGCATGATCGAGCGGTAGAGCTCGCGTGCGTCGCCGCCCGGAAAGTCGGCCCGGGCCGTCCCCACATCCGGCATGAAGAGCGTGTCGCCGACAAAGGCGATGCCGTCCAGGACATAGGTGCAGCAGGCCGGAGTGTGGCCCGGCGTGTACATGACCTGCGCCTCGAGCGTGCCGATGCGGAACCGTTCCCCGTCCGCGAAGAGATGGTCGAACTGGCGGCCGTCGGTGTTGAAGGTGCGCTCGAGGTTGAAGAGCTCGCGGAAGATGCGCTGCACCTCGGTGATCCGTGCCCCGATCGCGACCCTGCCGCCGGTGCGCGCCTTGAGATAGCGGGCCGCACTCAGATGGTCGGCGTGGGCGTGGGTCTCGAGGATCCACTCGACCTCCAGCCCCTCGCGCTCGACGCAGGCGAGGATCCGGTCCGCGGAATGCGTCGCCGTCCGCCCCGAGGC
>CAZHHU010000006.1:26598-49281 GCA_964532215.1 uncultured Geminicoccaceae bacterium
CCGCTCGGCGGGCGGCGTGTTGCGGCTTCTGCCGGTGCGCACGATGCCGTCGATGATCGTCATCCCCACTCCGGGGATGTCGCCGAGCCGCACCGCCTCGAGCAGGTTCGCCCCGGCCGAATGCTGCGGCCGGTCGAGGATCACGAAGTCGGCCGCGCGGCCGGGCTCGATGATGCCGCCATCCAGCCCCCGCAGCCGCGCCGTGTTGCCGGTGGCGAAGCAGAAGGCGGTCTCGGGCGGAATGTCGCCGAGCGAGGCGAGCATGGCGACGAGACGGAGGATGCCGAGCGGCTGCACGCCCGAGCCGGCCGGGGCGTCGGTGCCGAGGATGATCTGATGGAGCTTGTCGAGCTCTCTCGCGGTGCGCAGCGCGAGCAGCGCCGCACGCAGGTTGCCGTTGTGCACGAGCTCGATGCCGCGCGGGCTCTTCTCGACGAGTTCGACGATCTGATCGTCGGGAAGCGCGGTATGGCCGCCGTTGATGTGGCCGATGACGTCGGCATCGGCCTCGAGCACCACGTCCTTGTCGATCAGGCCGGACCCGGGGATCGACGG
This sequence comes from uncultured Geminicoccaceae bacterium, assembly GCA_964532215.1. Classification (GTDB taxonomy): domain Bacteria; phylum Pseudomonadota; class Alphaproteobacteria; order Geminicoccales; family Geminicoccaceae; genus HRBIN39. The sequence continues at coordinate 27,154 of CAZHHU010000006.1, forward strand.
ACCGCCGGTGTGGATCGTGCTCTGGATGCCGTACTTGCGCGCCCAGGCCACCATCGTCTTCGCCTCGTCCGCCGCCTTCACCGAACCGAGGCCCACCTCGCCCATGAGCCGCACCCCGCCGGCGGCGAGCTCGCGGAAGTCCTCCTCCGTCATCTCCCGCTCCGGTACGGGGGCGCCGGCGTGCAGCTTGACCCCGAAGGGGCGGAAGTTCGCGTACATGCGCTGCGCGGCGACCGCCCAGGCCTTGAGGCCGACGACGTCCTTGGGGCGTCCCGGGAGGTGCACCTCGCCGGCGGACACCATCTGCGTCACCCCGCCGTGAAGATTGCTCTCGATCCAGCCGAGCTGATTCTGCCGTGGCGTCCAGTCTCCGGCCACCGGATGGACATGGCTGTCGATGAGGCCGGGACAGACGACGGCGCCGTGGCAGTCCACGACCGTCCGCGCCCCTTCGACATCGAGTTCGCGCTCGCGGCCGACCGCCGTGATCCTGCCTTCTTCGCAGACGATGCAATCCGCCTCGATGATGGGCGATTCGAGCGCGCCGCTCAGGATGAAAGCGATGTTCCTGAGCACGAGCTTGCCGGATGCCGTGGTGTTCATCGCCGCCTCCCTCATCCGATCCTGCGCAGAAGCTCGATCAGCACCCTCCGCTCCTCGCGGTCGAGCCCGTCGAGGGTGCGCTCGGTGATCCGGCGCGCCGCCGGGACCGCCCGCGCGAGAAGCGCGACCCCGGCGGTGGTGAGCCGCACGAGACGCCGCCGCGAGTCGTGGGGATCCCGCTCGCGGACCACGTAGCCGGCACGGCGCAGACGGTCGACGACCCCCTTGATCGTCGCCGCGTCCATGGCGGTGTGGCGGCCGAGCAGGTTCTGCGAGCAGGGCCCCACTTCGGCGAGCTTCGCAAGGGCCGCGAACTGGCGCGGGGTGAGCCCGCCGGGCATGTCCGCGGAGAAGATCCGCAGATGACGCTGGAGCGCGCGCCGCAGCAGAAATCCCACCTGCTCGTCGAGGCGGTAGCCGGCGAGCACCGCCTGCTCCGCGCGGCGCGCCGATCCCCCGTCGCCGCCCTTCGCTGCGCCCGGTTCCATGTTTGCTTCATACCGCGAGATAGGCACGTCGCAGCTCCTCCTCCTCGAGCAGGCGCGTCATCGGGCCGTCGAAGCAGAGCGTGCCCTTCTCGAGAATGCAGGCCCGCTCCGCCACCTCGGCCGCGAAATGGAGCTGCTGCTCGCTCAGGAGAATGCTCACGCCGCGCAGTTTCATCGCCCGCACCGCAGCGACGAGCTGATCGACGATCACCGGCGCGAGGCCCTCGGAAGGCTCGTCGAGCAGCACCAGCCGCGGATTTCCCATGAGTGTGCGGGCGATCGCCAGCATCTGCTGTTCACCGCCCGAAAGCTGGTTGCCGAGGTGGTGCCGGCGCTCGGCGAGATTGGGAAAGAGGGCGAAGAGCTGTGCGATCGTCCAGGCCTCGCCATCGGCCGCCCGCCGCCGTCGGCCCACCTCGAGATTTTCGAGCACGGTGAGCCCCTTGAAGATGCGCCGCTCCTCCGGCACCCAGCCGATCCCCAGCCGGGCGATGCGATAGGGTTCGAGGCCGGTGATGTCGACCCCCTCGAAGCGGACGCGGCCCGCGCTCGGGCGCACGAGGCCCATGATCGCCTTGAGCGTCGTGGTCTTGCCCGCCCCGTTGCGCCCCATGAGGGCGAGCGCCTGGCCGCGGGCGAGATCGAAGCTCACCCCGTGGAGAATGTGCGCGCGTCCGTAATGGACGTGCAGCTCAGCGACCTCGAGCATCGAGCATCTCCACCGCAGCCGGCCTGCCGACGGCGCGTCCGAGATAGACCTCGCGCACGCGCGGATCGGCGCGCACTTCCTCGGGCGTGCCCACGGTGAGCAGGCGGCCGTGATCCATGACCATGATCCGCTCGGCGAAGCCGAACACCACGTCCATGTCGTGTTCGGTGAACAGCACGCCGATGCCCCGCTCGGCGACGAGTCCGGCGACGAGCTCCATGAGCTCGAACCGCTCCCGCGCCGCCATGCCCGCGGTGGGCTCGTCCATGAGCAGCAGATCGGGACGATGGACGAGGGCGATCGCGATCTCGAGGCGCCGCAGATCGCCGTAGGCGAGCACCGCCGCAGGGCGTGCCGCCTGATCGAGCAGCCCCACGGCGGCGAGCAGCGCATCCGCCTCCTCCCGGAACAGCCGCCGGGCCGGGCGCAGCAGCGAGAAGGCGCGGCGGTGATGGGAGAGGAGCGCCATCTGCACGTTCTCGCGCACCGTCATGGAGACGAAGGTGGCGGCGATCTGGAAGGTGCGCCCGACGCCCCGGCGCCAGATGCGCTGCGGCGGCTCACGGGTGATGTCCTCGCCGCGGTAGCGGATGCTGCCCTCATCGGGCGAAAGGAGGCCGAAGAGCATGTTGAAGCAGGTCGTCTTGCCGGCGCCGTTGGGGCCGATCAGCGCCCGCACCTCGCCCGGATCGAGCGCGAAGCTCACATGGTCGACGGCGCGAAGGGCGCCGAAGTTCTTCGTGAGATCGCGCACCTCGAGCAGCTTCACGCCACCGCCTCCCGGGGCTGCAGGCGCCGCCAGAGGCGCGCGACACCTCCGACGATGCCCTCGGGAAGGAGGATCACGATGGTCAGGATGACGAGGCCGAGGATGAAACGCCAGTAGGGAAGGCGGCTGATCCAGTCCTCGAGCAGGGTGTAGGTGAAGGCGCCGACGAGCGGACCGGTGAGGCTCTCGATGCCGCCGAGGAGCACCATGACGAGCGCGTCGATCGAGCGCGGAATCGCGAGTTCGTCCGGGAACACGCTGCCCTTGGCGTAGACGAAGACCGCGCCCGCGATGCCGGCGAAGAAGCCGGCGAGCACGAAGCCCGCCCACTGAAAGCGCTTTGCATACAGGCCGATCGCCGCCATGCGCAGCGCACTGTCCCGCGCGCCGCGCAGCCCGTAGCCGAAGGGGGTGAACGCGGCCCAGCGCAGCGCCGCGATGGCGAGCCCGCACAGGGCGAGCGCCAGATAGTAGTAGCTGCGCTTGTCCGCAGCCCAGGGCGAGGGCCAGACGCCGAGGATGCCGTCGTCGCCGCCGGTGAAGCTGTCCCACTGGTAGACCGCGGCCCAGACGAGCTGCGCCGCGGCGAGAGTGAGCATGGCGAGATAGACGCCCGAGAGGCGCACGCAGAACCAACCGAAGACGAGTGCCGCGGCGGCGGCGGCGAAGGGCGAGAGGGCCAGCATGAGCTCCATCGGCGCCCCGAGATCGCGCGCAGCCAGCGCCGCCGCATAGGCGCCGAGGCCGAAGTAGGCGGCGTGGCCGAAGGACACCATGCCGCCGGGCCCCATGATGAAATGCAGGCTGGCGGCGAAGAGGGCGAAGACGAACACGTCGGTGAGCAGCACCAGGGTGAAGCGGCTGGCGAACAGGGGCAGCAGGAGGAGAAGCAGCAGCAGGGCGAGGGCGGCCGCGCGTCCTCGGGCGGTGAGCGGACGGTAGGTCGGGGCGAAATGGGCGGCGCTCTGTTCCTCGGGTCTGCCGAGGAGCCCCCATGGCCGCAGCACGAGCACCACCGCCATGACGAGAAAGGCGAGCACCAGGCTCACTTCGGGCAGCACGAGGATGCCGAAGGCGTTGAGTTCGGAGATCAGCACCGCGGCGAGAAAGGCGCCCGGTACCGAGCCCATGCCGCCCACCACGGTGACGACGAAGGCCTCGGCGATGATGTTGACGTCCATGAGCAGCGAGATCGATTCGCGCGGCACCTGCAGCGCGCCGCCGAGGCCCGCCAGGGTCGAGCCGAGGAAGAACACGGCGGTGAACAGCCAGCGCTGATCGACTCCGAGCGCGGCCACCATGTCCCGATCCTCGGTCGCGGCGCGGACGAGAATGCCGAACCGCGTATGGCGGAAGAGGAGGGTGACCGCGAGCAGCACCAGAGGACCGATGGCGATGAGCGCGAGATCGTATTCGGGCACATACTCGCCGAAGATCCGCACGGCCCCATCGAGTCCCGGCGCCCTGGGGCCGACGATGTCCTCGGGGCCCCAGAGGTAGAGCGTCGCGTCCTGGACCACGAGCACGACGCCGAAGGTGGCGACGAGCTGGAACAGCTCGGGCGAACGGTAGACGCGCCGCAGCACCAGCATCTCGACCGCGGCGCCGATGAGCCCGACGACGAGCGCGGCGAGGACGACGCCACCCCAGAAGCCGAGCGGACCCTGGGGCAGACGGGTCATCAGGCTGTAGGCGAGATAGGCCCCGAGCATGTAGAAGGAGCCGTGCGCGAAGTTGACGATGCGCGTGACCCCGAAGATCACCGACAGCCCCGCGGCGATGAGGAACAGCGAACTCGCCGAGGCGAGTCCGGTCAGAAACTGGGCGAAGTAGAACGCCATCCGCGATCCGCTGCAGTTCGGGCTGCGGAGCGGAGCCGCGCCCTGCGCGGCTCCGCGGATCCATGCGCCGCCTCAGTCGGCGGGGCGGAGTTTGCGCACGACCTCATCCGGCGGCAGATAGTCGGCGCCGTCGGCATAGTACCAGTCCACCATCACCGGCTTGCCGTCGCGGATCGCGGTGCGCCCGACCCAGGCGCCCATGGTGGACTGATGATCGATCTCGCGGAAGCGGATGCGCCCCACGGGCGTATCGAGCTCCATGCCCTCGAGGGTGTCCACGAGCGTCTCGCTGTCCCGGGCGGGCGCGCGTTTCAGCAGTTCGCCGATGGAAAGAAAGGTCATGTAGCCGACGAGCGAGCCCGTCCTCGGCGGCTCGCCCCAGCGCTGCATGTATTTCTCGACGAACGCCTTGTGAGCCGGGGTCTCGATCGCATACCAGGGATAGCCGGTCACGATCCAGCCCTCGGGCGCCTCGGTGCCGAGCGGATCGAGATACTCGGGCTCGCCGGTGAGCAGCGAGGCCACGGTCCGCCCTTCGAACAGCCCGCGCAGCTTGCCCTCGCGGACGAATTTGGCGAGATCGCCGCCGAAGGTCACATTGTAGATGCCTTCGGGATCGGCCGCCTCGAGGGCGCGCACCGTCGCCCCGGCGTCGATCTTGAACAGCGGCGGCCACTGCTCCGCCACCCATTCCACCTCCGGCCGCAGCGCGCCGAGAACCTGTCGGAACGCCTTCACCGCATCCTTGCCGTAGGCGTAGTTGGGCGCGATCGTGGCCCAGCGCCGGGCCGCAAGCTTGGCGACCTCCCTCGCCAGCATGGCCGACTGCATGTAGGTCGAGGGCCGCAGGCGGAAGGTGTAGCGGTTGCCCTTGGACCAGACGATGGCATCCGAGAGCGGCTCGGCGGCGAGGAACAGGATCCGGTTGTGCTTCGCGAAGTCGGTGACGGCGAGACCGACGTGCGAGAAGAAGGTGCCGGCGAGCATCACCACCCCCTCGGAGTGGACGAGCTCCTCCGCGATCTTGACCGCGTTCGCCGGCTTGCCGCCGTCGTCGCGGGAGATCACGACCAGTTCATCGCCGCCGATGCCGCCCGCGCCGTTGATCTCCTCGACCGCGAGGGTCCAGCCCTTGCGATAGGGCTCGGTGAAGGCGGGCAGGCGCGAGTAGGAGTTGATCTCGCCGATCCGGATCTCGCCGGCCGCGGCGAGGCGGGCGCCGACGGCCAGCGTCAGCGCCAGAGCAGCCATCATCCACCATCTCGACATCGTTCCCCCTCCCTGTGCTGGATGCAGCCGGCCGGGTCGTCAGCGCAGCCCGTCCCTGCCTTCGATCTGATCGACGGTGAGCCCACCCACGCGGGCGAGCGGCCGCCCGCTGTCGGTGACCACGATGGCGACGAGGATCTCGTCCGCGCGCGGCGCGTCGTGCAGCCGCACCTCCATGGCATCGAAATGGGAGCGCACATAGGCCGCATCCTTGTGGCCCAGGGGCACATCCAGCGGCGTGCCGGGGGCGCCCATCTTCTTCGCCGACGGCACGAGCGCCGCCCCCTTCTCGACCGCCCTGCGAAGCGGCGCGCCGAGGCGGGGATGGAGAATCGCGGCCGCATGTTCGAGCTCTCCCCGCTCGCCGACGATCGCCCCCTTGCCGTAGCTGTGCACGGCGGCCGGCGGGATGGCGAGCGCCGCCACCGCCCGCTCGCCGAGAAGGCCGCCGAGCTGCTCGCCGAACTCCATGAGCGGCGTCAGATCCTCCACATAGCGGCCGGCGAAGGGGTTCTCGATCACCGCGAGCGCCGCCGCCTTGCGCGTCGGTGGTGAGATCTCGCGCCCCATCTCCCGCCGCGTCTCTTCGACGATGGTCACGAGTTTGCGGATCTTCATGGCGGTCATCGGAGCCCGTCCCTCCCCTCGATCTCCTCGGCCCGGAGCCCGCCCGAGCGGGCATGGACGCGCCCGCCCCGGGCCATGACCAGAATGAGCACCATCTCCCCCGCCCGCGGCGCGTCGGGAACGCCCACCTCCATGGCGTCGAAATGGGAGCGCACATAGGAAGCGTCCTTGTGGGTGATGGGCACGGCGAGCCGGGCGCCGGGCGGGCCGACCGTCTTCGCGGAGGGAACGATGGCCTTGGCGCCGCCCAGGACCTCGCGCATCGCCCAGCCTCCCGGCGCGTGCCACAGCGCCCCGTGCTCGATCTCTCCGAGGGCGCCCACGATGGCCCCCTTGCCGTACGCGTCCACCTCACCGCCCAGGGCCGCGAGCAGCCGTTCGGCCAACTCCCGGCCCAGCGGCCGGAGCAGCGCCATGAACGGCTGGATGTCCTCGACGTAGCGTCCCGCGAAGGGATTGTCGATCACGGCGAGGACGGCGCCGCGAACGGGCGGGCGCGCGGGTGGCGGGCCGCCCTCGTGGCGGATCTCCTCGATCTGGAGGACGAGCTTACGCATCGTCACCGACGACATCCCGCACCTCCCCGACCCAGCGCATGCGCCCGCCGAGCGCCAGCACCGCACCCTCGATGCGGCCGGCCAGGAGGAAGGCCCGCGCCCTTGCCGCGCCGCGATCGAGCGCATCCAGGATTTCCGCCTCGGTGAGCGGTCCGACCTCGGTGACGACGGGAAGGTCCCCGAGATCCGAACCTTCCACCACCTCCGCCGCCGGCCGCCGGCGGATGGCCGGATGTCCCGGCAGGTCGACGGCGTTGGCGATCAGGGTCGCGGCCGCGTCCGCCGCGGCCGCCGAAGCCGCGAGCGCCGTGACCGCATCGGCGATGCCCAGCGACAGGCTGCGCCCGCGCCAGCCGCTCGTCGCCAGACCGCGCACCGGATCGTGATCCCGGACCTCGAGGATCGCCCCCACCACGAGCCGCTGCGGGTCGGTGACCACGGCGCTGGTGAACCGCCGCCCGGGCCCGAGATGGATGGCGATGTCGCCGCCGTTGTTGACGAAGGCGCGCTCGAGGCGGAACCCCGAGCACATGCAGGTGAGGATCTCGTCCGCCACCGCGCCGGCGACGGCGATCATCGGGGTGACGTAGAAGTCCCGGGCGAAGGGAAGCGCCGCCTGCCACATGCGCCGCGCCACCGCGCCGCGGGGGCCGGTCGCCCCCGGCGCGAGCGGCTGCCTGAGCAGCGGAAGCTCGCCGACGAGCTCCTCGAGCACGGTGCGAAAGCGGGCGCATGCCGCCTCGAAGGCCGCCTCGCGGTCGGCTCCCTCGGCCTCGATGAGCAGGTCGATCGGCCCGTGCTGGAGGTGAAGTCTGCGACCGTTCTCGAGGCGCTCACAGAGGGGACCGCGCACCGTCTAGACCTCCTCCGTGCGGCGGATGTCCTCCCGTGCGAGCACGGTCTCGAGTTCCACCAGCCGATCGATGTGGCCGCCGATCGCCTCGTAATCCTCCCGCCGCATGGTGAATTCGATCGGCGCCACCAGCGCCGGCGTGGGGACATGGCCGAAGGCGTTCTGCGGCATCTTCGTGACGTCGACCATGAAGGTGATGCCGCCGCCCGGCCAGAGATAGGTTGGCGCGCCGCCGCTCGTCACCCGGACGAGGAGATCGCGCACCGAGCGGGTGAGGGCGATGGGGTTGCGGGTCACGCCCGCCCTGAGGCTGCCGCCGGCCCCGGCCATGAACAGCACCGAGCAGAGCGCGGGCTCGCAGTTCGCGGCCACGAGCTCGACGCTCTCACGGAGCTCGGCCGGCATCTCCTTCTCGACCGGCCTGAGCTCCTCGTCGAGCTCGAAATAGGCGGCATGTTCGCCGGTGGTCGAAAGCATGAGGAGCCGCATCCCGGGCCGCGCCCGGGCGGGATCGAAGCCCTCCACGATCTCGAGGGGATCGCGGATGTCGGTGCCGCCCCAGCCCTGGCCGGGGGAGGCGACGCGGAAGTAGCGGCCCGGCGTCGAGCGGTGACCGCGGATGCGGATGCCCGAGGGCTCCATGCCGAGCACGCGGCCCGCCTGATGTTCGGACAGCACGCCGGTGATGTGGTCGTCGACCACGACCACCTCCTCGACGCGGCCCGCCCAGCGGGTCGCGAACATGCCGATGGTGGCCGAGCCGCAGCCCACCCGCATCCGCTCCTCGACCCTGCCGTTGACCACCGGCGGCCTGCCGGCTTGGACGACCAGCCGCGCCCCCTCCTCGACCTCCAGCTCCACGGCCTCCCGGTTGCACAGCGCGAGCAGGGTACGGCAGGTCACCCGCCCCTCCCGCTTGCTGCCGCCGGTGAGATGCTCGACGCCGCCGAGCGACAGCATGGTCGCCCCGTATTCGCTCGTCGTCACATGGCCGACGGGCTCCCCTTCGGCGTAGACGACCGCCCGCTCGTCGCCGATGTGACGATCGCAGTCGATCTTCACCTTCACGCCGCAGTAACTGAAGATGCCTTCGGAGACGACGGTGACGGTATCGACCCCCTCGACCCGGGCGGCGACGATGAAGGGGGCGGGCTTGTAGTCGGGATAGGTGGTGCCGGCCCCGACCGCGGTGACGAAGGGTCGCGGCGTCGGCAGCGGCATGCCGTCCCAGTCCTCGGCGGTGCGGAGGAAGGGCACGAGCCGGGTGCCGCGCGCGCGCGCCCGCTCGATGACCGTGAGCGGATCGAGGCGCACCAGGCGTCCGTCGACGTTCGCGTAGCGGTCGCAGGCCCCCGTGCTCCCGGGACGGATGTAGCAGAGCACGGGACAGGCATCGCAGCGGATGCGTTCTCCTCGATCCCGCCCGGTCATGACCGCTGCACCTCCTGCTGGGCGCTGCGCACCGCCTCGAGCACCCGCTCCGGGGTGGCGGGAAGCGCGCGCACCGGCGCGCCGACCGCATCGCGCAGGGCGTTGAGGATCGCGGGTGCGGTGGGGATCAGCGCATGCTCGCCCACTCCCTTGGCGCCGAAGGGCCCGAGCGGATCTCCGGATTCCACGAGCACGGTCTCGATCTCCGGCACGTCCGAGAAGCTCGGGATGAGATAGTCGTGCAGGTTCTCGCTCACCCCGGGGCGGAACTCCTCGAGCAGCGCGAGGCCGATGCCCTGGGCGATGCCGCCGTGGATCTGACCCTCCACGAGCAGCGGATTGATCGCCCGTCCGACGTCGTGCGCGGCCACGAAACGCAGCAGCCGTACCGTGCCGAGCTCGAGGTCGACCTCGAGCTCGCAGAGCTGGGCGGCAAAGCCGTAGACCGCATAGGGCGCGCCCTGACCGTCGCCGTCGAGCGGGCTCGTGGGCGGATCCCAGCGCCCCTGTCCCTGGACCACGAACCCCTCGCCGTCCGCGGGAAGACGGGCGAGTTCGAGCATCACTTCGCGGTCCGCCTCGCGGATCCGCACCCGCCCCGCCTCGAAGCTCATCTCCGCCTCCTCCGAGGCATTGGCGAGCCGCGCGAGCTCCCGCCGCAGCGCGCGCGCGGCGGCGATCGCCGCCTGGCCCGAGACCACCGTCTGCCGCGATGCCGACGTCTTTCCCGCATCGGGCGTGCGCTCGGTATCGCCGACGATCCACCGCACCCGGGAGAGCGGCACGCCGAGCGCCTCGGCGAAGATCTGCGGAATGACGGTGTTCGAGCCCTGGCCGATGTCGACCGCGCCCTGGAAGAGCAGGATGGTGCCGTCGGCCCGGATGCCGGCGCGGATCGTCGACGGATTGGGGAGCGCGGTGTTGCCGCAGCCGTAGAACCCGCCGGCGATGCCCACTCCCCGCCTTCTGGGCACCCCCTTGCGTTGCGCGCGGGCGTTCTCGATGCGGGCGCGCGCGCGGGCGTCGCGCCAGTGCGGTGCCAGGGCGTCGAGACAGGCGAGATAGCCGACGCCGCGCTCGAGCATCTGTCCGGTCACGGTCGTATCACCGTCGCGAAGTGCGTTGCGCCGCCGCAATTCGAGCGGATCCAGACCGAGGCGGCGCGCGAGTTCGTCGTAGAGCGTCTCGCTCGCGATCGCCGCCTGCGGCACGCCGAAGCCGCGAAAGGCACCCGCGGGAGGATGATTGGTGTAGACGGCGAGGCTGCGGGCGCAATAGGCGGGGATGCGATAGGGCCCGCCGGCATGCACGGGCACGCGCCCCGCGACCGTGGGGCCCCAGCTCGCATAGGCGCCGGTATCGAACAGCCCGAAGAAGTCGAAGGCGAGGATCCGCCCCTCGCGATCGGCGCCGATGCGACAGCTGAGCCTCGCGGCATGGCGCTTCGTCGTCGCCATCATCGATTCGCGCCGCGCGTAGATCATGCGTACGGGCCGGGCGAGCCTGAGCGCGGCGAGCGCGAGATAGGGCTGCACCGACAGATCGAGTTTGCCGCCGAAGCCGCCGCCGACCGCGGTCGGCACGACGACGATGCGGTCCTCGGGGAGGCCGAGGATCTCCGCCACCGCCTCGCGGTCCATGTGCGGCGTCTGGGTCGAGACGTGGAGCTCGATACGCCCGTCCTGCCGCAGCCGCGCCCAGCCCGCCTCGGGCTCGAGATAGGCGTGTTCGATGAAGGAGGTGCGAAAGCGCCCCTCGACCACCGCGGCCGCTTCGGCAAAACCCCGCTCGATGTCGCCGCGGCGGACGATGCCCGAAGCGAGCCGGTTGTCCTCGGCCTTGCGCACCAGGGGCGCCTCGGGGCGCAGCGCCTCCTCGGGATCGAGGAGCGGGGTGAGGGGTTCGAAGACGACGGGGAAGTCTTCGAGGCTCCGCCGCGCGGCGGCATCCGAGGTGGCGACCACCGCCGCCACCGGCTCGCCGCGAAAGCGACAGATCTCTTCGGCGAACACGGGCTGATCGGAGGAGCCGAGAATCACCCCGAAGCCGTTCGCGCCGGGAATATCACGCGCCGTGAGCACCGCCCGCACACCCGGATGGCGCTGCCGCCAGGATTCGAGATCTCCGAAGCGGAAGCGGGCACGCGGATGCGGACAGCGCAGCAGTCGCACGACCAGGGCCCCGGCCGGCACGCCGTCGGCGCCGAAGCGCTCGCGCCCCGCCACCTTGGCGGGGCCGTCGAGACGCGGCACGGATACCCCGACGGTGGGACGCTCGGGCCAGCACGGCGGCGTTCCACCGGCGGCGAGCTCCGCAGCCCTCAGCACCGAGTTGAGGATGTGCCGGTAGCCCGTACAGCGGCAGAGCACGCCGCCGAGCGCCTCCTCCACCGCCGCTGCGTCGGGCCGCGGCTTCCTGCGCAGCAGCGCGAGCGCCGCCATCAGCATGCCGGGGGTGCAGAAGCCGCACTGGCTTCCCCCCTCGAGGAGGAAGGCCTGCTGCAGCGCCCGGCCGAGGGGATCGCGCTCGAGGCCCTCGACCGTCTCCACATGGCGCCCCTGGATGCGGGCTGCGGGCGTGAGGCAGGCGCATACCGGCTCGCCGTCGAGGAGCACGGTGCAGACGCCGCAGTCGCCGGCGTCGCAGCCCGTCTTGGTGCCGAACAGACCGAGCTCCTCCCGCAGCAGGTGGGAAAGCCGCAGGGAAGGTGCCGCCACCGCGCGCACGGGCTCGCCGTTGAGCCGGAATTCGAGTGCGGTGGTCGTCGCGCTCATGACGCCGCCTCCCGCAGCCCCCGGGCGAGCAGCACGGCCGCCGCCTCGAGACGGTAGGAGGCGGTCGCGCGCACGTCGTCGATGGGGCGCAGCGGTGCCAGATGGCGCGCGTCGATCGGCCACTCTGCCACCTCGCGGCGCGGACGGCCCAGGAGCTCCCGCTCGAGCCCCCGCAGCCGCACCGGCACGGGCGAACAGGCGCCGACCGCGAGCGCCGCGCGGCGCAGCCGGTCCGCTTCGTCGAAGACGAGCCGCACGGCCACCGAGACGAAGGAGATGACGAGATGGCGCCGGGTGCCGAGCTTGAGAAACACCGAACGGCCCTCGAGGCCGTCGAGGGGAATCAGCACCGCGGTGAGGAGTTCATCCGCGGCAAGCGCGGTCTGCCGGTTGCCGAGCAGGAATTCCTCGAGCGCGAGCTGCCGGCTGCCGCGCGGCGATGCGAGCGCCACCCGGGCATCGAGGACGAGCAGCGGCGGCACCCCGTCCGCTGCCGGCGAGGCGTTGCACAGATTGCCGCCGATCGTCGCCACGTTCTGGATCTGAACGCCGCCGATCTGCCGGGCTGCGGCTCTGAGCGCGTCCAGAGCGGGCGGCAGCCGGGCCGCGGCGAGCTCGCACCAGCGCACGCAGGCGCCGATGCGCAGACCCGAGGCATCCCGCGCGATCGGCCGCAGCACATCGACCGCCATAAGGTCGAACAGTCGGCGGCAAGCAAGCGTCTCTCCCTCCTCCATCGGATAGAGATCGGTGCCGCCGGCGACCGGAAGATGTCCCTCGCTTCGAAGCCGAAGCGCCGTCTCCAGATCCGCAGGCGCGTGCCAGACCGCGGGGCCCGGGCGGAGATCGCGCCGATCGTCCGATCGACAGCCGGACGCCGCCGCCAGCGCCGGCGCCGGGCCCCGCCCATCCCAGGCTTTCGGGTGTGCGCGCGTTTCGATCCTCCCTCGGCTGCGACCCGTCACGTCACCATCCGGTCACCGTTTCGACGGTTCGGCGCCATTATCGTTGGTACACGAATAACGAGCCCGGGCGCCGGCTGTCAAGCAGAGCCGGGCGGCGTGCGCCCGCTCTTGCCTCTTGCGGCCTTCGACCACAAAAGGGAACGGGCGCAGCAGGTGGGGGGCCGAGATCATGCTGACCATCGATCCGAGCAAGGTGTGCTTCGTCATCGTCCGGGCGCGGGAATTCGACGCCAAGGAGGCGCCGGTGGAGGAGGACTACGGTTCCAACCCCGCGGATGAGGAGATGCGCGAGGTGCTCGAGGAGTTCGACGACGATCCGACCTACGAGGAGCTCCGGGAGTTCATCAACACGCTCAACGAGGACGAGCAGATCGAGCTCGTGGCGCTCGCCTGGGTCGGGCGCGGCAGCTTTGCTCCGGACGAATGGGAGGAGGCCAAGGCGGAGGCGCGGCGCGCGCACAACGATCGGACCGCCGAGTATCTCCTCGGCATGCCGCTTCTTGCCGACTATCTCGCCGAGGGCCTCGCGGCCTTCGGCCACTCCTGCGAGGAGTGACGGCACCGGCTCGGGGATCAGCGCTGCAGGACGAATTCGAGGGGTGCGCGCGAGAGCGGCTCCGGACCGTCCCTGCCGATGATCGAGCTGCGTCCCAGGGTCATGGCGCGGCCGCGCGAGCTGTCGGCGATGATGATGTGGAGGAAGAACGCCATGCCGGGTTGGAGCCGGACGGGATTGTCGGCGTAGAACATGGGCCAGTCCATCCAGGAGGGAGCGAAGCGGGCGCCGAGGCTGTAGCCGCAGGCATTCAGGCGATGGGGTGCGAGACCGTAGCTGTCGAGGGTCGCCGCATGAGCCGCATAGACCTCGCCCATGGTGACCCCGGGGCGCAGCCGCTCCTCGCAGGCCCGGAGCGCCTCGGCGCAGATGGAGAACAGTCTGCGGTCCTCCTCGTCCGCGGCGCCGACGAGAAAGGTGCGCATGAGGCAGGCATGGTAGTGCCGCCAGACACCCGCGAACTCGAGGGTGAGGCGGTCGCGTGCCGCGAGCCGGCGTCGTCCGGAGAAGTAGCGGCAGAGCAGCGCCTCCTCGCCGGAGCCGATGATGAAGGGATTGGCCGGATAGTCCCCGCCCGCCTCGAGCACGCTGCCCTGCATGCGTGCGAGGATCCGGGCCTCATCGGCCCCCGGCCGCGTCTCTTCGCACGCCACCTCGAGCGCCCGGTCCGCGAGCTCGCCCGCCCGGCGCAGACAGGCGAGTTCCGCCGGCGACTTGACGAGGCGCAGTTCGGGGATGAGGCGGGATGCATCCTCGACCCGCGCGAAGCCGTCGAGTGCCGCGAGCAGGCGTCGGGCATTGGCGCCGGTGAGCCCGTGCGTATCCCATTCCACCCCGAGCCTCCGCCCGGAGAGCCGCTTTTCGGCGAGAATGGCGCGAAGCTCGCGGGCGGGATCCGCGCCCTCGCGATCGACCCACAGCCGCACTTCCGGAATGATCGAGGTGCGCTGCGCCTGCCGCAGATCGGGCGCCCGCGTGAACAGCAGCAGGCTGCCGTCGGCGCGCAGCAGCAGGCACTGAAAGAAGCAGTAGCCGAAGCTGTCGAAGCCCGTAAGCCAGTACTGACTCTCCGGCGCGAACAGGAGCAGGGCATCGAGGCCCCGCGCGGCCGCCGCCTCGAGCGTCCGCCGCAGGCGATCGTCGAACTCCTCGCGCGAAAAGTGGATCGCCATGACGCCTCCCCGCCTTTCCCCCACGGACGCCCGGATCGTGCGCCGATGCGGCGGCCACCGTCAACACGCGCCCGTCCGCTCCCTCTCTCCGCACCGCATCGACCGAGGTAGACCCACCGTGTCCGCGCTCAGGGAAAACGGCCTCCACCCGCTGCCACCGGGCAAGATCGCTTCCATCGTCACCTGGCTCGAGATGGAACGGCCGGCCGCTCTGCCGCGTCCCGAGGCGCCGTCCGGCTTCGCGCTCGTTCCGCTCGAGCCTCCGGAGCCCGAGGCGTACCGCGCACTTTTCCGGGCGGTGGGCGCCCGCTGGCTGTGGTTCAGCCGCCTCGCGCTCGAGACCGGAGAACTCCGGCGCATCCTCGAGGATCCGCGCGTGGAGGTCTTCCGCGTGCGGCACGGAATGCGGGATATCGGCCTGCTCGAGCTCGACTTCCGCCATGAGCGGGAATGCGAGCTCGCCTTCCTCGGCATCCTCGAGTCCCATCTCGGACGGGGTCTCGGCCGCTGGCTGATCGAGGAGGCGATCGCGCGCGCGTTCCGGCGACCGATCCGCCGCCTGTTCGTGCACACCTGTACCCTCGACCATCCGGGAGCGCTCGCCTTCTACCGCCGTGCCGGTTTCCGGGCCTGTGCGCGGGCCGTCGAGATCGCCGACGATCCCCGCCTGCTCGGGCTTCTGCCGGAAGATGCCGCACCCCAGGTCCCGCTGATCCGCCCGGACGGGGGCGGGCGTCGAAGCGGCCGGGAAGACCCCTAGCCGTCCGGGGCGAGGTTCTCGATGCGGGCGTCGAGCCGATCGAGAAGCGCGAACAGCCGCCGGCGTTCCTCGGTCGTGAGCACGGCGAGCAGGTGCTCCTCGAACGCGCGGGCGAGCGGCACCACCTGCCCGTAGACGGCGCGCCCCGCGGCGGTGAGGCGATGGCGGCTTATTCGCCGGTCCGAGGGATCGCGGCTTCGCGCGAGCAGCTTCCGCTGCTCGAGTCTGGTGATCGCGCGGCTCACCTTGACCTTGTCCATCGCGGTGCGTTCCGCGATCTCGCTCGCCGACAGCCCCTCCCGCCATCCCAGCACCGCCATGACCCGCCACTCGGCGATCGACAGGCCGAAGCGCTCGCGGTAGCGGCGCGCGAGGGTGCGGCTTGTGCGGCTCGCGAGCACCGACAGCCGGTAGGGCAGGAACCTGTCGAGCCGGAGCACGGGTTCATCCCGGGCCCACTCCCGTTCCGCGAACGGAGCCGGGCGTTCTTGACCTGGTTTCATATGAAACTATCCTCGGTGGGACCCCGCGACGACCCCCGAGCCGGTCGGGCGGTAGAAGAACGAGTGGAGGCGGACATGCGCAAGCACATCTCCTTCCCGCGCCGCGAAGGCCTTGCTCCGAGGCAGGCGCATACCGGCTTTCCGCATGACCTCTATGAACGCGAGCTCGGTCGGGAGGGGTTCTTCGGACCCGCGACCCACATGTATCACCGTCATCCCCCGACGGGCTGGATCGAATGGGAGGGCCCGCTCCGCCCCCGCGCCTTCTATCTCGATCGCATCACCGAAGTCCACGCGTCACCCTGGCAGGCCACACGCTTTCTCCACAACGCGCACTGCAAGATGCGGTTCTGGCGCGCGCCGGCGCGCATGGACCATCTCGTGCGCAACGCCGACGGCGACGAGCTTCTCTTCATCCACCGCGGCCGCGGTCATCTCTTCTGCGATTTCGGTCATCTGCCGGTGGCCGAGGGCGACTATGTGGTCCTGCCGCGGAGCACGATGTGGCGGCTGGTCTGCGAGGACCCGATCACGGCGCTGTTGATCGAGGCCACCAACGCCATGTACATGCTGCCGGACCGCGGCATCCTCGGCCATCACGCCTTCTTCGATCCGGGCGTGCTCGAGACCCCGCACATCGACGACATGTTCCGTGCCCAGTACGACGAGCCGGGTCCCGGCGGGGCCTGGCGCGTGCGGGTCAAGCGGCGGGACGAGATCTCCACCGTCACCTTTCCCTTCAACCCCCTCGATGCCGTCGGCTGGAAGGGCGACAACCTGCCCGTGCGCCTGAATGTCAAGGACATCCGGCCCCTCGCCTCGCACCGCTATCACCTGCCGCCTTCGGCGCACACGACCTGGGTCGCGCACCGTTTCGTGGTCTGCACCTTCTGTCCGCGCCCGTTCGAGACCGATCCCGATGCGCTCAAGGTCCCCTTCTACCACAACAACGACGACTACGATGAGGTCATCTTCTATCATGCGGGCGATTTCTTCTCGCGCGACAACGTCGAACCGGCGATGGTGACCTTCCACCCCTGCGGCTTCACGCACGGTCCCCATCCCCGGGCACTCGCCCGCGCCTTTGAGCAGCCCAAGAGCATGACCGACGAGTATGCGGTCATGATCGACACGCGCGATCCGCTCGAGGTCGGCGAGCTGCCCGAGGGCGTGGAATGGGAGGACTACCGCTACAGCTGGAAGACGGGGTGAGGGCAGCGAGCCGGGCTGGACGATGAAACTCGCGACCCTGCGGGCGGGAGGCCGCGACGGCACCCTGGTTGTGGTCTCCCGCGATCTTCGGCGCGCGCTGCCGGTGCCGGAGATCGCGCCGACGCTGCAGGCCGCGCTCGATCGCTGGAGCGCGGTCGAACCCGGGCTCCGCGCCGCGGCGGTGGCGCTCGACGAGGCCGATCCGCCGGGCGCCATTCCCTTCGATCCCACCGCCTGCGCGAGCCCGCTGCCCCGTGCCTATCAGTGGGCGGACGGTTCGGCCTATGTGAACCACGTGGAACTCGTGCGCCGCGCACGGGGCGCCGAGATGCCGCCTTCCTTCTGGCAGGATCCGCTCATGTATCAGGGCGGATCCGACTGCTTCCTCGGTCCCACCGAGGAGATCCCGCTCGAGGACGAGTCCTGGGGGCTCGACTTCGAGGCCGAGATCGCCGTGGTCGTCGACGACGTGCCGATGGGGATCCGTCCCGACGCCGCCCTCGCCCATGTCCGCCTGCTCATGCTCGTCAACGACGTGAGTCTGCGCAATCTCGTGCCCGGGGAGCTCGCCAAGGGCTTCGGCTTCTTCCAGTCCAAACCCTCTTCGGCCTTCTCGCCGGTGGCCGTCACCCCGGACGAGCTCGGGGATGCCTGGCGCGACGGCAGGGTCCATCTGCCGCTCCGCTCCTGGCTCAACGGTGCGCTCTTCGGCATGCCGGATGCCGGCCGCGACATGACCTTCGACTTCGGCCGGCTCATCGCCCACGCCGCCCGCACCCGCCGCCTCGGTGCGGGTTCGATCATCGGCTCGGGAACGGTATCCAACCGCGATCCGGATGGCGGACCGGGCCGGCCGGTGGCGGAAGGCGGGCTGGGCTATTCCTGTATCGCCGAGCAGCGCATGGTCGAGATCATCCGCCACGGCCGCGCCGCGACCGGCTTCATGCGCTGGGGCGATCGGGTGCGGATCGAGATGCTCGATTGCGAAGGGCGCTCGATCTTCGGGGCCATCGATCAGCGCGTCGCCCGCTATGAGCCTCCGCGGGCGGCGGCAGCGGATGGGAGAGACCCGTGAGGGCGCCGTCGCCGCTCAGCCGAAGGGCGGGTATTTGAGCGCACTCGCGCCATTGAAGAGCAGGACCCGATCTTTCGGCGCGATGCGCTGTTCCTCGAGGCTTCGTCGATAGGCGGCGAAGGTCGCCGCACCTTCGGGGCAGAGATGGATGCCCTGGCGTTCTGCGCATTCGCGCCGCGCCGCTTCGATCTCCGCGTCCTCGACGGCGATCGCGAAACCGCCGCTCTCGCGCAGCACCCGCAGCACGAGGAAGTCGCCGATCAGCCGCGGCACCCGGATGCCGGCGGCCAGCGTGTGCGCCTGTTCCCAGCGCGGCGCGTGCTCGAGGCCCTCCGCGAACGCCCGCACCACGGGCGCGCAGCCCGCAGCCTGCACGGCGACCATTCTCGGGCGCCGGCCGGCGAGGAGCCCCACCGCTTCGAGCTCCGAGAAGGCCTTCCACATGCCGAGCAGTCCCGTGCCGCCTCCGGTCGGATAGAAGATCACGTCGGGAAGCCGGAAGCCGAGCTGCTCGGCGATCTCGAACCCGATCGTCTTCTTGCCCTCGAGACGGTAGGGTTCCTTCAGGGTGGAGACGTCGAACCATCCGGCCCGCCGCGTCCCTTCCTGCACGAGCCGCCCGCAGTCGTCGATGAGCCCGTCGACGAGCTGAACCTCGGCGCCGCAGGCCTTCATCTCCTCCAGGTTGGCGCGCGGCGTATCCGCCGGACAGACGACGGTGCAGCGAAGCCCGGCCCGCGCCGCATAGGCGGCGAGCGCGGCGCCGGCATTGCCGTTCGTGGGCATCGCGAGATGCGTGAGCCCGAAATGACGGGCCATCGCGACCGCGAGCGCGAGTCCCCGTGCCTTGAACGATCCGGTGGGAAGCCGGCTGTCGTCCTTGATCAGGACCTCGCCGGCGCGGCCGGAGCGGTGCCGGACGCTCACGGGCACGAGCGGCGTTACCGTCTCCCCCAGGGAGACGACGGCCTTCTTCGCGGGCAGGGGAAGGAGTTCGTGATACTTCCACATCGTCGGCGGGCGACGGGCGAGGTTCGCGCGGCTCCAGCGCCTTGCCGCCGCTTCGAGATCGTAGCGCACGAGAAGCGGCTTTGCGGCCGGCGAGAGGTTCCACGGCCGGTCGAGCGGGTGGAGCGCGCCGGTGAAGCTGCACTCGAGCGCCACCGCGAGGCTGAAGCGGCGATCTCTCGGGGGCGGCATCTCTGGTTGCCTCGGCTCTCCCAGCCCTCTATTCCGCGGCCGGCAGAGCGGGAGAAGAGGCATGGCGCGGACCGTGGTCGTGGATCATCCCCTCGTTCAGCACAAGCTCACCCTCCTGCGCCGCAGGAGCACGCCGACCTCGGAATTCCGGCGGCTGCTGCGTGAGATCGCCATGCTTCTGGGTTACGAGATCACGCGCGATCTGCCTCTCGCCCCGGTGGTCGTGGAGACCCCGCTCGCGCGCACCGAGGCGCGCACCCTCGCCGGCAAGAAGCTGTGCATCGTCTCCATCCTCCGTGCCGGCAACGGCCTCCTCGACGGCATGCTCGACCTGCTGCCGAACGCCCGCGTCGGCCACATCGGCCTCTACCGCGACCCGAAAACGCTCGCGGCCGTCGAGTACTACTTCAAGGTGCCGCAGGATATCGGCGAGCGCCCGGTGATCGTCGTCGATCCCATGCTGGCCACGGCGAATTCCGCCGTAGCCGCGGTGGCCCGGCTCAAGCGCGCAGGCGCGCGGGACATCCGCTTCGCCTGTCTGCTGGCGGCGCCCGAGGGCATCCGCCACTTTCACGCCCAGCACGGTGATGTGCCCGTCTTCACGGCCGCCATCGACCGCGGCCTCGATGAGCGCGGCTACATCCTGCCGGGGCTCGGGGATGCCGGTGATCGCATCTACGGCACCCGGTAGAAGCTGCTGTTTCACGTGAAACACATGCCCGGATCCGCAACCGCAGCACCGCTCAGATCATGTACTGGCCACCGTTCACGGTGATCGTCGAACCGGTGATCCAGCCGGCCTCGTCCGAGACCAGGAACAGGACGCAGCGCGCCACCTCCGCGGGCTCGCCGAGCCGACCCGTCGGGATCTGGGCGATGATCTGCTCGCGCACCTCCTCGCGCACCGCCATCACCATCTCGGTGGCCACATAACCCGGGGCGATGGCGTTGACGGTGATCCCCTTGGCGGCGTTCTCGAGCGCGAGCGCCTTCGTGAACCCGAGCACCCCCGCCTTGGCCGCGGCATAGTTGGTCTGACCGAACTGACCCTTCTGGCCGTTGATGGAGGAGATGTTGACGATGCGCCCGAAGCCGCGCGCGCGCATGCCCTCGATGACCTGGCGGGTGACGTTGAACATGGAATCGAGATTGGTGCGCAGCACCGCGTTCCACTGCTCGGGAGTCATGCGGTGGAAGGTGACATCGCGGGTGATGCCGGCGTTGTTGACGAGAATCTCGATCGGGCCGTGTTCGCCTTCGATCGCCGCGACGGCTTCGCGGCAGGCCTCGAAGTCCGCCACGTCGAAGCGGCGAACGGGAATGCCGGTCTCGGCCGCGAATCGCTGTGCCGCCTCCTCATTGCCGTGATAGTTGGCGACCACCCGGTGGCCGCTGTCCCGGAGCGCGATCGAGATCGCCCGTCCGATGCCGCGCGTGCCGCCGGTAACGAGTGCAAGGCGAGACATTCTCGGTCCTCCCCTGTCGATCCTCCCATGCAGGAGATGCCACGGGCGGCCCGGAGGCCGCCCGGCTCCCTCACAACCGCTCCACGCACATGGCGATGCCCATGCCGCCGCCGATGCACAGCGTCGCAAGCCCGCGCCGCGCGCCCCGGCGCTTCATCTCGTAGAGAAGTGTGGTCAGGATGCGCGCGCCCGAAGCGCCGATGGGATGGCCGAGCGCGATCGCGCCGCCGTTGACGTTCACGATCGCCGGATCCCAGCCCATCTCCTTGTTGACGGCGAGGGCCTGGGCAGCGAAGGCCTCGTTGGCCTCCACGAGCTCGAGATCCTCGACCCGCCAGCCCGCTTTCTCGAGGGCACGCCGTGAGGCCGGAATCGGCCCGGTCCCCATGATCTCCGGCGGCACGCCAGCCTGCGCCCAGGCGACGATGCGCGCGAGCGGCTCGATGCCGCGTCGTCCGGCCTCTTCTTCGGTCATCACCACCACCGCCGCAGCCCCGTCGTTGATGCCGCTCGCATTGCCGGCGGTGACGGTGCCGTCCGGCTTGAAGGCGGGACGCAGCTTGCGGAGGTTCTCGAGCGTGGTCCCGAAGCGGGGATATTCATCCCGATCCACCACCACCTCGCCCTTGCGCGTCCGGACCGCCACGGCGACGATCTCGTCGCGGAAGCGACCGGCCTCGATCGCCGCCTCGGCCTTGTTCTGCGAGGCGCAGGCGAAGCGGTCCTGTTCCTCGCGGGTGATCTGATAACGCTCGGCCACGTTCTCGGCCGTGATCCCCATGTGATAGCCGTGGAAGGCGTCGACGAGCCCGTCCCTGAGCATGGTGTCGACGAGCTCGAGTTCGCCCATCTTCACCCCGCCGCGCAGATGGGCGGCGTGCGGCGCCTGGCTCATGCTTTCCTGCCCGCCCGCCACGACGATGCGGGAATCGCCCGCGGCGATCGCCTGGCAGGCAAGCGTCACGCTCTTGAGACCCGAGCCGCAGAGCATGTTGACGTTGTAGGCGGGAACCTCGACCGGGATGCCCGCGTGGACCGACGCCTGACGGGCGGGATTCTGGCCCTGGGCGGCGGTCAGGATCTGCCCCATGAGCACCTCCGACACCTCGCCCGGCTCCACCCCCGCCCGCTCCAGCGCCGCCTGGATCGCCGTCCGTCCGAGCTCGTGCGCGGGCACGGTGGCGAAAGCGCCGTTGAAGGATCCGATGGGCGTGCGCGCGGCACTGACGATGACCACCCCGTTCTTCATGGCTGCGTCTCCCGACGTCGGTGGCGGATGCGCACCGTGACCGATGGCG
>CAZHHU010000007.1:0-8257 GCA_964532215.1 uncultured Geminicoccaceae bacterium
ATGCCCTTGAACAGGGCGATGTTCTGGAAGGTGCGGGCGATGCCCTGGGAGGCGGCGAAATGGGGGCGCATCCTGCGCAGTCGCCGTCCCTTCCAGAAGATCGCTCCCTCCTGCGGCTGGTAGAAGCCGTTGATGACGTTGAGCATCGAGGACTTGCCCGCGCCGTTGGGACCGATGATGGCGCGGATCTCGCCTCTGCGGATGTCGAAGCTCACCCCCGCGAGGGCCTGCACCCCGCCGAAGCGCAGATTGACGTTCTCCACCCGCAGCAGCTCCTCGCCGATGGTGCGCTTGCGCACGACCGCGCCGCGCGGCGCCGCCTCGGCTGCATGCAGGGTCTCGTTCATGCCGCCCGCTTCTCCGCTTCAAGGTGAGCCCGCGTGTCGCGGATCCGGAGATCGGCCCGCACCACGCCCTTGCGCCCATCCTCGAAGGTCACCTCACCCTCGAAGTGGACCTCGGGCAGACCGGCATAGATCGCGTCGATGATCGCGCCATAGCGGCGATCGATCACGCCGCGCCGTACCTTGCGGGTGCGCGTGACTTCGCCGTCGTCCGGATCGAGCTCCTTGTGCAGCAGCAGGAAGCGGCGGATCCGCTGCCCCTCGGGCAGGCTCGCGTTGACCTTCTCCACTTCCGCCGCAAGGAGCTCGTAGACTTCCGGGTTGGCGGCGAGATTCTGATAGTTCGTGAAGGGGATTCCCCGCCCTTCCGCCCATTTCGAGACCATCGACCAGCGGATGCAGAGAATCGCGGCGAGCCAGGGCCGCCCGTTGCCGAGCACCACCGCCTCGCCGATGAAGGGGGAGAACTTGAGCTTGTTCTCGAGATACTGGGGCGAGAAACGGATTCCGGTGGAGGTGGTGGCGAGGTCCTTCATCCGGTCGACGACCACGAGCCGACCGCGGTCGTCGAAGTAGCCGGCATCCCCCGTCCTCAGGAAACCGTCGTCGGTAAAGGCCTCCCGCGTCGCCTCCTCGTTGCGGTAGTAGCCGCGGAACATGCCCGGCGTCCTCGCCTGGATCTCGCCCATCCCCTGTTCGTCCGGCTCGGCGATGCGCACCTCGCAGCCGGGAAACGGGACGCCGGAGCTGTCGAAATCGATCTCCCCGTCGCGCTGGATCGTGTAGGCGCCGCCCGTTTCCGTCTGACCGTAGAGCTGCTTCAGGGGCACGCCCATGGCGAGAAAGAAACGGAAGGTGTCCGGCCCGAGCGCGGCGCCGCCGGTGGAGGCCGATCTGAGCCTCGCGAAGCCGAGCCGATCGCGGAGGGCACCGAAGAGCAGGAGGTCGGCGAGCCAGGACCGCCGCCCGGCGTCGAGCGCCTCGTAGCCGAGGCGATAGGCCCGCTCGAAGATCCACTGGTTGACGGGATTGGCGTCCATGATGCGGGCGCGCACGTCGGCGGCCGTCTGCTCCCACACCCGCGGCGCGAGCAGGATATGCGTCGGCCCGATCTCCCGCAGATCCTGCATCGCCGTCTCCTGGCTCTCCGGGAAGTTCACCCGGATGCGGCAGAGAAGCGGCATCGCCACCACATAGACCTGCTCCATGATCCACGGCAGCGGCAGGATGCTCACATATTCGTCCTCGGGCCCGCGCGGCTCGACCTCGAGATAGGCCTTCATGTGCTCCAGGAAGGGGCGGTGCTGGAGCATGGCGAGTTTGGGATTGGCCGTCGTGCCCGAGGTCGTGCACAGGATCGCCACATCCTCGCCGCGCCCCTTCGCGATCTCCGCCTCGAACAGCCCCGGCTCGTCGCGCGCCAGCTCCTCGCCCAGAGCGTACAGTCGCTCCCAGGATACGAGGCGGGAATCCTCGTATTTCCGCATCCCCCGCGGATCGTGGTAGACGATCCGGCGCACGCTCGGCACCTCGCGCCCGAGCTCGAGGATCTTGTCCACCTGTTCCTCGTCCTCGGCGACGACCACGGCGGCCCGCGAATAGTCGATGAGATAGCCGGCTTCCGGCGGCAGCACGTCCTCGTAGATGCCGATCGTCATGCAGCCGAGGCTGTGGGCCGCGAGCTCGGCCCATACCCAGTTCGGCCGGTTGCGGCCGATCAGCGCCACGACTTCGCCCCGCTGCAGCCCGAGGGCCTTGAGGCCGTATGCGATGCTCCGCACCTCCTGGCGATAGCGCGCCCAGGAGTACTCGTTCCAGATGCCGAACTCCTTCTCCCGCATCGCCACCGCCTGCGGCCAGTTCGCGGCGTTGTGGAGCAGGAGCTTGGGAAAGGTGTCGAGCGTCTGCAGATCCGGAAGCTGCATCCAGGGTCCCCGGCCTTGCGTCCGATCGGGACGGGCCCGCGATCACGGCCGCAGGACCGGGCCGCGCGCTCCCTCCCGTCGGGCGTCTTATAGCATGTGGTCGCGGCCGCGCGGCAAGTCGCCCGGCACGGCCGCGCTCATCCTCGATCGCTCACGGGGCTGCTGTAAAGCGTCTCGGGACATCGCGACGCAGCGGGGGATGCGGGGCGGCGACGATTGACAAGCGCCCGCGCGCCTGTAGTTCCGGCTCCGTTCCGGGCATCCGGGGGGTGGGATGGACGACTGGCGATCGGCGCCCTGGGTCTTCTGGAGTTTCGTCCTGCCGGGGACGCTCTGGCTGCTCCTGTTCTTCCTGGTGCCGCTCGCCTTCGTGTGGCTGCTCGCCTTCGGCGAGCGGGCGGGCCCGGTCGAGATCACCATCACCTGGACCCTCGACAACTACCGCCAGGCCCTCGAGCCCATATACCTCGGCCTGTTCTGGAAGTCCTTCTGGATTGCCGCGCTGTCCACCGCGATCTGCCTCGTGATCGCCTTTCCGGTTTCCCTCGCCGTGAGCTTCGCCGCGCCGCGCACCAAACCGCTGCTGCTCATGCTCGTCATCCTCCCCTTCTGGACGAATTTCCTCATCCGCACCTATGCGATGATCGCCGTGCTGCGGACGCGGGGCTATCTCAACTACGCGCTCGAATATCTCTGGCTCGCGGGCAAGTATCTGCTCACCCCGCTGGGTCTCGGCACGCTCCTCGGCGAGCGCTTCGTCCCGCTCTCGCTGCTCTACAACAACAGCGCCGTCATCTTCGGCATCGTCTACGTATATCTGCCCTTCATGGTGCTTCCCCTGTACGCCACCCTGGAGAAGCTCGATCGCAGCTATCTCGAGGCGAGTCTCGATCTCGGCGCGTCGCAGTGGACGACCTTTCAGCGCATCATCGTACCGCTCGCCTGGCCGGGCATCGTTTCCGGCATCGTCCTCGTCTTCATCCCCGCCCTCGGCACCTTTCTCATCTCCGATCTGCTCGGGGGGCCACAGAGCCAGCTCATCGGCAACGTCATCGAGCGCCAGTTCAAGGCGGCGAACAACCTGCCGCTGGGATCCGCCCTCTCCTTCATTCTCCTCTACGTGACCTTCGCCGCCCTGGCGCTGCGGGCATGGTATGCGGGCCGCAGGAGGACGGCCGGTGTCTGAGCGCAGAGGCCCTCTCGACTATACGCGCCGGCTGTGGCTGCGGCTCTGGCTCGCCGCCACCTTCCTGTTCCTCTACGCGCCGATCGTCATTCTCGTCGTCTTCAGCTTCAACGACAGCCGGCGCAACATCGTCTGGCGCGGCTTCACCACCAAGTACTATCTCAAGGCCCTCGCCAACGAGAGCCTCATCGAGGCGTTCACGAACAGCCTCCTCGTCGCCGCCATCTCCACCCTGGTGAGCACCCTGCTCGGCGGCCTGCTCGCCCTCGCCCTGTGGCGCTTCCGCTTTCCCGGCAAGGCCCTGCTCGAGGGCGCGAATGCCCTTCCCATCGTGGTGCCGGAGATCTGCATGGGGGTGGCACTGCTCGTCTTCTTCACCGCCGTCGGCCTCATGAGCGGGCTCGGTTGGCCGCTCGGTCTCGTGCCGGTCACGATCGGCCACATCGCCTTCAGCTTCCCCTTCGTCACCGTGGTCGTGCGGGCGCGGCTCGAGGGGTTCGACCGCTCGCTGGAGGAGGCCTCGCGGGATCTCGGTGCCTCCGAATGGCAGACCCTGCGCCATGTCCTCCTGCCCCACATGCGCCCGGGTCTCGTCGCGGGAGCGCTCTTGGCCATGACCCTCTCCCTCGACGACTTCGTCATCACCTTCTTCACGAGCGGCCCCGAGACCGTCACCTTCCCCGTCAAGATCTACTCCATGGTCCGCTTCGGCGCGACGCCGGAAGTCAACGCCGCCTCCACCGCGCTCATCGCGGTCACGGTGCTGCTCACCGTGATCGCCCTGCGGCTGCAGCGAAGCCGCGAAGAGCCTCCGAAGGTGCTGCCGTGACGCCGCTCGTTCGCATCGAAGACGTGAGCAAGCGCTTCGGGCCGGTGTGCGCCGTGGACGAGGTTTCGCTCGAGGTGCCGCGCAACGCCTTCTTCGCCCTGCTCGGCCCCTCGGGATGCGGCAAGACGACATTGCTGCGGATGATCGCCGGCTTCGAGACGCCGAGCTCCGGCCGCATATGGATCGACGGCGAGGACATGACGGCGGTGCCCCCCAACCGGCGTCCCGTCAACATGGTCTTCCAATCCTACGCCGTCTTCCCGCACATGACGGTGTGGAAGAACGTCGCCTACGGTCTCGAGGTCACCCGGGTCCCGCGCCCGGAGATCGCGCGGCGGGTCGCCGAGGCGCTCGCCATGGTGCGCCTCGAGGGTCTCGAAGCCCGGCGGCCCCATCAGCTCTCGGGCGGTCAGAAGCAGCGGGTCGCCCTCGCCCGTGCCCTCGTCAAGCGTCCCAAGCTGCTGCTTCTCGACGAGCCGCTCTCGGCCCTGGACCGCAAGCTGCGCGAGGAGATGCGGCTCGAGCTCGTGCGCCTGCAGCACGAGGTCGGAATCACCTTCATCTTCGTCACCCACGATCAGGACGAGGCCCTTTCCATGGCCACCCAGCTTGCGGTCATGCGCGACGGGCGCATCCTCCAGGTAGCGGACCCGCGCACGCTCTACGAACGCCCGCGCACCCGCTTCGTCGCCGACTTCATCGGCAGCACCAACCTCTTCGAGGGGCGCGTGCTGGATCGGACCGCCGAGGGGCTCCGCGTTGCCCTCGACGGGCTCGGCGAAATCCATCTCCCCTGCGCCTCCTGTGCGGACGGCCGCATCGAGCTCGCCGTGCGCCCGGAGAAGATGCGCCTTTCCCTGGAGCCGCCGGCCACAGCGGGCGCCGTGGCCGTTCCGGGCCGGATCGCCCAGGTCGCCTATTTCGGCGACAGTTCGCGCATTTTCGTGGAAGCCGCGGGGCGCACCCTCATCGCGGTCGTGTACAATGCCGAACCCGGCGGCGATCTCCGCCTGGCCCCGGGCGCCGAGTGCTGGATTTCCTTCCGGCCCGCCGATGCCATCCTGCTCGAGGCGTGAGCGGGGACCCGCGGCAGAAGCGGATGGGCGGGAGAGGGCAGCGATGACGAAGGGCCCGGGCGAGGACGCACCGGCGCCTCCGGCACAAAAAGCCCTTCTGCTCGACCGTCGCTTCTGGCCTCTGTTCTGGGCCCAGGCCCTGGGCGCGCTCAACGACAATCTCTTCAAGGGGGCGGCGGTCATCCTCGCCGTGTATGCCGGCGCCCCGGGCCGGGGTGCGACCGTCGCCATGCTCGCGGGCGGCCTCCTCGTCCTCCCCTTCATCCTCTTTTCCGCCCTCGCCGGCGCGCTCGCCGACCGTCATCCCAAGCCGCGCCTCGTGCGCATCGTCAAGGCGGCGGAGATCGCGGTCATGTGCCTCGGGGCTCTCGCGATCCTGGGCGGGAGTTCCGCTCTTCTCCTCTTCGTCGTCTTTCTCACCGGCACGCAATCGGCCTTCTTCGGCCCCCTCAAATACGGGCTGCTCCCCGAGCTCTTCCGCGAGCGCGAGCTGCTCCTCGCGAATGCCTACATCGAGGCCTCGACCTTCCTCGCCATTCTGCTCGGCACCATGGCAGGCAGCCTGCTCGTGAGCCTCGAGGCCGGAAAGGGCCTTGCTGCCGCCGCCTGCCTTGCGGTCGCGGTTGCGGGCTTTCTCGCCTCGCTGTTCCTCCCGGAGCTGCCGGCGGCGGCCCCGGACCTCCGCATCCGCCTCGACCCGAGGCCCATGCTCTCGGACGTGCTGGTCTATGCGCGCCGGCGTCCGGAGCTGTGGCGGGCGATTCTCGCCATTTCCTGGTTCTGGGCCGTGGGCGGGGTGTACCTCGCCCAGGTGCCCGCGCATGCGCGGCAGATGCTCGCCGTCTCCGAGCAGGTCGCAACCCTGCTGCTCGCCATGTTCGTGATCGGCATCGCGGTCGGCGCACTGGCGGTGCGGCTTGCGCTCCGCGGGCGCGTGCGTCTGTGGCCGGTTCCCTGGGCGATGCTCGCGGTCGGCCTGCTCGGGATCGAGTTCGCGCTTGCCGCCCGTCTCCTACCCCCGGCCCAGGAGCCGCGCGATCTCGCCGCCTTCCTCGCCACCCCGGGCAGCCTGCGGCTGCTCCTCGATCTCTTTCTTCTCGCCGCGGCGGGCGGGGCCTTCGCCGTACCCCTCTACGCCCATCTCCAGCTGCGCACGCCGCGGAGCCACGTCGCCCGCATCATCGGCGCGAACAACATCATGAACGCCTTCTTCCTCGTGGCTTCCGCGGGCGCCGTGGCGGCCCTTCTTTCCCTGGGTCTCTCCGTCTCCCGGCTTCTTCTCGCCCTCGGCGTTCTCGATCTGCTCGCCGCTCTGCTGCTGTTCGCCTGGCTGCGCCAGACCCGGGCGCACCCCTGATCATTCCTCGGCCGGGTCTTCCGGCGTTGCCGCACGGTCGATGCGCACGAGCTCGGAGCGCGGCGGCTTGCGCCACTCCGGCTGCTCGCCGTCGTCTGCCGGTTCGATGCGCGCCTCGCCGCTGCCGCGGATGGTGATCTTGAAGTTGCCCGCCTCCACGACGAGGATCTCGTGCTTTCTGAGCTGAACCCGATGCCATGTCGCCATCGACCGGTCCCTCTGCCGGAGGTGCCACGATCTGCCAGATAGGGCGTGGATGCCGGGGACAAAGCTCAGGCGGCAGCAGCGCCCGGGGCCGGCGGATCGTCGGCCCGCGCCAGGTCCGCCGGCCGCTCCAGCAGGATGACCTCGCTCGCCCCGAAGCCGTTGAAGCGGGTATGCAGGGCGCAGGAATAGGCACCCATGGCGCCGATCTCGATCCAGTCGCCGGCATCCACATCCTCGGGCAGGAGATGGGGACCGGGCATGACGTCGACCGAATCGCAGGTGGGGCCACAGAGCTCGAAGCCCACGCACGGCCCCGGGCGGTGCGGGACGACGATGCGCATCGGGAAGCAGGGGCCGAGCCAGCGCAGCTCGGCGAGATTGCCGTAGACGCCGTCATTGAGATAGAGGCGCCGGTCCCGTCGCAGTTCCACCCGTGCGAGCACCGATACCCCCTCGGCCACGAGCAGCCGCCCCGGTTCGCAGGCCAGGGAAACGTCGAGCCTCCCGCTTTCGCAGGCCTCGCGGATCGCCGCCACGAAGGTGGCGAAGGGAGGCTCTCCGCCCGTGTAGGGCGCGGGAAAACCGCCGCCGACATCGAGCTCGTCGATGCCGCCCGCGGCCGCGGCGATCTCCGCGCAGCGGCCGATGGCCCGCACGAATGCGGAGGGGTCGAGGCACTGCGAGCCGACATGGAAGGTGAGGCCGACGCGCGCCCCGCACCGGCGCGCCCTCTGCAGGAGAGCCACCGCCTCAGCGGGCTCGCAGCCGAACTTGCCCGCAAGCGGCAGCGCGGCGGCGGCACCATCGACCGCGACGCGAAGGCTGAGCAAGAGGTCGCTGCCGCCGCCCGTCGCCCGCAGGATCTTGTCGAGCTCCGCCTCGTGGTCGAAGGCGAAGTGCCGCACGCCCCAGTCGTGCCAGGCCTCGGCGATGGCGTCCTCGGGCTTTACGGGATGCATGAAATGAAGCCCCACGCCCGACCCGAAGAGGCTGCGGAGCAGCCGCACCTCATGGATCGAGGCGACGTCGAACGCCCGCACGCCGCCCGCATGCAGGGCCTCGAGCACGGGCGGCAGGTCGTTGCACTTGACCGCGTAGCGGACCTCGCCGGGAAAGCAGGTGGTGACGTTGTGGGCCTGCCGTCTGAGGGCGGCCGGGTCGACGAGGATCACGGGAGTGCGGGGAAGCCGCCGGGCCAGCAGCGCCGCGGCGCTGGCGTGGAACTCGACCATACCGACCTCCCAACCGGAGCTGCCGTCGAGACGATCAGTCGGCCGCAGCCGTGCGCGCCGCCGTGCGTTGGCCGAACGACGGCGCGCTATATGCGCATGCC
>CAZHHU010000007.1:8357-16771 GCA_964532215.1 uncultured Geminicoccaceae bacterium
GCCTACACGCATACCTCCATCGCCGTCATGGACGCGCTCAGGGCATTCGACGGACCCGTGGTGGAGGTCCATCTCTCCAACATCTACCGGCGCGAGCCGTTCCGGCACCGCTCCTATGTCGCGGCGGTCGCCGACGGATCGATCTGCGGCTTCGGGGCCAAGGGCTACGAGCTCGCCCTGCTCGCGGTCGCCGATCTGCTCGCGCGGCGGGACGCGGCACGCGCATGAGCAGCATCGACATCGACACCGGTTTCCTCGAGAAGCTCGCCGATCTTCTCGCGCGCAGCGGACTCAGCGAGATCGAGATCGCGCAGGGAGAGACGCGCATCCGGGTGGTGCGTCATGCGCCGGCGGCCAACGCGGCCGCGACACCGGCGCAGACGCCCGCCCGCACGGCCGCGGCGGAGCCCGTGGAAGCGCCTCCCGCACGCGATGCGGCCGTACATCCCGGCACGATCACGGCGCCCATGGTGGGCACCGTCTATCTCCAGCCCGAGCCGGGCGCGCCGCCCTTCGTCCAGCCCGGCGATGCCGTCGAGGAAGGGCAGACACTTCTCATCATCGAAGCGATGAAGGTCATGAACCCGATCCGGGCGACCCGTGCCGGCCGCGTGCGCGAGATCCTGGTGGAGAACGCCCAGCCGGTGGAATACGGCGAGCCGCTCCTGGTCATCGAGTGACGGGCCCGTCGTGATCCGCAAGCTGCTCATCGCCAACCGGGGCGAGATCGCGGTGCGCATCCTCCGCGCCTGCCGGGAGCTCGAGATCGCCACCGTCGCCGTTCATTCCACCGCCGATGCCGATGCCATGCATGTGCGGCTCGCGGACGAGAGCGTGTGCATCGGCCCGCCGCCGGCCGCGGAGTCCTACCTCAATGCCGCCGCCATCCTCGCCGCGGCCGAGATCACCGGCGCCGACGCGATCCATCCGGGCTACGGCTTTCTCGCCGAGAACCCGGATTTCGCGCGCATGGTGGAAGAGCACGGCTACACCTTCATCGGCCCGCGGGCGGAACATATCGCGATCATGGGCGACAAGCTCGCCGCCAAGCGCCGCATGCGCGAGCTCGGCGTGCCGGTGACGCCGGGCGGCGAAGAACCCGTCCAGCGCCCCGAGCAGGCCCTCGAGATGGCACGCGGCATCGGCTATCCGGTCATCGTCAAGGCGGTCGCGGGAGGCGGCGGACGCGGCATGAAGGTCGTGCACGACGAGGGCGAGCTCGTGCAGGCGCTGGAGCTCGCCCGCGGCGAGGCCCAGGCGGGCTTCGGCGATGCACGGGTGTACATCGAGAAGTTCCTCGACCGCCCCCGGCACATCGAGTTCCAGATCCTCGGCGACCGCCACGGCAACGTCGTCCATCTCTTCGAGCGCGACTGCTCGATCCAGCGGCGTCATCAGAAGGTGGTGGAGGAGGCACCCTCACCGGCGCTCACGGAAGAGGAGCGCCGCGAGATGGGTGCCCTGGTCGCCCGGGCGATGGCCGAGATCGGCTACGTGGGCGCGGGGACCCTCGAATTCCTCTACGCGGACGGTTGCTTCTACTTCATCGAGATGAACACCCGGCTGCAGGTCGAGCATCCGGTCACGGAGATGGTCACCGGCGTCGACCTCGTGCGCGAGCAGATCCAGATCGCGGCGGGCGAGCCGCTCTCGGTCGACCAGGAGGAGGTGCGCATCGCGGGACACGCCATCGAGTGCCGCATCACCGCCGAAGACCCGGAGACGCTGCTGCCGGCACCGGGGCAGGTGCTCACCTATCATCCGCCGGGCGGCCCCGGGGTGCGGGTGGATTCCGCCCTCTACGCCGGATATCGGGTTCCCCCCTATTACGACAGCCTGATCGCCAAGCTCGTCGTCCACGACCGCGATCGCGGCCAGTGCCTGCGCCGCGTTTCACGCAGCCTCGGCGAATATGTGATCGACGGTATGCCGACCACCATTCGCCTCTTGCGTGCGATCGTGGAAGATGAACAAATACATCTCGGAGCCTACGATGTCGGTTGGCTCGAGCGGTTTCTCGAGTCGCGCCGGCGCTGAAGCCGCGCTTTCCGGGAGGCACGGCCCCACATGCTGGCGCTTCCGCCGGAGCTCATCATCAGTGCCTATGCCAACGGGCTGTTCCCGATGGCCAAGGACCGGCACGACCCGACGATCCACTGGCTCGACCCGATCCGCCGCGGCATCATTCCGCTCGACGCCTTCCACATCCCGCGCAGCCTGCGGCGGACGATCCGCAGGCGGCCCTTCGAGATCCGGGTCGATCACGACTTCGAGGCGGTGATCCGGGCCTGCGCCGAGGCCACCCCGGATCGCCCCCGCACCTGGCTCAACGACGAGCTCATCGACGCCTACATCGCCATGTCCCGGCGCGGCTTCGCCCACAGCATCGAATGCTGGCAGGGAGAGCAGCTCGTCGGTGGTCTCTACGGCGTGGTGCTCGGTGCCGCCTTCTTCGGCGAGAGCATGTTCAGCCGGGTGCGGGATGCGAGCAAGGTGGCGCTCGTCGAGCTCGTGCTGCGGCTGCGCGCGGGGGGATTCCAGCTGCTCGATACCCAGTTCGTGACCGATCATCTGAAGCGCTTCGGCGCCGTCGAGATCAGCCGGCAGGAATACCGGGTGCGGCTCAGGCGGGCGATCGTGCGGCGGGCGGAATTCCCGGCGGAGGCTCACTCCTTCGCCTTCGCCGCCTTTCCCCCGTGCTCGGGGGCGAGCGCATCCTCCGCACCCTCCTCCGCGGCCTCGAGCGGTTCGATGCAGTCGAGCACCCAGACGTCGTAGACCGGATGTTCGAGCGCCGAGATCGAGGGGCTGGATGCGAACATCCACCCCGAAAAGGCGCGTTTGCGCTCGCGCCCCGGATCGACCGCGTCGATCTCGAGAAAGGCGGCGCTCTCCGGCGGCTCGACGGGCGGCGATTCGAAGCAGGCGCGCACGACGATCTCCAGGGTGCCGAAACGCACCATCTCGCCGACCGGCGCCTCGAAGGTCGAGACCCGCGCGGTGATCTTGTCGAGCCCCTGGAGGATGGCGATCCGATAGGGACGGTCCACGGCCGCCGCGGCCGGTGCCGCGGCGGCGAGAAGACCGCATGCCAGCAGCAGGACGAGCGCCGTTCTCCTCACGGCGTGGCTCCCGCACCTCCGAATACGAACTTGCCGATGAGCTCCTCGATGTTGATCGCCGACTGGGTGATGGTGATGCGATCCCCTTCGGCGAGCATCTCCTCCTCGGCGCCCGGCGTGAGGGCGACGTACTTGCTGCCGAGCAGGCTCGTGCTCACGATCGCTGCCGCGGTATCGCGCGGCAGCGGCACGTCGCGGCGCACGGCGAGCACGACTTCGGCGCGGTAGGTCGCGGGATCGAGACGCATCTCCACGACCTCGCCGACCGGAATGCCGGCGAGCCGCACGTCGGCACCGATCTCGAGCCCGTCCACGCGATCGAACACGGCCACCACGTGATAGCCGTCGACGCCGCCGACGTTCGCCCGCGAGTAGGCCCAGGTGAGAAACCCCAGGGCCACGAGCAGGACCACGGCGCCGAGCACGGTTTCGGCGACGTCGCGGGGTCTCCGCCGGCGGCCGCTCACGACGCGGCCTCCCCATCTTCGAGGCCGAGCAGTGCGCGGGCGAAGGCCTCGGGCTCGAAGGGCCGCAGATCCTCGACCCCCTCGCCGACACCCACGAAGTGGACGGGTACGGCGAAGCGCCTCGCCAGGGCCACCACGATGCCGCCCTTGGCGGTTCCGTCGAGTTTGGTGATCACGAGGCCGCTCACCGGTACCATGGATCTGAAGATCTCGAGCTGGTTGTGGGCGTTCTGCCCGGTGGTGGCATCGAGAACAAGGAGAACGTCGTGCGGGGCCGACGGGTCGAGCTTGCCGAGCACGCGCACGATCTTCTGCAGCTCCGCCATGAGTTCCGTGCGGTTGTGCAGCCTTCCCGCGGTGTCGACGAGCAGCACCTCCGCGCCCTCCCGCCGCGCGCGCCCGAGCGCTTCATAGGCGAGGCCGGCCGCATCGGCACCGGGCCGCCCGCGCACGAGCGGGCAGCCCGTGCGCTGCGCCCAGATCTCGAGCTGCTCCGTCGCGGCCGCGCGGAAGGTGTCGCAGGCCGCCATCATGACCGAGAGCCCCTGCCCCTTCATCCAGGCTGCGAGCTTGCCGATCGTGGTCGTCTTGCCGGTGCCGTTGACGCCGACCACGAGCACCACCTGCGGCCGCGCGTCGCGGCGGATCGGGAATGGACGGGCCACCGGGGCGAGCAGGGCCGCGATGTCTGCGGCGAGCAGGCGGCGGACCTCCTCGTCGCTCACCTCGCGGCCGAGGCGCTTGCGCCTGAGCCCCTCGACGAGCCCGGCCGCGGTCTCGACGCCCATGTCGGCGAGAATGAGCGCCTCCTCGATCTCCTCGAGCAGCTCCTCGTCGAGACGGCGCCGGCCGACGATCGCGCCGAGGCGCTCGCGCAGCGCGCTCGAGGTCCGGGCAAGCCCGGCCCGAAGACGCGCGAACCATCCCTGCCGGCTCATGCGCGCCTCACCGGCCGGGCGAGGAGAACTCCGTCCTCCAGCCCGTCGATGCGCACCTCGAGGAGGCTGCCGGGTGCCTCGCTCGCTGCGGCAAGCCGCGCCGGCGCATAGTGCTCGGTGTGGCCGCGGCCGCCGCGCTCGACGAGAAGGGTCCGCGTCCTCCCGAGCTCACCCCTGAGAAAGGCTTCGAGCTTCGCTTCCCCGAGCGCCCGCAGGCGCTCCGCCCGCTCCCTGCAGACGGCTCGCGGCAGCTGCGGCATGCGGGCTGCGGGCGTGCCGGGCCGCGGCGAGAAGGGAAAGACATGGAGGAAGGTGAGATCGGCCTCCTCGACGAGCTCGAGGGTGCGCGCGAACATCTCCTCACTCTCGGTCGGAAAGCCGGCGATGAGATCGGCGCCGAACACGATGTCCGGGCGAAGCGCCCGCAGCGCCCGCGTGAGCCGGATCACGTCCGCGCGCAGATGACGGCGCCGCATCCGCTTGAGGATGAGATCGTCTCCCGCCTGCACCGAGAGATGGAGATGCGGCATGAGCCGGCTCTCCTCGGCGAAGGCCTCGAACAGCGCGCGGTCGATCTCCGCGGGATCGACCGAAGAGAGCCGCAGGCGCGCGAGCTCGGGCAGCTGTCGCAGGATGAGCCGGGTCAGGGCGCCGAGCGTCGGCCGACCCTCGAGATCGCGCCCGTAGGAGGTGAGGTCCACGCCCGTGAGCACGACCTCCCGGTAGCCGCGGGCGACGAGCAGGCGGATCTGGGCGAGGATCGCCTCCGGCGGCAGGCTGCGGCTCGGCCCCCGGCCGAGGGGAATGATGCAGAAGGTGCAGCGGTGATCGCAGCCCTGCTGGATCTGGACGAAGGCCCGGCTGCGACCATCGAAGCCGTCGAGGAGGTGGGGGGCGAGTGCGGCGAGACGCTGGACGTCGGACACGAGGATGCGGGGTGCGCCTTCGCGCGCGAGCGCCCGCCAGGTCGCGGCCTCGAGTTTCTCGCGGTTGCCGATGACGTGGTCGACCTCGGGCATGGCGGCGAAGCGCCCGGGATCGATCTGCGCCGCACAGCCGGTGACCACGATCGCCGCCTGCGGATGGGTGCGGCGGGCGCGGCGGATCGCCTGCCGGGCCTGCCGCTCGGCCTCGGCGGTGACGGCGCAGGTGTGCACGACCACAACCTCATCCAGCCCCGCAGCCCGCAGATGGCGCCGGATGACTTCGGATTCATAGGCGTTCAGCCGGCAGCCGAAGGTGATGACCTCGGGTCCGTTCATGCTGCGCTCAGAAGATCGGCGTGAAGGGTGCCGAGATAGCTGTAGGAAGCGGGTCCGGTCATCTCCACCGCACCCCGCCCCGGCCAGCGGATCTCGAGGACGCCACCGTCCAATATGACCCGCGCGGCCTCCCGCACAAGTCCGCGCCGCACCGCCACCGCCACCGCGGCGCAGGCCGCGGTGCCGCAGGCCGGCGTCACCCCCACGCCGCGCTCGAACACGCGAAGGCGCAGGACACCGTCGCCCGCGATCTGCGCGAAGCCGACGTTGGTGCGCTCGGGAAACAGCGGGTGATGCTCGACCCGGGCACCGAGCGCGGCAACATCGAGCTCATCCAGCTCCTCCACGAAGAAGACGGCGTGCGGGTTGCCGACATTCACCGCCGCCGGAGCCGGCAGTCCGGGCAGGGAGAGCGGCAGGGCGAGGGTGTCGCAGGGTTCGGCCAGGGGAATCTCATCCCAGAGGAAGCGGGGCTCCGGCATGGCCACCGTCACCCGACCTTCCGGCTCGACCCGGCAGCAGAGCGTGCCCGCTGCGGTCTCGAGTGCGAGCGTCTGCGCCGCCCCCCGGTCGTGCAGGAGGCGGGCGACGCAGCGGGTGGCGTTGCCGCAGGCGCCGCTCTCGCTCCCGTCGGCGTTGAAGAAGCGGAGCCGGGCCTCGGCCCGCGCGCCCCTCTCGAGCAGCACGAGCTGATCGAAGCCGATGCCGCGCCTGCGATCGGCAAGACGGCGGATCAGGGCGGCCTCCGGTGAAAACGGCGCGGTCCGGCCGTCGAAGATGGCAAAATCGTTTCCGAGTGCATGCATCTTGACGAATTCGCGCACCGGCCTCGCCCTCGCTTCTCATCACAGGCTCGACGCCAAACTGGCGCAGATGCGCGCGAAGGCGAGTCCCGCGCGGGGCGTCCCGGCGCCGCCGCGGGCCGACGGGGCGCGATGGCAACAGCCCGCGGGTTGTCTCTCACCGTGCGACGAGCTCGACGCGGCGATTGCGGGCTCGGCCCTCCTCGCTCGCGTTCGAGGCGACCGGGGCCACGGGGCCGATGCCGACCGGACGCAACCGCTCGCGGGCGATCCCGAAGCGCGCGACGAGCGCCTCCACCACGGCCTCGGCCCGCTGCTGCGAGAGTCTGAGATTGTATTCGTAACTTCCCCGGTTGTCCGTGTGCCCCACCACATAGGCGGAAAGATCGGGATTCGCCTCGAGAAAGCGGGCGATCTCGGCCAGCGCGGGCTCGGATTCGGGACGGATCGCGGCGCTGTCGAAGTCGAACAGGATGCCCTGCAGCGCAACATGCCCCTTTTCCCCGATCTCGGCCGCCATTTCATCGGCGGTCACGACCTCGAGCTCGGTCGCGAGCGGCGCCTGCTGCACCACATAGAGGCGAAGCGTCGGGTAGAAGTCCGGCTTGCGCGCACCCTGCAGCTCGCGCGCGAAGTACAGCCGCAGATAGGCGTAGGCGGCAACCGTCGTCGCACGCCCGTCGAGCGTGCCCCGGAGCACGGCACAGTGAATGTCCCGCGGCGGATTGCCCGAGACCCAGGCATCGCCGGTGGCATCGACGTAGTTCGAATACCACAGCACTCCCTGCCGCCGGCAGCGGTAGAGGGTCTCGAAACCCGCGTCCTCGAGGCGCTTCTCGTAGCGCTTGAGCGCACCGGCAAGCCCGGTCTTCTCGGGCAGGAGATATTCGATCCGCCAGAGCTCGCCCTCCTCTTCCGCGACGCGGGCGATGCGGTGACGGCGCCCTTCGGCCGGGTAGACGAGAACGTCGTAGTCCTCGTGCGTGTAGTGGACGATCACCGCACCGGGAATGCGGCCGAGCGCGGGGTGGTCCGCGCTTCCGGCCACGTCCTCGAGCGCCGCCGCAGCCGCCGCCGAGAGCATCAGCATGACCTCGGAGAGAAACGCGAGCACACGCCGGATCCTGGATTTCATGTCCGAGCCCTCCCGGAAAATGCCCGATGGCACATCTTCGGCCACCCTCCACAGACCGCCCCCGGGGCGTAGGCCCGCGTGGAATGCGCAGGTCACATCAAGGTCCGAGACGCGTGACGATGAAGGCGCCGCTCCGCTCATGCCGGTAGGCGTGGAGATTGAACACGCGTCCCGCGCGGACGGCCTCGATGAGCCGGCCCAGGGGGGAGCCCGGTGGTGCCTGGACTTCGACCCGTCCGCGGCGGATCCGGACGCTGAGGAGATCTCTCAGTCCATAGTCGCGCAGGACGAGGATCGAGCGTCCCGGCGAAAGCCCTCCGTAATTGGCTTCTCCGGGCCGGAAACCGCGATCGAGCCAGGCACACTCTCCGGGACCCGGCGGCGCGACGTTGGCACCGCGCCGGGCGCCCCGGAATTCGATGTGAACGCGGTTGTCGCTGATCGCCAGCCACATGTCCCCGCCGCCGCGGCACATGAGGGGGTAGGAAGGCGGCGTTCCGGCCCGGGCGGCTGCGGTCACGGCACCGAGGACGATGGCGAGGGTGGCAAACAGGCGCGTTGTTCGTCGAAGCATGGTCGCCGTCTCCGCTGACGCGACGGCCCGGATGCCCGCGCTTCGATACGATCCGGAATGCCGCCACCACGACGGTCTCTCCCCAAAAACGAAAGCTGCCGGGCATGTCAATG
>CAZHHU010000007.1:16871-27181 GCA_964532215.1 uncultured Geminicoccaceae bacterium
TGCCGCCACCACGACGGTCTCTCCCCAAAAACGAAAGCTGCCGGGCATGTCAATGACGGTTCGGTCGCCCGGCTGCGATGCACCGAACTTGTGGCCGGCCGCACCCGTGGCTAGAGATTATACACGGATCGAGCAGACAATTACGGGAGGCGATATCGATGCCAGCCGTCCTGCGCATGCTGCTCCCGCTCGCCGCGGCGAGCTTCCCTCTCCTGGGTAGCGCACAGCTGCGGGCGGAGGCCGACTGGATCCCGCAGCCGTACTACAGCCGCTACGAGCAGGCCAAGAAAGCCGCCGAAGCGCGTCGCGAGGCCGCGAAGAAGGCCGCGGAGCGACGGCGGGAGGCGAGCAAGAAGGCCATGGAGAGCCGCCGCGGGCAGCGTTCGAAGCGGGCTCGCGGCGAACAGGCCAAGAAAGCCGCCGAAGCGCGTCGCGAGGCCGCCAAGAAGGCGGCGGAACGCGCCCGGAAGGCGGCGGAACGACGGCGCGAGGCACGCAAGCGAACACACCGGCGGTAAAGGACGAGGATACCGTCGCGGTACCCGGGCCGGCCTCGCCCGTGGGCGGCAGGCGCGCAGCGAACTCGGCGCGTCGCAACGAGGCAAGACGTGACGCGTTCTCGACATTGACCGGCCCGCCGTCACAACGGCAAGATGCGGCCTGCGAGAACAGGCGCATCCTGCGACCTCAGAGGGAGGGACGGACATGCCGGAAGGCCGCGAGAAAGCTTTCGATGCGCTGTGCCGGCGGCGCTTTCTGCAGGGAACGACGGCACTCGGCGCGGCGACGCTGATTCTGCCGCGCCGGCTGCGTGCCCAGCAGTCCGGTCCGCTCAAGATCGGCTCCATGGGGCCGCACACGGGCCCGGCGAGCCGCACCGGCGAAGAGTTCAAGAACGCGGTCGCGATGGCGATCGACGACGCGAAACGGGATGGTGATCTGCCGCTCACCATCGACGGCGTGAAGCGGGACATCGAGGTCGTGTTCATCGACAGCCAGTCGAGTCCCGAAAAGGCGGTGAAGGCGGTGACGGACGCGATCACCCGCGAAGGAGTGCAGTTCATCTGCAACGGCTGGCATTCCTCGGTGGCGATGGCGGTCATGGACGCCGAGGCGCCGTTCAAGATCGTGCATGTGGGGCATCTCGGGGAATCGCAGTACATCTCCGAGAAGATGCTCAAGGACCCGGAAAAGTACAAAGGCTGGTTCAAGGGCTGGCCGGCGCC
This sequence comes from uncultured Geminicoccaceae bacterium, assembly GCA_964532215.1. Lineage (GTDB taxonomy): Bacteria > Pseudomonadota > Alphaproteobacteria > Geminicoccales > Geminicoccaceae > HRBIN39. Next base: position 18,098 of record CAZHHU010000007.1, read on the forward strand.
GCCCAAGCTCGCCGGACTCTACGGTCCGCCGCTCAGGCACTTCATCGACACGGGCGCGCTCAAGCTCCCCAACATGAAGGCCGCGGTCCTGGTCGAGGATACGGACTACGGCCGCGGCTGGGGCGAGGCGCTGATGGCGAGCCTCAAGGATGCGGGCTTCGACGTTCTGCCCTATGACGTCACCGCGCTGGACGAGACCGAGTTCACGCCGCTCCTGCTCAAGTACAAGGCGCAGAAGGTGTCGGTCGTGGCCATGACCTCGACCGGCAACGTGAGCGTCTCCAATTTCGTCAAGCAGTTCCGCCAGCAGAAGCTCAAGGCCCTGCTCATCGCCCACGGGCTCGGCTGGTTCGGCGAGTGGTACGAGCTCACCGGCGAGGCCTCGGACTACGCGGTGGCGATCGATTCGCCGCACATCATCGCACCCTGGCAGCAGGAGTGGGTGGACCGCTACAAGGAACGCTACGGCATCGTTCCGGGCATCGCCGCCGCCGGTCTGACCTACGACTACTTCCGCATGAGTCTCGCGATCCTGAATCGCGCCGGCACGCTCGATTTCGAGACACTGGTGAAGGCGGCACGAGAGATCCGATACAAGGGGGTGTGGAATCTCTACGACTTCGCCGACGAGCCGAACCCCCGGGCGATGGCCCAGAACGAGATCATGGTGGGCGACTTCATGGAAGGCTTCTTCTTCCCCATGGTCCAGTTCATGAAGGGCAAGGCCTATATCGTCTGGCCCCTCAAGTACAAGCAGAAGGACTTCGAAGCGCCGCCGTGGCTTGCCTGAGGATCCGGAAGGCCGGCTCAGCCGGCCTTCCCCTTTGCGTTTCCCGGGAGCCGACCGGCCGTGCCGAACCTGCTCGAGATCACGAGGCTGACCAAGCGCTTCGGCGGCAATCTCGTGCTCGACGAGGTGAATCTGTCCGTCGCCGCGGGACGCATCCACGGCGTCATCGGCCCCAACGGGGCCGGCAAGACGACCCTCTTCAACATCATCAACGGCATCTACACCGCCACCTCGGGCCGCATCCTGTTCCGGGGACGCGAGATCACGAACCGCGGCGTGGTCGAGATCGCCCGCCTGGGCATCGGCCGCACCTTCCAGGTGGCGCGCGTGTTCAACGAGATGAGCCTGCTCGAGAACATGCTCGTCGCCGTGGTCCCGCGGGGCATTGCGCGTCGCGAGGCCGAGGCGCGGGCGATGGAGCTCCTCGCCCTCGCCGGACTCGACCGCCTCGCGGCTCAGCCCGCAGCCGAAATCTCGGGCGGACAGAAGAAGCTGCTCGAGTTCATGCGCACGCTCATGCTCGACCCCGAGCTCGTGCTGCTCGACGAGCCCTTCGGTGGTGTCAATCCCGCGCTCGTCGACCGTCTCTCCGAACTCGTGCTCGCGGCGAACCGCGAGCGGGGCAAGACCTTCCTCCTGATCAGCCACGAGATGCCGTCGGTGATGAAGCTGTGCGAGACCGTGACCGTGCTTGCCGCGGGACGCCCCATCGCCGAGGGGCCACCCGCGCAGGTGCGGCAGGACCCCGCGGTGATCGAAGCCTATCTCGGGCATTGAGGACCGGCGGATGGCGCTCGAGGTTCGCAATCTGGTCGTCGGATACACGCGAGAGGTTCCCATTCTCCGCGGCGTCGAGCTCACCGCCCGCGACGGGCTCGTGACCGTGGTCATCGGTCCCAACGGCGCCGGCAAGTCCACGCTTCTGCGCGCGATCTACGGCTACCTCAGGCCGAGCGAAGGCGACATCCTGCACGACGGCCGCTCGATCCGCGGCCTCTCGCCCCATCGCATGCTGGAGGAGGGCATCGGTCTGCTGCTCCAGGGACGGAGCATCTTTCCGGCCATGACGGTGGAGGAGAATCTCGAGCTCGGCGGCTGGATCATCCGCCGCGACCGCGCGCGGCTGCGCCGGGCCTTCGAGGAAGTGTACGCGCGCTTTCCGGTGCTGCGTGAGCGGCGCCACGACCCCGCGGGCGCGCTCTCCGGCGGCCAGCAGCGGATGCTCGAGCTCGCGCGCATCACCATGACCGGGCCGCGCACGCTGCTCCTCGACGAGCCTTCGGTCGGCCTCATGCCCAGGCTCGTCGACGAGGTCTATGACGAGATCAGCAAGCTCAAGGGAGAGAAGTTCACGATCCTGATGGTCGATCAGAACGTCAAGAAGGCCATCGAGATCGCGGATTTCGTCTACGTGCTCAATCTCGGCGAGAACAGCCATCAGGGACCGGTGGAAGAGTTCCGCCACCGGCTCGAGGACATCGTCAGGGAGTGGCTGTGATGGACTGGACGATGCTCGCGGATCCCCTGATCCTCTCCGAGCTCGTCTTCCAGGGGCTCGTGCGCGGCTCGATGTACGCACTCATGGGCATCGGCCTGTCGCTCATCTTCGGCATCCTCGGCATCGTCAATTTCGCCCACGGCGAGCAGTTCATGATCGGCACCTATGTCATGTACTTCGTCGCCGCGGTCCTCGGGCTGCCGTTCGCGGCCGGGATCCTGTTCGCCGCCGTGGCACTGTTTCTCGTCGGCATGGCGATCGAGCGGGGCCTCATCGAGCCGCTCCGGCGCCGCGCCGGGCGCGACTGGCTCGTCGATTCCTTCGTGCTCACCATCGGTCTCATGGTGATCCTGCAGAACCTCGCCCAGATCGTCTTCGGTACGCGGCGGCGCGGCATCACCGAACTCGTGCCCGGAAGCCTGGAGCTGGCCGGCATCACCGTCACCTACGAGCGTCTCGTGATCTTCCTCACCGCCGTGCTCATCGTCGCCCTCCTCTTTCTGTTCATCAAATACACCGCACTCGGCAAGGCGATCCGCGCCACCGCCCAGCATGCCGAAGCGGCGCAGACGCTCGGCATCGACATCGGGCGCATCTACACGATCGGCTTCGGCCTCGGCGCCGCCCTCGCGGGCGTCGCCGGCGCACTCCTGATCTCCATCTTCCCGGCCTTCCCGACGGTGGGCTATCAGCCGGTGCTCAAGAGCTTCGCCGTCGTCATCATCGGCGGCCTCGGCAACATTCCGGGCGCCATCGCCGCCGGCTATCTGCTCGGCGTCATCGAGGCCTATGCGATCTTCTTCCTTTCCGCCGGCTGGCAGGCGGTGCTGACACCGCTCCTCATCGTGCTCGTCCTCATCATCCGTCCGCAGGGGCTGTTCACCGCGCAGGGAGAGCGGCCGTGACCGCCGCGACCGCCCCTGCCGCCACGGGCGGGTGGACTCCGGCGCGCGTCCTCAAGGTCCTCCTGCTGCTCGCCCTGCTCGTCCTCGTGCCGCCGCTCTCGGACAATCCCTATGTGACGACGATCTTCATCTCCGCCCTGATGTTCGGGCTGTTCGGGGCGATCTACGATCTCATGATCGGCTTCTGCGGGCTCATCAACTTCGGCTACGCCGGCTTCATCGCCGCCGGCGCCTACGGCTCCGCCCTCGCCTCCTTCCACTTCGGCATCAGCCCCTGGTTCGGGCTCCTCATCGGCGGTGCGGTCGCGGCCGTCATGGGCTTTCTTACCGGCATCATCACCCTGCGCCTGCGCGGGCTCTATCTCGGACTCACCACCTGGTTCGTGGCCGAGGCCCTGCGTTTCACGATCTCGAACACGCCCGAATACACGCGCGGCGTGCTCGGTCTCGCGGTGGAACCCTTCCCCGATCTCTTCGGCATCTCCTTCGCCCGCGGCAATCTCCTCACCTACTACTACCTTCTCCTCGTCCTCGGCGCGGTGATCATGATCGTCATGCAGCTCCTCGTGAGCTCGCGCATCGGCCTCGCCTTCAAGGCGATCCGGGAGGACGAGCTCGCAGCCCAGAGCCTCGCCCTCGACACCACCCGCTACAAGCTCCTCAACTTCACGGTCGCGAGCTTCCTCACCGGCGTGGTGGGGGCCTATTACGCCCATTACCTCGGCATCCTCTCGCCGACGCCGGAGGAGTTCGGCGTGCCGCGGACGGTGGAGATCCTCACCATCGCCTATGTCGGCGGTCGCGGCAGCCTGTGGGGTGCGCTCTTCGCGGGCTTCCTGCTCATCGGCTTCCAGGAGTACTTCCGCGAGCTCGAGGCCTGGCGGCTCGTCATGTTCGGCGCCCTGCTCATCGTCATCATGCTCTTCGCGCCCAAGGGGCTCGCCGGCCTGCGGCGGCATCTCTGGTAGGCGCCGGGGGTGCCCGGGAGCTCGCGTTGACAGCCCTCCGGGCGGGGCCTATCTGAGGCCGGAACGCGCGAGCCGCAGCGAAAAAGGTATATCCCAGGCATGCTCGGTGCTTTGGCGCGGCGGATCTTCGGCACCGCCAACGATCGCATCATCAGGTCGCTTCGCCGCGAGGTCGAGCGGATCAACGCCCTCGAGCCGGAGCTCGAGAAGCTCTCCGACGAGGAGCTGCGCGCGCGCACCGGGCGATTCCGGGAACGGCTCGCCGCCGGCGAGAGCCTCGACGACATCCTTCACGAGGCCTTCGCCACCGTGCGCGAGGCGGCAAAACGCACCCTCGGACAGCGCCACTTCGACGTCCAGCTCATCGGCGGCATCGTCCTCCATCAGGGCAAGATCGCCGAGATGAAGACCGGCGAGGGCAAGACCCTCGTCGCCACGCTCCCCGTCTATCTCAACGCGCTCACCGGCCGCGGCGTCCATGTCGTGACCGTCAACGACTATCTCGCCCGCCGCGATGCGGAATGGATGGGGCCGATCTATCGCCTGCTCGGGCTGTCGGTGGGCTGCATCGTCTCGGGCATGGACGAGAGCGCCCGCCGCGCCGCCTACGCCTGCGACATCACCTACGGCACGAACAACGAGTTCGGCTTCGACTATCTGCGCGACAACATGCGCATGCGCCTCGAGGACATGGTGCAGCGCGGTCACTACTACGCGATCGTGGATGAGGTCGACAGCATCCTCATCGACGAGGCGCGAACGCCCCTCATCATCTCCGGTCCTGCCGAGGACAGTTCGGAGCTCTACCGGCGGGTGGACGAGCTCGTGCGCCGGCTCGAGCCCGAGGACTGGGAGAAGGACGAGAAACAGCGCACGGTCGTCCTCACGGAGCGGGGCGTGGAGCGCATGCAGGCGCTGCTCGAGGAGGCCGGCCTGCTGAAATCCGGCGATCTCTACGACATCGAGAACGTCACCCTGGTCCACCACATCCAGCAGGCGCTCAGGGCCCATCACCTCTTCCAGCGCGACGTCGACTATCTCGTGCGCAACAATCAGGTGATCATCGTCGACGAGTTCACGGGCCGCATGATGCCGGGTCGGCGCTACTCCGACGGCCTCCATCAGGCGCTGGAGGCCAAGGAGGGAGTCCCGGTCCAGCCCGAGAACCAGACGCTCGCCTCGATCACCTTCCAGAACTACTTCCGGCTCTACGAGAAGCTCGCGGGCATGACCGGCACGGCGGCGACGGAGGCCGCCGAGTTCGAGGAGATCTACGGCCTCCAGGTGGTCGTGATCCCCACCCACAAGCCCATGATCCGCAAGGACGAGGACGACGAGGTCTACCGCACGGCGCGGGAGAAATACGAGGCCATCGTGCGGGAGATCGAGGAGGCCCACCGCAGGGGGCAGCCCGTGCTCGTCGGCACGGTGTCGATCGAGAAGTCCGAGCATCTGTCGAAACTTCTCAAGCAGAAGCGGATCCCGCACCAGGTGCTCAACGCCCGCTATCACGAGAAGGAGGCGCAGATCATCGCCCAGGCGGGGCGTGTGGGGGCGGTGACGATCGCCACCAACATGGCCGGCCGCGGCACCGACATCCAACTCGGCGGCAATGCCGAGATGCGCATCCGCCAGGAGCTCGGGGAGAATCCGGATGCGGCGGAGGCCGAGCGCATCCGGCGGGAGGTCGCGCAGGAGCACGAGCGGGTGGTGGAGCTCGGCGGCCTCTACGTGATCGGCACCGAGCGCCACGAGGCGCGGCGGATCGACAACCAGCTCCGCGGCCGCTCCGGCCGGCAGGGCGATCCCGGCCGTTCCAAGTTCTTCCTCTCCCTCGAAGACGATCTCATGCGCATCTTCGGATCCGACCGCATGGACGGGATGCTGCAGAAGCTCGGTCTCAAGGAGGGCGAGGCGATCATCCATCCATGGATCAACAAGGCGCTCGAGAAGGCGCAGCAGAAGGTCGAGGCGCGCAACTTCGAGATCCGCAAGAATCTGCTCAAGTTCGACGACGTGATGAACGACCAGCGCAAGGTCGTCTACGAGCAGCGTCTCGAACTCATGCGCTCCGAAGACGTGTCCGAGACCGTGCGCGACATGCGCTATCAGGTGATCGAGGATCTCGTCCGCCGCCACATTCCCGAGAAGGCCTATCCCGAGCAGTGGGAGAGCGAAAAGCTCCAGAAGGAGCTCGAGCGCGTCTTCGGCATCGCGCTGCCGGTGGTCGAGTGGGCCCGCGAGGAGGGCATCGCCGAGGAGGAGATCGAGGAGCGGGTGCGCGCCGCCACCGACAAGCTCATGGCGCGCAAGGTCGCGCAGTATGGCGAAGCGATCATGCGCGCGGCCGAAAAGAGCATCCTGCTGCAGGTCCTCGATCATCTCTGGAAGGAGCATCTGCTCCATCTCGATCACCTGCGGCAGGGCATCCATCTGCGCGGCTACGGCCAGCGCGACCCGCTCAACGAATACAAGCGCGAGGCTTTTGCCCTGTTCGAGGCGATGCTCGCGAACCTCCGCCTCACGGTCACCCAGGTGCTCGCCCATCTCGAGATCCGGGTCGCGGAGCCGGAGCCGGAACCCGAGCCCGAGCCGGCGAAGCCGCGGCCCCGGACGCGCGCCCGCGCGCGGGCGGTGGCGATGGCGGGGGCGAACGGTCCCGACAGCGAGGTCGATCCCTCCGATCCCTCGAGCTGGGGCAAGGTGGGGCGCAACCAGCCCTGCCCCTGCGGCTCCGGCAGGAAATACAAGCACTGCCACGGCAGGCTGCACTGAAGGCCGGAAGCGGCAGCCGGCCCGGCGCGCGGCCGCCGCTCCCGCTCAGTACGCCCGCATGAGCGCGAGGTAGATCTCCGCAGCCCTCCGGATCTTCGCGGTGTCGCACCATTCGTCGGTGCGATGCGCCTGCTCCGTCTCGCCGGGGCCGAGCACGAGCACCGGAATGGCGCCGTAGCCATCGAGGAGCGCCGAGGCGTCGGTGCAGAAGGGTACCGTGGCGGGCGGGGCGTCGATCCCGAATGCCTCCTTCAGATGTGCGACGACGGCCCGGATCCAGGGATGCTCCGGCTCCGTCCACACGCCTTCGATGCGATGGCGCGGCGCCCATTCCGCGCATCCCGAAAGTTCGGCGAGCCTCTGCAGGATGGCCTCGGGGTCCTGTCCCGGCAGCAGCCGCAGATCGAGCCCGAGCGTCGCCCGGTCCGGCACCGAATTGTAGTTGAGGCCGCCGCGGATGCGCCCGACGTTGAGGCTCGGCGGATCGAGCAGCGGGTGGCGGACGCCGTCGAAGTCCCATTGCGCGAGCGTGAGCGCGGCGCGGCAGGCCTTGAGTATGGCGTTGTCGCCTTCCTGGGGGCGCGAGGCATGAGCGGTCACGCCGCGGAAGAGAAGGTCGACCCACAGCACGCCGCGGTAACCGAGGCAGGGGCGAAGGCCGGTGGGTTCGGCCACCACGAGGGCGCGCGCCCGCCCGAGCGCGCCGGCCTCGACGACCCTGCGCGCACCTTCGAGACCCACCTCCTCCCCCGAGGTGAGGACGAGCTCGATGGCGACTCCGTCCCCGGGCCGCTCGGCGAATGCGAGCGCCGCCGCCACGATCGCGGCCACGCCCGATTTCATGTCGCTCGCCCCGCGGCCGTAGATGCGACCGTCGCGGATCTCGCCGCCGAAGGGATCGACACTCCACTCCGCCTCCCCCAGCGGCACCACGTCGAGGTGGCCGGTGAAGGCGAGAGCATCCTGATCCTCCGGGCCGAGGCGGGCGACGAGATTGGGCCGCCCCTCCGCGAGCGGCACGCGACGGAGGCGGAATCCCGCCTCCTCGAGCAGCGCGGCGAGCGGCTCCATGCAGCGCGCCTCATTGCCCGGCGGATTGACCGTATCCTCGCGCAGAAGCCGCGCGGTGAGCTCGACGGGGTCGATCATGACGGGGGTTGCTCCAGAGCGGTCAGCAGTTCGTCGACGAAGGCGGGCACCACCTCGGTCGCCCGGCCGAAGCGGCGCTCGTCGAACAGCATGCTCTTGGCCGAGGGCTCGAGGTTGAGCTCCACGGTGCGCGCGCCGTGACGGCGGGCCTCCTCGACGAAGCCCGCGGCCGGATAGACCTCGGCCGAGGTGCCGATGGCGATGAACAGATCGCAGCGACGGAGCGCTTCGAGGATGCGATCGAGATGGAAGGGCATCTCCCCGAACCAGACGATGTGCGGCCGCAGGGTGCCGATGTTGCCGCAGGCGGGACAGGGGGTGTGCCGGAACAGATCCTCCCCCCACGCACGCACGTCGCCGCAGGCGGTGCAGCGGATCTTGAGGAGCTCCCCATGCATGTGCAGCAGGTTGCGACTGCCCGCCCGCTCGTGGAGATCGTCGACGTTCTGGGTGACGAGGAGAAACGCGCCCGGCCAGCGGTGCTCGAGCCGGGCGAGGGCGACATGCGCCGCATTGGGCCGCACCGATGGGGCGAGCAGACCCCGCCGGCGTTCATTGTAGAAGTCGAGAACCTTCTCGGGGTCGCGCGCGAAGGCCTCGGGCGTCGCCACCTCCTCGATCCGGAACGCGTACCACAGCCCGTTGCGATCGCGGAAGGTGCGCAGTCCCGATTCGGCGGAAATGCCCGCACCGGTGAGAACGACGATGCGCGCATGCGGCGGCAGCTTCGTCATCACCTCGCTCCTCATTCCGCCGCCGCGGCCAGGGCGCTTCCGCCCTCGAAGCGGGCGAGCAGATCCCGCTTGCGCGCTTCGAAACGCTCGATCGCGGCCGCCTTGATGGGCCCGAATCCCCGCACCGCCAGCGGCAGCCGCAGCAGTTCGACGGCGAGATCGTAGTTGCCCGGCTCGAGGCGGTCGAGAACCCGGTCGAGAAGCGCTTCATACTCGGCGATGAGGCGCCGCTCGCGGCGGCGCTCGGCGGTCCAGCCGAAGATGT
>CAZHHU010000007.1:27281-48737 GCA_964532215.1 uncultured Geminicoccaceae bacterium
TACTCGGCGATGAGGCGCCGCTCGCGGCGGCGCTCGGCGGTCCAGCCGAAGATGTCGAAGGGCGTTCCCCGCAGCACCCGAAGCCGTGCGAGAAGGGGAAAGAGATGGCGCAACCAGGGGCCGAAGCGGATCTTGCGGGGCCGTCCCGTCTCCGGGTCCGGGGCGGCGAGCAGCGGAGGCGCGAGGTGGAAGCGGATCCGCTTCCAGCTCTCGAACTCCTCCCGCAGCTGCGCCTCGAAGACGCCGTCCGCATAGAGCCGGGCCACTTCGTATTCGTCCTTGTAGGACATGAGATGCGCGAGGGCTTCCACCACCGCACGGCTGAGCGCCTCGCGCCCGGGGACCACCCTCCGTTCCACCTCCCGCGCCCGCTCCACCCAGCGGCGGTAGCGCTCGGCCCAGGCCCGGTTCTGCCAGGCCGTGAGATGGTCGGTCCAGAAGGCGATGCGCGCATCGAGCCCTGCGTCCTCGCGCCGCTCCGCTTGCGCGCGGCGCGAGGGCGGCTTCGGATCGCGGGCGAGCTTGCGTCCCCAGAGAAAGGCGCATCGGTTGAGCTCCACCGCAACGCCGTTGAGCTCGACCGCACGCAGCAGGGCTTCGGTGGAGACCGGGAGCAGGCCCCGTTCGGCGGCGAAGCCGAGAAGCAGGAGGTTGGCGGCGATCGTGTCGCCCAGAAGCTCGCGCGCAAGTTCCGTGGCCTCCAGGGTCAGCACCGCCTGATCCCCCGCCGCGGTGCGCAGCGCATCGAGGAGTTCCCCGGTCGGGAGCCGCAGATCGGGATCGCGGGTGAAGGCCCCCGTGGGAACCTCGGCGCTGTTGATGACGCATCGCGTGCGTCCGCGGCCGATGGTGGCCGCCGCAGCCGCACCCGCAGCGACCACGAGATCGCAACCGAGAAGGAGATCGGCGCTGCCGTCGGCGACGCGCGGTGCGCCGAGCCTTTCGGGATCCTCGCAGATCTTGACGAAGGAGAGGACGGCACCGCCCTTCTGGGCGAGACCGATCATGTCGAGCGCCGCCACCGCCTTGCCCTCGAGATGGGCGGCCATGGCGAGCAGGGCGGCCAGGGTCACGATGCCCGTACCGCCGATCCCCGCGATGACGATGCCATAGGGGCGCGAGCAGTCGGCACAGGGCGATTCGCCGAGATCTTCGAGCGATGGTCCGCCCCCCTGCACCCGGCGCCGCGGCACCGCCCCCTCGACGGTCACGAAACTCGGACAGAAGCCGCGCAGGCAGGAATAGTCCGTGTTGCAGGCGCTCTGATCGATGCGGCGCTTGCGGCCGAAGGGCGTCTCGAGCGGGAGCACGGCGACGCAGTTCGACTCCGTGCCGCAGTCGCCGCAGCCCTCGCAGACGCGGGCGTTGATCACCACCCGCTGCGGGCGTTGCGCCGCCTGGCCCCGCTTGCGACGGCGCCTGAGCTCGGCGGCGCAGGTCTGGTCGTAGATGATGGCCGTCACGCCGGGTGTGCGCTGAAAGCGCCGCTCCACCTCGAGCAGTTCCTCGCGGGGATGGACCCGGGCGTTGCGCGGCCATTCGGCACCGATCGGATATTTTCCGGGCTCGTCCGTCACCACCGCGATCTCGACCACCCCCTCGGCCTCGAGCAGGCGGGCGATGCGGGGCACGGTGAGCGCGCCGATCTCCATCTTCTGGCCGCCGGTCATGGCGACCGCGTCGTTGTAGAGGATCTTGAAGGTGATGTTGGCGCCCGAAGCGACCGCGGCGCGCACGGCCAGGGAACCGGAGTGGAAGAAGGTGCCGTCGCCGACGTTCTGGAAGACGTGCCGCCGCTCCACGAAGGGCGCCTGGCCGAGCCAGGAGGCGCCCTCGCCACCCATCTGGGTGAAGGTCGCGGTCCTCGGATCCATCCACTGCACCATGAAGTGACAGCCGATGCCGGCGACCGCCCGCGCGCCCTCGGGAAGCCGGAGCGTCGAGCTGTTGTGGGGACAGCCCGGACAGAACCAGGGCACCCTCTGCGCCGGCGGGCGGTAGGAGGCGCGCGTCTTCGAGGCCTGCTCGAGCCGCTCGATGCGACGCGCGAGCGCGCGATCTCCGGTGGCCTCCACGATGCGCCGGCCGAGCGCGAGGGCGATGCGGTCGGCGGCAAGCGCGCCGTAGCTCGGGAAGAGATCGGCCCCGTGGCGATCGCGCTTGCCTTCGATGACGGGCCGGTGCTCGCTTCCATAGAGCAGGGTCTTGATCTGATCCTCGACGAGCGGCCGCTTCTCCTCCACCACGAGCACCCGCGCCACACCGGCAACCGCGCGCTCGAGGCGGACCGGATCGAGCGGGAAGGTGAGCCCCGGCTTGTAGAGGCGCACCCCGAGCCGCTCGAGATCGGCGGCGGTGAGTTCGAGGAGGTCGAGCGCGGTGAGGAGATCGGCGTAGGACTTGCCGCAGGCGACGACGCAGAGATGGGCATCGCCACCGGCGCCCCAGAGGCGGTCGATGTCGTTCGCCCGCGCAAACGCTTTCGCCGCCTCGAGCTTGAACAGGTGCAGGCGGCGCTCCTGGGCGAGAGCCATGCTCTGGCCGATGCCGTGATCGGGCCAGCGCAGCTGCAGCCCGTCCGGCGGCGGCTCGAAGTCGTCGGGGAGTCGGATCCGCGGATGATCTGCAGCGACCTCCAGGGTCTGCGTGCTCTCCACCGTGTCGTGGACGCATTTGAGGGCCACCCAGGCGCCCGAGAAACGGGACATGGCGATGCCGTAGAGGCCGAATTCGAGGATTTCGCGGACGCTCGAGGGATTGAGCACCGGCACCATGGCATCGACCATGGCGAACTCGCTCTGGTGTGCCGTGGTGCTGCTCTCGCACAGATGATCGTCGCCGAGGAGAAGAAGGACGCCCCCGAGCGGCGCGGTGCCGAACAGATTGCCGTGGCGGATGGCATCGCCCGAACGGTCGACGCCGGGTCCCTTGCCGTACCAGATGGCGAATACGCCATCGTACTTCTGTTCGCCGAACAGCCCCACCTGCTGGGTGCCCTGGCAGGCGGTGGCGGCGAGGTCCTCGTTGACGGCCGGCTCGTGGCGGATGTGGTGGCGCTCCAGCAGCGCCTTCGCCCGGGCGAGCTGCTGATCGTAGGCGCCGAGCGGCGAGCCCCGATATCCGGTGATGTAGCCGGCCGTGTGATGGCCCGCCCTCTCATCCCGCAGCCTCTGCTCGATGGGAAGACGGACGAGCGCCTGGATGCCGGTCAGCAGCACCCGGCCTTCCCGCTTGCCGTAGCGTTCGTCGAGGGTGATGCGGTAATCGACGCGCAAGACTCTCCTCCCCGGACGCGCCCTGCAAGGTAGCGTCCGCGTCGCGCTGCGCCTAGATGCGCGCCTTGACAGGCAGGCGCGGGGGTCACAGCTTGCGCCCGGCCCCATGCGGCCACGCAGCGCGCAACCTTCGAGGTCTCGCTGAACCCATGGACCGAGACACGCTCGCCGAGCCTCGAGCCGACAGCCGGGAAGGCGCCGCTTCCGGCGTCACCGTGACGCTTCCGGACGGCAGCCGCCGCAGCTTCGACCACCCGCCCACCGGTGCCGAGGTCGCTGCCGCCATCTCGAAGCGGCTTGCGCGCGAGGCGGTGGCGATCGAGGTCGACGGCGAGATCCGCGATCTCTCGCGCCCCATCACCCGCGATGCCCGGGTGCGCATCATCCGCCGCCAGGATCCCGAGGCGCTCGAGATCCTCCGCCACGACGCGGCGCATGTCATGGCGGAGGCGGTGCAGGAGCTCTATCCCGGCACCCAGGTGACGATCGGCCCTCCGATCGACAGCGGCTTCTACTATGACTTCGCGCGCGAGCAGCCGTTCACGCCGGAGGATCTCGAAAAGATCGAGAAGCGCATGGCGGAGATCGTCCGCGAGGACCGGCCGTTCGTGCGCGAGGAGGTGAGTCGCGAGGAGGCGCGGCGTCGCTTCGCCGAGCTCGGGGAGAGCTACAAGCTCGAGATTCTCGACGAGATCCCCGAAGGCGAGCCGATCACCATCTACCGTCAGGGTGACTGGTTTGACCTCTGCCGCGGCCCGCACGGCCCCTCGACGGGCAAGATCGGCGCCTTCAAGCTGCTCAAGGTGGCCGGTGCCTACTGGCGGGGCGATCCCAGACGCCCCATGCTGCAGCGCATCTACGGCACCGCCTTCCCCGACCGCAAGCAGCTCGAAGAGCATCTGAAGCGGCTCGAGGAGGCGGAGAAGCGGGATCACCGCCGGCTCGGCCGCGAGATGGACCTGTTCCACTTCCAGGAGGAGGCCGCGGGTTCCGCCTTCTGGCACCCCAAGGGCTGGATCCTGTGGCGCGAGATCGAGGCCTACATGCGCCGCCGCCTCGAGGCGGCGGGCTATGTCGAGGTGCGCACGCCGCAGCTCATCGACCGCGCGCTGTGGGAGCGCTCGGGCCACTGGGAGAAGTTCCGCGAGCACATGTTCACGCTCGAGTTCGAGAACAAGGCGCTCGCGATCAAGCCCATGAACTGTCCGGGCCACGTCCAGATCTTCAACACCCGGCTGCGCAGCTACCGCGAGCTCCCTCTGCGCATGGCCGAATTCGGCTCCTGCCACCGCAAGGAACCCTCGGGGGCGCTGCACGGCCTCATGCGCGTGCGCGCCTTCACCCAGGACGATGCCCACATCTTCTGCATGCCGGAGCAGATCACGGCGGAGACCGCGGCCTTCTGCGAACTGCTCATGCAGGTCTACCGCGACTTCGGCTTCGACGAGGTGCGGATCAATTTCGCCGACCGCCCGGCGGTGCGGGCGGGCGACGACGGGATCTGGGATGCGGCCGAAGCGGCGCTCTGGCGTGCGGTGCGGGAGACGGGACTCGAGGTCAAGCTCAATCCCGGCGAGGGGGCGTTCTACGGCCCCAAGCTCGAATTCGTGCTTCAGGATGCGATCGGCCGCGAGTGGCAGTGCGGTACTCTGCAGGTCGACTTCGTGCTGCCGGAGCGGCTGGATGCGAGCTATGTGGGCGCGGACGGCGCCAAGCACCGGCCGGTCATGCTCCACCGCGCGATCCTGGGCTCCTTCGAACGCTTCATCGGCATTCTCCTCGAGCATTACGCGGGGCGGCTGCCGCTCTGGCTCGCCCCGGTGCAGATCGTGGTGGCGACGATCACCAACGAGGCCGACGATTACGCGCGCGAGGTGGCCTCCCGGCTCGCGGCGGCCGGATTGCGGGTGGAAACGGACACCGGTTCGGAAAAGATTTCCTACAAGGTGCGGCAGCACTCGCTGGCCAAGATCCCGATCATCCTCGTCGTCGGCGCACGCGAGGTGCAGGAGCGTCGGGTGATGGTACGGCGGCTCGGGGTGCGGGAGCAGGAGTCGCTGCCGCTCGAGGCCGCGATCGCGCGATTTGTCGAGGAAGCGCGGGCGCCTGGCGCTTGAATGGCGCTGCCAGTCTATGTAGCCTGCCGCGTGTCGCTTCGACGGGTGGTCCCGTCGAAGCTTTTGGTGCATCCCTATCTCAACCGATGGAGGTCGATCGAACTTAATGGCACCCCTCGTACGTGACGACTACCGAACCAACGAACGCATCGAGGCGCCGCGGGTGCGCCTCGTCGACGAGACCGGCAGAATGGTCGGCATCGTGTCCCTGGAGGAGGCGCTGGAGCGGGCACGCCGCGCGGGCATGGATCTCGTGGAGGTCGCGCCTCAGGCGGACCCGCCGGTGTGCAAGATTCTCGACTACGGAAAGTTCAAGTACCAGCAGCAGAAAAAGGCCGCCGAGGCGCGAAAGAAGCAGAAGGTCATCGAGATCAAAGAAATCAAGATGCGCCCGACCATCGACGAAAACGACTACCAGGTAAAAATGCGGAAGATCCGCGACTTCCTGCAGGAGGGGGACAAGGTCAAGATCACCCTGCGCTTCCGCGGCCGCGAGATCACCCATCCCGAAGTGGCCCAGAACGTGATGGAACGGGTGCGCAAGGACGTCGAGGGCATTGCCAAGATCGAACAGATGCCGAAACTCGAAGGGCGCCAGATGATCATGGTCATGGCGCCGCTCAAGTGAACCGTGGCCGAAGCGGATTCCCTCCACGCCGATCGCCTCGCCCGACTGCGCGCCCGGCTCGCGGAGCTGGATCTCGACGGCTTCTATCTCCCGCGCACCGATCCCCACGGCAACGAGTATCTGCCGCCGCACGAGGAGCGGGTGGCCTGGCTCACGGGCTTCACGGGCTCCTTCGCGGTGGTGGTGGTGCTGCGCGACCGCGCCGCGATCTTCACCGATGGGCGTTACGCCATCCAGGTGCGGCAGGAGGTGGATGCCGCCCTCTATGAACGGCTCGACGTGCAGGCAACGCCGCCCGCCGGGTGGATCGCCCGCCATCTCGCCGAAGGAGGGCGCCTCGGCTACGATCCCTATCTCCTCTCCCGGGCGGGCGCAGAACGTCTCGCCCGCACGCTGCGCCGCCGGCGGGGGCGGCTGGTTGCGCTCGAGGAGAACCCGATCGATCGCCTCTGGGAGAACCGTCCCGCTCCGCCGGTGGCGCCGGCATGCTGGCTTCCCGGGCACTACAGCGGCGAGCCGAGCCTGCAAAAGCGGGAGCGCATCGGCCAGCGGATCGGCGAGCTCGGGGCGAAGTGGCTCGTGCTCACGGCCTGCGACGAGATCGCCTGGCTGCTCGACCTGCGCGGCGGCGACATACCCTATAACCCGCTCGTGCTCTCCTACGGGCTTCTCCACGAATCGGGGCGGATGCGCTGGTTCGTCGATGCCGCCAAGCTGCCGCCGCAACCGCCGCCGCCCGAGGTCGAAATCCGGCCCTATGAGGAGTTCCTCGAGGCCCTCGACGGTCTCGGCCGCGAGGGCGCGGCCGTCGTCGCCGATCCGTCCCGGGTCCATGTGGGCTTTCTGCAGCGCCTCGAGCGGGCGGGTGCGCTCGTGCTCGAGGAAGAGGATCCGGTCGTCCTCGAGAAGGCGAAGCGCAACCCCGTCCAGATCGAGGGCGTGCGGCGCGCACACCGTCGCGACGGCGCGGCGCTCGTGCGCTTTCTCCACTGGCTCGACAGCATTCCCCTCGACGGCTCGCTGAACGAGGCCGACCTCGCGCGGCGTCTGCGCGCGGAGCGCGAGCGCGATCCCCTCTTCCGCGGACTCGCCTTCGAGACCATCGTCGGTCACGGCCCCAACGCGGCGATCGTTCACTACCGCATCCCCCCGCAGGGCGCGCGCCCGATCACCGCCGGCACCGTGCTGCTGTGCGATTCCGGTGCCCACTATCTCGACGGCACCACCGATGTCACCCGCACGATCGCGCTCGGAGATCCGGACGCCGAGGTGCGCGAGCGCTTCACCCGCGTGCTCGAAGGGCACATCGCCCTCGCCACCCTGCGCTTTCCCAGGGGAACGGCGGGAATCGCGCTCGACGCCTTCGCCCGCCGGGCGCTGTGGGAGGCCGGGCTCGACTACGAGCACGGCACGGGCCACGGCGTCGGGCACTATCTCTGCGTGCACGAGGGACCGCAGCGGATCGCCCGAACGGGATCGATGGTCCGGCTCGAGCCGGGCATGATCCTCTCCAACGAACCCGGCTACTACCGGGAGGGATGCTACGGCATCCGGATCGAGAACCTCGTGCTCGTGCGCGAGGAGGGCGTGCCCGAAGGCGGGGAGAAGGAACTGCTCGGCTTCGAGACCCTGACCCTCGCACCCATCGACCGCCGCCTCATCGACCGCGAACGTCTGTCCGCGGCGGCCCGCGCCTGGCTCGACGACTACCACCGCCGCGTCTTCGAGACGCTCGCGCCGGATCTCGATGCCGAGCCGCGTGCCTGGCTCGAGCGCGCCTGTGCGCCCCTCGAAGCGGACGTCTAGAGGGCAGCAACCCGGGCGCGAAATGCTGGAGGCCGCATGGCGGCGCCGGGCGGGCGCGCGGTTGCCTTTTTGCTCGAAATGTCGATACTCGGGTTCGCGTTATAGTAGCAAGCCCGCGGGGCGGTTTTCACCGGAGATCACCCGTGCGCGTTCGTCTCTGGCCCGCCATTCTTGGCCCGCTTTCGGCGCTCGCACTCCAGGCCTCGGCGGCCGAGGAAGGGATCCAGCCGCTGCTGCGCGAACCGGTCCCGCTAGTCCTCAAGGACGGCCGCATCGCGGTCGTGTCCGTATATGCGATACCGTTTTCCGCCGAGAGTGCCGTGCCCGCTCCCGGAGTGGCGGAAGATCTGCGCCGTCTCCTCGCCTCGCATGCGACGGACTGTTTCCTCACCGCCCAGGCGATCGGCCACGTCGCGCCCGGCGCGGAGCGCGAGGGCGAGACGCTCGCAGCACACCGCCTCGCGCGGGCCCGGGCGGACAGCATCCAGGACATGCTGCGCGGGTTCGGCCTCGCCCCCAGGAGCATCGCGAGCGTCTGGGACTGGCAGTTCGTGGTGCCGGAGAGCCGGGTGACGCTCTGGATCTTCGAGCTCTCCCCGGGCGAGGACTGCGGCGGGCGGCCGCTCGCGGCAGAGGGGAAGGGTTCGCCGGCGCCGTCCGCGGCGGCGGAGCCGCCCGCGGGCGAGCAGTCGCGGCCTGTCGAAGCGTCGGCGCAGACCGGACAGCCGCGCGAGGCCGGCCCGGAAGCGGCGGAGGAGCTCGGGAACGGCGCGGCGGAGCCGGAGCGCGAGAAGGAACTGGTGCGCTTTGCGGCCTCGGAGGAACCTCCGCCTCTCATCCGCAGCTCCGCAGATGCTGCGGAAGAAAACGGAGCCGTATCCGCCGCGGGAAAGCAGCCGCAGGAAGCGCCGGAGCATGCCGAGGCGCCATCCGGCGAGGACGGCAGTGCGACCGCCGCACCGGCCGCGGCGCGTGGGGAGCAGGCGGCCGATGCGGAGACGCAGGGGGAAGTCGCGACCCGGGCGGAAGACTCGTCCGAAGTCGCCATCGTCTTCGCGGTCAACAGCAGCTACCCGGATCCGGAGGCGCGGCGGGCGCTTGCAGCCTTCGTCGACACACTCGGCCCGGGGCCTCACCGCTTCGAGATCGCCGCTGCGGTGGCCGAGGGCGGGGTCAAGAATGCGCGCAGCCCGGAGGAGGCGAAGCGTTACAACCTGTGGATCGCGAAGCGCCGGCTCGCGCGCGTGCGTCATTTCCTCGAGAAGCGGCTCCAGGGCCGCATCGCGGCCATCGAGGAGCGGTTCATCGAGGGGGATTCCTCGCGCCGCGTGATCCTGCGGGCGCGACCTGCCGTCGCCGCGGATCCTTCCGGCTGATGGTCGTGTCCTCCGGGGTCAGGCGAGGTGACATCGGATGAGCGAGCTCGCCTCCGCGAGCCTCAAGACCGCGCGGGTGCAGACGGTGGCGCTCGTCGGCCTCGAGGCCGCGCCGGTGGAGGTGGAAGTTCAGATCGCTTCCGGACTCCCCGCCTTCACCATCGTCGGCCTGCCCGACAAGGCCGTCGCCGAGAGCCGCGAGCGGGTCCGGGCCGCGCTCGCCGCCATCGGGCTCGCCCTTCCGCCCAAGCGCATCACGGTCAATCTCGCGCCGGGCGATCTCGCCAAGGAGGGAAGTCATTACGATCTGCCGATCGCGCTCGGCCTGCTCGCGATCATGGGCGTGGTTCCGGGCGACGCCCTGGACGGCAAGCTCGCGCTCGGGGAACTCGCCCTCGAGGGTGGTCTGCGCGCGGTGGCCGGCGTGCTGCCGGCGGCCCTGGCGGCGGCCGCCGACGGACGCACCCTGCTCTGTCCGGCGGCCTGCGGCGGCGAGGCGGCCTGGCTCGGCGACGAGATCGAGATCGTCGCCGCAGCGCATCTGCTCGAACTCGTCAATCATCTCCGCGGTGATCAGGTCCTCGCACCGCCCCGGGCCGAGTTCGAGGAAGAGGAGGTCCGGCACCCCGATCTGCGGGACGTGAAGGGGCAGGAGACCGCAAAGCGCGCCCTCGAGGTGGCCGCCGCCGGCGGACACAATCTCCTCATGATCGGCCCGCCGGGAAGCGGCAAATCGATGCTCGCCGCCCGGCTCGTCGGCCTGCTGCCGCCGCTGTCCCCGGCGGAGGTGCTCGAAGTGGGCATGATCCAGAGCGTCGGCGGAAGGCTCGTCGGTCGCAGGCTGTCGCGCCGGCGGCCCTACCGCGCGCCCCATCACGGTGCGTCCATGGCCGCCATGGTGGGCGGCGGCAGTCACGCCCGACCCGGCGAGGTGTCGCTCGCGCACAAGGGTGTTCTGTTCCTCGACGAGCTGCCGGAGTTCGCGCGCAACGTCCTCGAAGCGCTGCGCCAGCCGCTCGAGACGGGCACCGTGACCGTGGCCCGCGCCAATCTCCACGTCACCTACCCCGCCCGCTTCCAGCTCGTGGCGGCCATGAATCCCTGCCGCTGCGGTCACCTCGACGATCCCACCCTCGCCTGCGCGCGGGCGCCGCGCTGCGCCGCCCAGTATCAGAGCCGGATCTCCGGCCCGCTCTTCGACCGTATCGACATCCACATCGAGGTGCCTGCGGTATCACCGCAGGACCTCGCCCTGCCGCCACCCTCCGAGGGCACGGAAGAGGTGGCGCGGCGGGTCGCCGCGGCACGGGAGGTGCAGCGGGCCCGCTTCGAGGCTGCGGGACGTGCGGAGCTTTCGACGAACGCCGAGCTCGAGGGAGATCTCCTCGACCGCCTCGTCCCGCTCGAGGCGCCGGCGCGTGCCCTCCTGCAGCGCGCGGCCGAGCGCCTTCGTCTATCCGCGCGTGCCTTCCACCGCATCCAGCGGGTTGCGCGCACCATCGCCGATCTCGACGGGGCGGAGGTGGTCGGCCGCGCTCATATCGCCGAGGCCATCGGCTACCGGCGCCGCAGCCCCGCGGCCGCCTGAGCCCCCTGCGGAGCCGGACGGGAACGGCCGCCGTCAGCTTCGCCCGTAGGAGTCCTCACGGCGCTCGATGTCGTCCTCCCGCAGCTCCTCGCCGGTCTGGACCTCGATGAAGACGAGGGGTTCCTCGCTGATGCAGGCGATGCGGTGCCAGGCCCCCTTGGGGATGAAGACGACGCTGTCCGGCCCGCATTCGAACTGGTCGCGATCGATCTCGACCCGCGCCCGGCCGCGGACGATGATCCAGTGCTCGCGGCGCAGGCGGTGCCGCTGCAGCGAGAGCACACCGCCCGGATTCACGGTGATGCGCTTGACCGCATAGTTGGCGCCCGGGCCGTCGGGTACGGCGAGCACTTCCCAGCTTCCCCACGGCCGCCCGAAGTCGGCCTCGCCGGCTTCATATCCGATCATCGTCCGTTCCTCCGCCTGGGGCAAGGATGGCACGGCCAGCGCGTTCGAGGAAAGCGGGAAAGTACGGAGGCCGCAACGGGATGCAACAACCCCGCCGGCAGCTGCTGGCACGGCGGGGTTCAGCCCGGCGGTCGCCGGGGGTCCTGCTGCTCGGACATGCGCCGGACCCGAAGGCCGGCGTCACACGGATGCCGATTGTGCGGATGACGACCTCCGGCAGGCCTCGGCACGCAGCCCCGGAGGCCGGGGGCCTCCTTCAACGGCAGGCCCCGCCGGGATGGCCCGGTGGACTTATGGCCAGTGCGCCATCCTCCCTGCTGAAGTTTCCCCAAGTCATGCCCGAAACGCCCCGCTGGCCGCGAAGTCGCGACCCAAGTCGAAACCGGCCGCCGCCGGGGCCTTTTCGAGCATCCCGAACGTGACTCTTTCGATGCCGCCTGTCAATGAAAAAATCAAACGGAGCCCCCGAGCGAATTCACGGCCTCCACAAGCGCCGGGCGAGCGCGAGCATGTTCTCCCCCATCACCGCCCGTACCGTCGCCTCGTCGTGGCCGCGCGCCCGCATCCCCTCGGCGATCTCGCCAAGCTGCTCGGGAACGGCGATCCGAAGTCCGCCGAGCCCCTCCCGGTAACCGTGCTGCGGCGGCCACCAGTAGCTGCGCTCCAGCCCCGGCGGCGCGTCGTCGAGCCCGTTCCGCGGGTACTCGAAATCCAGCGAGACGCCCACGTGCCGCATGCCCACCCGATCCAGCAGATAGTCGATGGCGTCGAGAATCGCCGGCGTGCGCGCGTTGGGATCGGGCAGAAAGCGCCCCACGCCGGTGACGCAGATGACCCCGCCGGTGGCGGCGCAGGCGTCGATCTGCTCGTCGGTGAGGTTGCGGAGATCCCCCGCGAGCGCCCGCGGGTTGGCGTGGGAGAAGACGACCGGTCCGAGCCCGAGCGCCATGATGTCGAGGCTCGTGCGGTGTCCGGTGTGCGAGAGGTCCATGAACATGCCGGCCTCGTACACCGCCTCCACGATGCGCCGGCCCAGGGGCGAGAGGGGAATGTCCTCGTCGTAGCAGCCCCCGCCGATCTCGTTGTTGCGGTTGTATGCGAGATGGATCTGGCGCACGCCGAGATCGTGGAACAGCCGGACCATCTCGGGACGTCCGCGGAGGGGTATGCCGCCCTCGAGATCGAAGGCCACGGCGAGCCGGTCCTCGGCGCGCGCCCGCTCCACGTCGGCCGCCGTCTGGGCGGGGACGAACAGGTCGCGCCGGCGCTCGAGCTGCAGCCGGAAGCTCGCGAGCACGGTGAGGATCTGCTCGAGCGGGTTGAGGTCCATGCCGACGTTGATGGAGACGAAGCGCGCCCCCGCGCGGCGGTGCCGCTCGAGCGCCGAGAGGTCGAAGTCCGGATGAAGCGGCACGCAGCTGTGCGCGTCCCAGATGAGGAGCTTTTCCATGAGGCCTCCCGTACGGTCCGGGGTTCAGCCGTTTTCGTGTTCGCGCAGCCGCGGCAGGAGCTCGGCGAAGTTGCAGGGGCGATGGCGGATGTCGAGCTGTTCGCGCAGGATCATGTCCCAGGCGTCGCGGCACGCGCCCGGTGATCCGGGCAGGCAGAAGATGTAGGTGCCGCCGGCCACCCCGGCGTCGGCGCGCGACTGGATGGTCGAGGTCCCGATCTTGGCGTAGGAAAGCCAGCGGAAAAGCTCCCCGAAGCCGGGGATCCGCTTCTCCACCACCTGCGCCAGCGCCTCCGGGGTGACGTCGCGCCCGGTGACTCCGGTGCCGCCGGTCGAGATCACGACCTCGATTTCGGGATCCGCGATCCACTCCCGAAACCGCGCCACGATGAGATCGAGCTCGTCGCGCACGAGGGCGCGCCGCACGAGGCGGTGTCCCGCTTCCTCGATGCGGGCCGCGAGCAGGTCTCCCGAGCGGTCCTGGGTGAGGTCCCGGCTGTCCGAGACGGTGAGCAGGGCGATGGCCAGAGGGCGGAAGGACATGCGCTCATCGATGCGCCCGGGCATCGGCTTGCTCCCTCGAGGAATCGAGCGCCACATAGCGCGGCCACGCGTTCGCGGCGAGTGCCTCGAGCGAGGGCGCCGGCTGACCGAGGCGGGCGCGATAGGCCCACAGATTCGCGAGCACCTTGCGCGCATGAAGGCGCGATTCCCGAAACGGCACGCTCTCCATGAAGGTGAGCGGATCATCCGCAAAGCGGGCGAGGCGCCTGCGCCAGGCGCCGAGACGGGAAAGACCCGCGTTGTAGGCGAGCGCGAGATGGACGAGATTGCCCTGTACGAGCTCGTGATGCAGGAGATCGTCGAGATAGGCCTGGCCGATCGCCAGATTGACCTCCGGATCGCCGAGCCGCTTCCATTCCCCGAGCTTTCGCTTGCGGGCAAGCGCGCGGGCGGTGCGCGGCAGGAGCTGGAGCAGCCCCACCGCGCCGCGCTGGCTGTGGGCACCGGGGTCGAAGCCGCTTTCCGCACGGACGAAGGCCCAGAGCAGGGCGCGGTCGAGGCGGTAGCCCGAGCGCGGCTGCCAGCGCGGGATCGGAAAGAAGGCCCCGTCGTGACGACGCCCGTCGACGAGGCGCAGGCGCTGCGCAACCCGCAGCTGCGCCGCGGGCAGTGCGAGATGCTCGGCGAGAGCGGCGAGCGCGCGCAGCAGCGACGGGCGCGCCCGGGCGGCGAGCTTGCGGATTTCCGCCTCCGCCAGCCTGAGCTGACCCACCTGGGCGAGGGCGAGCGCGCGCCGCGATCCCGGAAAGCGTACGAGAAGCGAGAGCAGCGAGCCGCGCAGCCCCTGCTCGTCCCAGCTGAAGGTGATCGGCCAGCCGAGTGTCGCACGGGCGAGCAGACCGTAAAAGCCGTCGCTCGCCGAGGCGGCGATACGGAACATGCGGAGCGCGGCGCGGGGCTCCCCGGCGACGAGATAGGCGCGCGCAGCCCAGAAGGCCGCCGCGGCACGGTCCTCGCCCCGCGCCTCGCCGTGGGCCGCAAGGGCCGCAAAGGCGCGTGCCGCCTCCGCTGCCCGCCCGAGCTGCCAGGCGGCGAGGCCCGCGGTCCAGTACATGCCCGGCCGATCGGAGCCGGAGCGCCGCATCGCCGGCGCCACAAGCCGCAGCGCCTGCTCCGCCTGGCCGGAGAAGAGATAACCCCGGGCCAGTATCCACCGGCCGATGTCGCGCGCGAGCCGGCCTGCGCGCCGCCCATGGCGCTGCAGCTCGCGCTTTGCCGCCGCCATCCGGCCCTGCGCGATCCACTGCTGCATGCGCCGCAGCCAGGCCTGCTTCGGGCGCAGCCGGGCGTCGACAAGCCGGTACTCCCTGCCGCTCTCCTGCCCGGCCCCGTCGAGGTATCCGCTGACCGGCCGCGGCGGCGGTGGCGCACCCTCGGGGCGGCGCTTCAGGGCCAGCCGGTAGATGCGGCGGGCCTGCGGGTGGTCCGCGTAGTGCTCGAGCCAGGCGCGAAGCTCCCCATAGCGCGAACGGTAGGCGGTGGGGTGGAGATAGCGCTGGGCGAGCACATGCCCCAGCAGCAGGCGGTTGCTGAGCTGCCGGATGAGCCGGTCGGCCTCGCCGAAGCGGCCCTGTTCCTGAAGGGCGAAGATGCGCCGGTACAGACGGGTGTCGCTTCGGCTCAGCGGATGCGGGAGCTGGTCGAGCACCGGTTCCGGGGTCCGCCACAGGACCGCGCGGGCGAGGCGCGTCGGCTCCTGGTCGCGGTCCGCACGGGCGGACTGGGGCGCGAGAAGCGCGCACAGCAGGACGAGGCACAAGGCGGCATAGCCGGCCGGATTCGAAGCGGAACCAATCGATCGTGTCGTCATCCCCGCGTCCGTCGTGAAATCGATCAGGCGATATGCGCGCGCGCGCCCAACTGCTCGAGCCGCTCGGCCACGCTCAGAAGATCGCGCCAGAAATACCTTTTCTGCGCCGGCTGGCGCAGCAGATAGGCGGGATGGAAGGTGATCCGGGCCGTGATCGGCTCGCTCAGACCCTCCCCGTGATACAGAAATTCGCGGCCGCGCAGCCGGCTCACACCTTCCTGGACCCCGAGCAGCGTACGCGCCGCGAGACCGCCCAGGAACAGAAGCAGTCTGGGCCGCACCAGCGCGATCTGGCGCTCGAGGAACGGGAGGCAGACCGCGATCTCCGCCGCCGTCGGCGGACGGTTGCCCGGCGGGCGCCAGAAGATGAGGTTGGTGATGTAGACCCGGCTGCGGTCGAGGCCGATCCAGGCGAGCGTGCGGTCGAGAAGCTGTCCGCTCGGTCCCACGAACGGACGCCCGAGGCGGTCCTCCTCCGCACCCGGCGCTTCGCCGACGAGCATGAGCGCCGCATCCGCGCTGCCGTCCGCGAAACAGAGCCGGGTGGCGGTGCGCTTGAGGGCACAGCCCTCGTATTCTCGGAGCGTTTCCTCGAGCTCGGCCAAGCTCCGGCAGGATGCCGCGAGGCGCCGGGCATCGAGTGCGGCCTCGCGCCCCTTCGGTACGCTTCGCGGTTCTGCCGCGTCACCGGGGTGTGCCGGCAACGGCCGGTCGTCCCTGCGCCGCACCTCCGGATCGAGGCAGCAGTCGACTCCCGCGAGCAGCTGCCATTCGAGCCAGGCCGCGGCCGCCGCCCTCCTCTCTTCGCCCATCACGGCACGTCATCCTCCCGGGAAGCGGAACGCCCTGCCGGCACCGCTTCCGGCGAAGATGTGCTTTGCCCGCCCCGCGCTGGGCTGTCAACGTCGGGGACGTTTGCGCACCCGACGTAACGGGGGAAGCGGATGCGGGTCCGCCGTTCCCTCAGATGTCTCGGTAGGCGATGGGCCGGCCGTCACGCCCCATCACGAGGTTGCCGCTCTCGTCCTGCGCCGCTATGTAGCGACCGTGCCCGACCGCGGTCCCGACGTACAGCACCGGCTTCACCTTCTTGCCTTCGAAGACCTTGAGCTGCTGCGCCGGCCCGCGTGCCGATGGATCGTTCTTGCTGCGCGATGTCTTCAGCATAGGTGATGGACTCCGAAATCGCGATCCCCAAGGCCCCGCCGGCATCCGCGGACGGACGGGCGTCGCGCCGTTTCTCTGGGGATCGCGGTGCCGGAGGTCAAGAGGCTATCCGCTCATGAGCCTTTCGCTCCGCCCCCGCCGCGTCTGGCTGCTGTTCGGCTCCTGGCTCTGGCTGACAACGCTTCTGGGCGGCTGTGCCGCCGCCGGCAATCCGGGGGCGGCCGCACCAATCACCCTCGACTCTTCGGGCGCGGCGGCCAACTATCTGGCCGGCCGCTACGCCTTCGAGCGCGGCGACTATGCGACTGCGGCGAAGTTCTTCCGCCGCGCGCTCGCGACCGATCCCCGCAATCTCGAGCTCGCGCGCCGGCTGTTCCGCATCGAGCTCGCCATCGGCTCCTTCGACGAAGCTGCCGAAACCGCGCGGCAGCTGTCCGAACTCGCACCGGCGCTGCCCGAGGTCAGGCTGTTTCTGGCCCTCCTCGAAGCCAGGGACGGGCGGATGGAACAGGCGGCGCGCGCGCTCGCCGCGCTTCCCGACACGGGCGTCGTGGGGCTCGCGGCGCCGCTGCTCGAGGGCTGGGCCCTGTTCGCGTCCGAGGGGCCCCGCGCGGGCCGGGCGCGGCTGCGGCGCGAGACCGTGTCCGACGGTCTCGAGCGACTCTATCTCTATCATCGGGCGATGATGTCGGCCCTCGCCGGCGAGCTCGAGAAGGCGGCGCAGCTTCTCGCACCGCAGCTCGAGGGGGGCGAGCCCGCACCGACGCGGCTCGTCCACGCCGCCGCGTTCGTGCTCGCGGAGCTCGGCCGGCGCGAGGAGGCGGCGGAGCTGCTGCGCAAGCAGCTCGCCCAGCTGCCGGAAAATCCCCTCATGCCCAGACTCCTCGAGCATCTCGAGCGGGGTGCGCGGATCGAGCCGCCGTTCGCCGACGCCGTCGGCGGGATGGCGGATGCGCTTCTCGGGCTGGCGCAGGCGCTGCGCGATCAGAACCTCACCGCCCAGAGCGTGTACTTCGCCGCGCTCGCGAGCGCGCTGCGGCCCGAGGGCGGGGAAGGCTGGCTGCTGCTTGCCCAGAGCGCCCTCGCCCGTGGCGACGCCGACGGGGCGCTCGCCCTTCTCGATCGCATCCCCGAGGATTCGGCAGATTTCTGGGATGCGCGGCTGCTGCGTGCCAACGCCCTCGTCCAGGCGGGGCGCAAGCAGGAGGCGGTCCGGATGCTCGAGCAGATGGCGCGGGAGCGGCCCCAGCGGATCGACGCCCTCGTCACCCTGGGAGATATCCACCGCCGGGACGAAGAGTATGCGCTCGCGGAGAAGGCCTATGCGGAGGCGCTGCGGCGGCTGGGCGAAGCCGACCGTGCCCACTGGCGTCTTCTCTATGTCCACGGCATCACCCTCGAGCGCCTCGGGCGCTGGGACGAGGCCGAGGCGCGCTTCCTCGCAGCGCTCGATCTCGTGCCCGACCAGCCCTTCGTGCTCAACTACCTGGGCTACAGCTGGGTCGACCGGGGAGTCCATCTCGAGCGCGCCAAGGAGATGCTGCGCAAGGCGGTCGCGCTCAGACCCAATGACGGCTTCATCGTCGACAGCCTGGGCTGGGCCCACTTCCGCCTCGGCGAATACGAGGAGGCGGTGCGCCATCTCGAGAAGGCGGTCGAACTCGAGCCCGGCGATCCCGTGATCAACGACCATCTCGGCGATGCCTACTGGCAGGTGGGGCGCCGGCGGGAAGCGCGGTTCCAGTGGGAGCGGGCGCTGAGCCTCGAGCCCGATCCCGATCTCGCCCGCAGCATCGAACGCAAACTGCGGTTCGGCTACGCCGATGCCGGATCGGATCGCGGCTGAGGGCAGGGTCGTCGAGACCGCACCCGCGAAGCTCAACCTCGATCTGCTGATCGCGGGGAGACGGCCGGACGGCTACCACGAGCTCGACAGCGTCGTCGTCTTCGGCCTCGTCGGAGACCGACTTGAGCTGGAGGCGGCGGAGGACTTCAGTCTCACCGTGCGCGGCCGGTTCGCCGCCGAGGTGCCCAGGGGCGAGGCCAATCTCGTGCTGCGCGCGGCACGGCTTCTCGCGGACTGGCTCGGCGGCGGCCTCGGAGCGCGCATCCTCCTCGAGAAGAACATCCCCGTAGGCGCGGGGCTCGGCGGCGGCTCGAGCGACGCCGCGGCAACGCTGCGCGGGCTGCTGCGGCTGTGGAAGCTCCGGCTGCAGATGACGGAGCTTCTCGATCTCGCGCTCGAGCTCGGCGCCGATGTTCCGGTGTGCCTGTATGGCCGCACCGCACGGGTGCGGGGCATCGGTGAGCGCATCGATCCCATCCGCGGCCTGCCGGATCTGCCCCTTCTGCTCGTGCAGCCGGGCTGCCGGCTCGAGACTGGGCAGGTGTTCCGCCGCCTGCGTGCCGATGCCGTCGCCGGGGTCGATCGCACCCCTCTGCCGGCCGGACCGTCGCTTCCCATCTTCGCCGCCTGGCTCGCCCAGAGCCGCAACGACCTCGAGGCGCCGGCGCGCGAACTCGCGCCGGCGATCGGCGAGCTCCTCGCCCTGCTCGAAGGTCTCCCCGGCTGCCAGCTCGCACGCCTCACGGGAAGCGGCAGCGTCTGCTTCGGACTCTTCGACCGGCCGACGGCGGCCGAGGAAGCGCGCGCCACCGTCGTCTCCACCCGTCCCGACTGGTGGGCCACCGCGGGCGTCATCGAGGGCTGCAGATGATCCATCTCTTCGTCGATTTCGGCCACCACGGCCCCTATGTGGGCGAGGTCGAGGCGGTGCTCCGCAAGCGCGCGCCGGAAGTCCCGGTCGTGCCGCTGATGTGCGATGCCCCGGCCTTCCGGCCCGAGCTCGCCGCCGTCCTGCTCGCCGCGCTCGCGCGCCGCTTTCGCTCCGGCGACGTCTGCCTCGCCGTGGTCGACCCCGGCGTCGGAACCGCGCGGCGCGCGCTCGCGCTCGCATGCGACGGCATCTGGTTCGTGGGGCCGGACAATGGCCTGTTCGAGCATGTTCTGCGCCATGCAACCGAGACGCGCAGCTTCCTGATCCGCTGGCGGCCGCCGCAGCTTTCCGCAAGCTTCCACGGACGCGATCTCTTCGCCCCGGTTGCGGCTGCTCTCGCCCGCGGGCGCGAAGCCGGCCTCGAGCCAACGGAGCCCACCCGCTACCCCGACTGGCCCGACGACCTGGCGGCGGTCGTCTACATCGATGCCTACGGCAACGCGATGACAGGCATCGCGGGAGCGCGGATCGGCCGTGACAGCCGGCTTCGGGTCTGCGGAACGACGCTCGGCTTTTCTCCGACCTTCGGCGCGGTGCCACCGGGGCAGCTCTTCTGGTACGTGAACAGCGCCGGGCTGGTGGAGATCGCCGCCAACGGGGATGATGCCGCGCGGCGGCTCGGCCTCGAGCCCGGCACCCCGGTCGAGATCCTCGACGGTCCGCAGGCGCGGGCAGCATCGGTTGTCCGACGGCGGCGGGGCGGCTAGAAGAGGCCGGAGGCATGCGGGGAGAGGCGATGTTCGAGGATGAGGAGCGGATCCGCGCGCCGAAGCCGCAGCTTCAGCCGGGCGTGGCCCTCGACGGTTTCTCGATCGACGAGCTGCGGCGCTATGTGGAGGTTCTGAAGGCCGAGATCGCCCGCGTCGAAGCGGAGATCGCCCGTCGTCGGACCCACATGGAGGCCGCGGCATCGCTGTTCGGCAAGGCGGATCGCGAAGCCGAGCGGTGACGGCACGCTACTGCCCTTCCTGCGGCGGCCCGCTCGTGCGCCGCCGCCCTCCCGGTGACGAACGCGAGCGCCAGGTCTGCACCGCCTGCGGTCGCATCCACTACGAAAACCCCAAGATCGTCGTCGGCAGCGTGAGCCGTCTCGGCGAGCGGATCCTGCTCTGCCGGCGGGCGATCGAACCGGCAGCGGGAAAGTGGACCATCCCCGCAGGCTTCCTCGAGCTCGGGGAGAGCGCGGAGCAGGGGGCGCAGCGGGAGGCCTTCGAGGAGGCGCGGGCACGGATCACCCTTCTGGGGCTGATCGCCGTCTACAGCATCCCCCAGATCGGGCAGGTCCAGCTCATGTATCTCGCCGACCTCCTCTCGCCCGAGCTCGAGGCCGGCCCGGAAAGTCTCGAGGTGGCCCTCTTCGCGCCCCATGAGATCCCCTGGGGCGAGCTCGCCTTTCCCACCGTCCACCGGGTGCTCACCCGCAGCCTCGAGCTCGCGCGGAAGCCTGCGCCGCTCGTACCCGTGCTCGAGACGCTCGCTGCCGCGGACGCGGAAGACGGTGCGGTCTGAGAGCCCGCGCCGCGATCAGCGCGGCCGCGGGATGTCGTGCAGGTGCACGTCGTGTGCCGCGTGGCGGCGCAGGATCTCCAGTGCCTTGCGTTCGCGTTCCTCATCCGGGGTGCGCACCCACAGCAGGATGCCGCCCCGCTCGAGCTGTTCCACGAGCCACCGCGCCCGGCGTTCGTCCATCCAGTGCTGGAATGCCGTGGCCAGCAGCGCGCCGCCGACCGCGGCCGCGGATACCGCGGCGAGCACGGCGCCCCCCGAGCCGACGACGAGCCCGGCCGCGATCAGCGCCGGCAGCACGGTCAGACTCGTCGCCACCGCCTTCTCCCCCTCCTCGAGATCGCGCACGGAAACGAAGGCCGTGCGCGGCGCCTGTGGCAGATCCTCGAGATCCTCCACCCGCCGGTAGCGGTGGCCGAGCTTCCTCTCGACCGTGTCGAAACCCGCGAGAAGGTTGATGTCCTCCTTCGCAAAGCCCGCTTCGAGCAATTCCTCCACCGCGGCCTCGAGAGCGCCCACGTCCTCGAACACCGCAACCGCTTCGCGCACCCGCTCCGGGCTCTGCTCCGCCATGCTCATGCCCATCTTCCAGCCCTGCCAGATGTAGGCGGCAAAGCCGGCGAAGCGAGCCCGTGCGAGGCATACCCGACTATCCGATGAGGGGCTTCGCCGGCCGTCATCCCCGCGCGACGCTGGCAGTCGTGCGCCGCATGGGTTAACAAGCCGGTAACCATAATCACGCCTCGCGGGTGTCCCGATGTTTCAGTCATCCATTCGCCTCGCCCTGGCAACGCTGTTGCTCGCTTCACCGCTGGCCCTGACCGCCTGCATGGGAGGCGGCGGCGGCAGTTCGGGCAGCGACGTGCTCGCCGCTCCGCCCCCTTCCGGGGGAAGCGGCTCTGCCGGAGGATCGACGGGAAGCACGGGCGGCGGCTCGGGCGGGTCGAGCAATCCCGCCGGCGGATCCGGGGCGGGATCGGGAGG
>CAZHHU010000008.1:0-23207 GCA_964532215.1 uncultured Geminicoccaceae bacterium
CCTTGGCGATGGGAAAGCCGGTGGCCTTGGAGGCGAGCGCCGAGGAGCGGGAGACGCGGGGGTTCATCTCGATGATGACCATGCGCCCGCTTCGCGGGTCGATCGCGAACTGCACGTTGGAGCCGCCGGTATCGACGCCGATCTCGCGCATCACGGCGATCGCCGCCGAGCGCATGCGCTGGTATTCCTTGTCGGTGAGGGTGAGCGCCGGGGCCACGGTGATCGAATCCCCGGTGTGCACGCCCATGGGGTCGAGGTTCTCGATCGAGCAGACGATGATGCAGTTGTCGGCGCGATCGCGCACGACCTCCATCTCGAATTCCTTCCACCCCACGACCGACTCCTCCACGAGCACCTCGTGGATCGGTGAGGCTTCCAGACCGGTCCGGACGATGTCCTCGAACTCCTCGCGGTTGTATGCGATCCCGCCGCCGGTCCCGCCGAGGGTGTAGGCGGGACGCACGACCGCGGGCAGCCCCACGAAGGCCACCGCCTCGCGTGCCTCGTCGAGGCTTCGCACCGCCCGGCTGCGCGGCATGTCGAGCCCGATCCGCTCCATCGCCCGGCGGAAGAGCTCGCGGTCCTCGGCCTTTTCGATCACCTCGAGCGGTGCGCCGATGAGCTCGCAGCCGTAGCGCTCGAGGGTGCCGTCACGGGCGAGGGCGCGGGCGATGTTGAGCGCCGTCTGACCGCCCATGGTCGGCAGCAGCGCATCGGGGCGCTCGCGCGCGATGATCCTGGCGACGAAGGAGGGCGTGAGGGGCTCGACGTAGGTGGCATCGGCCACACTGGGATCGGTCATGATGGTGGCCGGGTTGGAGTTGACCAGCACGACCCGGTAGCCTTCGGCCCTGAGCGCCTTGCAGGCCTGGCTTCCCGAATAGTCGAACTCGCAGGCCTGTCCGATGACGATCGGCCCGGCGCCGATCACCAGGATGGAGCGGATGTCCGTGCGTCTGGGCATGCCTCAGGCTCTCGGGGCGCGAATCAGGGCGGCGAAGCGGTCGAAAAGCGCGAAACCCTCCATCGGGCCCGGTGAGGCCTCGGGATGGAACTGGACCGAGAGGGCCGGCCATTCGCGATGGCGGATGCCCTGGATCGTGCCGTCGAACAGGGAACGGTGGGTCACCTCGATCTCGGGCGGCAGCTCCTCGTCGTCGATCGCGAAGCCGTGGTTCTGGCTGGTGATCGCCACCCTTCCGGTGGCGAGATCCTGCACCGGGTGGTTCGCGCCGTGGTGGCCGAAGCGCATCTTCCGCGTCCGCGCGCCGAGCGCGATGCCGAGCATCTGATGACCGAGGCAGATGCCGAACAGCGGCACCCGCCGCTCGAGCAGGGCGCGGATCTCGGGCACCGCCCACCTTCCCGTGGCGGCCGGATCGCCCGGGCCGTTCGAGAGAAGGACGCCGTCCGGTCCGAGAGCGAGGATCTCCTCGGCCGGGGTGCGCCCCGGCACGACGGTCACCCGGAAGCCTGCGGAGACGAGACAGCGCAGGATGTTCCGCTTGACGCCGTAATCGACCACCACGACGTGGGGCCCATCGCGGCTTATCACTTCGGAGTAGCCCCCGGGCCACGTCCAGCGCCCCTCGCACCAGCTGTAGCGCTGACGGCAGCTCACCTCGTCCACGAGGTCCATGCCCGTGATGCCGGGCCATCGGGCCGCTTCCGCACGGAGCTCTTCGAGGTCGAGGCGGGCGGAGGGATCGTAGGCGATGGCGGCGTTCTTGAAACCCTCCTTTCGCAGGATGCGCGTGAGGCGACGGGTGTCGATGCCCGTGACCGCGAACAGGCCGTGCCGTTCCAGCCAGCGGGCGAGAGACTCGCTCGCGCGCCAGTTCGAGGGTTCGGTGATCGAGGCCCGGCAGACCATGCCGCGCACATGGGGGGTGAGGGCCTCGATGTCTTCGGCGTTGGTGCCGACGATGCCGATGTGGGGAAAGGTGAAGGTGACGATCTGGGCGGCGTAGGAGGGGTCGGTGAGGATCTCCTCATAGCCGGTCATGGCGGTGTTGAAGACGATCTCGCCCACCGCCCGGCCGGGAGCGCCG
Source organism: uncultured Geminicoccaceae bacterium (assembly GCA_964532215.1). Taxonomy (GTDB): domain Bacteria; phylum Pseudomonadota; class Alphaproteobacteria; order Geminicoccales; family Geminicoccaceae; genus HRBIN39. The sequence continues at coordinate 2,052 of CAZHHU010000008.1, forward strand.
AAACCGTGGCCGAGAAAGACTCTTCCGTCCTCCAGCACCAGGGCTGCGTCGGGACGGCGCGGATCGGGTCCGATCATGAACCGATGTTCCGAAAAGGCGGGCGGGAAGGAGCGGCCGGCGGGCTTCTAGCAGCCGCGCGCAGCGGGTCAAGCGAGCCCTTCCCCCGCCCCAATATGAACGCCGGGCCGCGGTCGCCAAGAGGGCGAAGCGCTCCGCACGCGAAACCCGGAGCAGCAGACGGCAAGATGTCCGATCACCGCCAGCGCATGCGGTTCAGAACGCCCGGCCGCGAGCGCGCCGCCCCCTACTCGGGAACCGGCACGTCGCGCGCCCCGTTCGGTGCGACTTCGCCCAGGACCTCGAAGTCTCCGGACGACGCGACCGGCGCCATGTCGCCCTGGGGCACCGCGAAACCCGAGTGAACGGGTTGCGTGCGCGACCGGTCCCCGACGAGCCAGCCCGCGCCGAGCTGGATGATGCCGGCGAGCGCGGCCGCGAGCACGGCGAGCCCGAGGAGGCGCGAGAGCACGCGGCGCAGGAGGAGCGCCGGGCGCTGTCGCCGCCGCGGCCGCGCGGCGGGTCGGGCCTCACCCTGCGGCGGCCGCTTGGCGGGGGGCGGCAGCCGCAGCAGGTGGGAGGGAGGCGGCAGCATCGAACCCGCGGCCGGACGCGCCGCGCTGGCCACGGCCTCGATCTCGAGTCCTGCCCACACCCGACCGTGATGGGAAAGGGCCGGAACCCGCAGCGCGAGCTCGCGTTCGAAGGCGCGAAGCCAGTGGATCCGCGCCGCGCAATGGCGGCACTGGGCGAGATGGCGTCTGAGGACGGCCGCGCGGGCGCGCCCGAGGCGGCCCTCGATATGGGCCTCGAGGAAGCGATCGAGATCCGCGCAATTCATGGCTCCCTCCTCCCGGCGGATCCCGGACCGGCGGGTCGAGCCTCCGGCTCCCGGCGGAACGGCAGGCTCAGTTTTCCCTATTCCGGGCGCCGATGCAACGGCTCTCTCACGGCGCCGCGCGCTGCGGCCGCAGGAAGCGGTTGCCAACCGCTGCGGGGCGATCAAACTTGCGTCGACAGGGGACCTGATCGGGTCACGGGCCCGGCGAAGCGGGAGACAAGGAGGCGAGATGGGGGCCGAATCCGTCCGTAACGTAGCACTGGTCGGACCCAACGGGTCCGGCAAGACCACTCTGCTCGAGAGCATGCTCTACATTTCGGGGGCGACGAGCCGCAAGGGGCGCATCGCCGACCGCAACACGGTCGGAGACTGGAGCCCCGAGGCCCGCGCACGCCAGATGAGCACCGAAGTCTCGCTCGTGAGCTTCGCTGCCCACGGCCTGCGCTTCAATGTGCTCGACTGCCCGGGTTCGGTGGAGTTCATCCAGGAAATGCGCCATGCCGCGATCGGCTGCGATCTCGCGGTGGTGGTGGTCGAGCCGGCCCTCGAGCGCATGATCGCGCTCGCGCCCATCCTCCAGTTCCTCGATGAGAAGGAGATCCCCCATCTCGTGTTCATCAACAAGATGGACCGCTCCGAGGTGCGCTACCGGGACCTCCTCGATGCCCTGCGCAAGCTCAGTTCGCGGCCGGTGGTGCCCCACCAGTACGCGATCGGACGGGGCGCCGAGCTCGTAGGTTACATCGACCTCGTGAGCGAAAAGGCATTCGCCTATCGCGACGGCGGGCCGTCGGAGGAGATCCCGCTGCCCGAGGAATACCGCGAGCGGGAGCAGGCCGCGCGGACCGAGATGCTGGAGACCCTGGCCGACTACGACGACGACCTCCTGGAGCTGCTGCTCGAGGAGGGGCGGCCGAGCGAGGAGCAGATCCTGCGCGACTTCCGCAAGACCCTGGGCGCCGATCAGGTGGTGCCCGTGTTTCTCGGCGTGGCCGAACAGGACAAGGGGGTGCGCCGGTTTCTGGAGGCGCTTGCGCGCGAGGCGCCGGATCCGGGGGAGCGTGCCGCCCTTCTCGGCATCGAGACCGAGGGGCCGGCGGCGGCACAGGTGCTGAAGAACAGCTACCAGCCGCATGCCGGCAAGCTGTCGATCGTGCGCGTGTGGCGCGGGCGGATCACGGACGGCATGACGCTCTCGGGCATGCGCGTGGGCGGCGTCTATCGCCTCTTCGGCAGCCAGAGCGAGGCCGTGGAAGCGGCAGAGGCCGGAGATATCGTCGCCCTCTCGCGGATGGAGGACGCGCGCACGGGTGCCCTGCTCCATGAGGGCGGCGAGCCGCCCGCCCTGCCCGTGCCCGCGGTGCCGCCGGCGAAGCCCATGTTCGCCTTCGCCATCCGCCCCCGGAGCCGGTCCGACGAGGTCAAGCTGTCGGGTGCGCTCGCCAAGCTCGTGGACGAGGACCCCGCCCTCGAACTCCAGCACGACGCGGAGCTGCAGCAGACCCTTCTCTGGGGGCAGGGCGAGCTGCATCTGCGCGTCGCCCTCGAGCGGCTCCAGAACAAATACCACATCCCCGTGGACGTGGCGCCGCCGCGCACGCCCTATCGCGAGACCATCCGCAAGGGAACCCAGGCGCACGGACGTCACAAGAAGCAGACCGGCGGTCACGGCCAGTTCGGGGACGTCAAGATCGAGATCCGACCGCTGCCGCGGGGTGCCGGCTTCGAGTTCGAGAACAGGATCGTCGGCGGTGCGGTGCCGAAGCAGTTCATTCCCGCGGTGGAGGCGGGGGCGAAGGAGTACCTGCGCAAGGGCCCGCTGGGATTCCCCGTGGTCGACGTGGGCATCACCCTGTTCGACGGCCAGTACCATACCGTCGATTCCAACGAGCTGTCGTTCAAGCTCGCCGTCGCTCTGGCGCTCAAGGACGGGCTGCCACGCTGCAGTCCGGTGCTGCTGGAGCCGATTCTCGAGGTCACGATTTCGGTTCCGAGCGAGTACACCTCGCGCACGCTCCAGCTCGTGACCCAGAAGCGTGGCCAGGTGCTCGGCTACGACGCCAAGGAGGGCTGGCCCGGCTGGGACGAGATCAAGGCCCACATCCCCCAGGGCGAGATGCACGACTTCATCGTGAGCCTGCGCTCGCTCTCCCAGGGAACCGGCTTCTTCGACTGGACCTTCGACCATCTGCAGGAGGTGCCGGAGCGGCTGCAGAAGCAGATCGTCGAGCAGGCCCGCGAGGCCGCGGCGCAGTCCTGAGCGGACGCGCGGGGTGCTGCTCCCGCAGGAGATCATCCGCAGGAAGCGCGACGGCTGCGCCCTCAGCGGGGACGAGATCCGCGCCTTCATCGCCGGCGTCGTCTCCGGCGAGATCTCGGACGCGCAGATCGCGGCCCTGGCCATGGCCGTCCATCTGCGCGGCATGGACGCCGAGGAGACGGCCGCGCTCACCCTGGCGATGCGGGATTCGGGGCGGGTCCTCGCCTGGCCCGGGATGCCCGGTCCGGTCGTGGACAAGCACTCCACGGGTGGCGTCGGCGACAAGGTGAGCCTGCTGCTGGCTCCCATCCTCGCCGCCTGTGGCGCATATGTGCCCATGATCTCCGGCCGCGGCCTCGGCCACACCGGAGGCACGCTGGACAAGCTCGAATCGATTCCCGGCTATGATACCCGCCCCGCGGTGGAGCGATTTCAGCGCATCCTGCGCGAGGTGGGCTGTGCCATCGTCGGCCAGACGCCGGATCTCGCACCGGCCGACGGACGCATCTACGCCGTGCGGGATGTGACCGCGACGGTCGAGAGCGTGCCGCTGATCACCGCCTCCATCCTCGCCAAGAAGCTCGCCGAGGGGATCGAGGCGCTGGTCATGGACGTCAAGGTGGGAAGCGGCGCCTTTCTGCCCGAATGCGCGCGCGCCCGCGAGCTCGCGCGGACGCTCGTTGCCGTCGCCGCGGCCGCCGGGCTTCCCTGCTGCGCCCTGCTCACGGACATGAACCGGGTGCTGGGTCGCACCGCCGGCAACGCCCTCGAGGTGGCCGAGGCGGTGCGCGCGCTGCGGGGCGAGGGAACGGATCCCCGGCTCGAGGAGGTGACGTTCGCGCTCGCTGGCGAACTCCTCGCCATGTCCGGACTCGCCCGGGATGTCGGGGAAGGGCGGATGCGGGCGCAGGCGGCGCTCAGCTCCGGTGCCGCGGCCGAGCGCTTCGCGAAGATGGTCCATGCCCTGGGCGGTCCCGCGGACTTCGTCGAAAGCTTCGAAGCGCAGCTCCCCCGCGCACCGCTCGTGCGCGCCGTGCCGGCGCCGCGGAGCGGATTCATCACCGCGGTGAACCTGCGCGCGCTCGGCCTTGCCGTCGTGGCGCTCGGCGGGGGAAGAACACGGGTCGAGGACCGGATCGACCACGCCGTCGGCATCACCGATCCGTCGCCGCCGGGGGCGGAGATCCGGGCCGGGGACCCGCTCTGCGTCCTCCATGCCCGCGACGAGGCCCGCTTCGAAGCGGCGGCAGCGATGGTGGTCGCCGCCTGCCGCATCGGCGACCGACCTCCGCCCGAAACGCCGGTCATCTACGAGCGTCTTAGCGGGTGAGTCCGCCTGCGGGCGGCGATCGCCCTCGGGATGCCGGCGAGATCGGGGCGGATTTCCACCACCTCGAGCCCGGCTTCGCGGAGCATGCCGGCGACCGCACCCGCCTGACCCCGACCCGTTTCGAGGACGGCAAGGCCGCCCGGCGCGAGCAGGCGCGGCAGATCCGGGACGAGCGCGCGGTAGGCATCGAGGCCGTCGATGCCGCCATCGAGGGCGAGACGGGGTTCGAACAGGCGCACCTCGGGGGGCAGGAACTCGAGATCCCGGGTCTGCACATAGGGCGGATTGCTCACCACCAGCCCCATGCCGCCGTCGACGGCCTCCGCAAGGTGCGTGCACACGAAGCCGGCGCGCGCCGCGACGCCGTGCCGCCGGGCGTTGCGCCGGGCGAGCGTGAGCGCATCGAGCGAGAGATCCGTGCCGACGCCGTAGCTCTGCGGCCAGAGATGGAGGAGGGTGACGAGCAGGCAGCCGCTGCCGGTGCCGACGTCGAGCAGGCGTCCGGGGCCCTCTGGCAGATGGCGCGTTGCGAGCTCGACGAGGGTTTCCGTCTCCGGTCGGGGGACCAGCACCGCGGGTGAAACCTCGAAGCCGAGACCGTGGAACTCCCGCTCGCCGCGGATATGGGCGAGCGGCTCGCGGGCACATCTTCGATCGACGAGGGCGAGAAAGCGCTCGACTTCTTCGAAGGAGAGCTCCCGATCGGGCTCGGCGATCTGCCTGAGGCGGTCGAGGCCGGTTGCGCATTCGAGCAGAAGCCGCGCCTCCAGTGCGGCGCCGTCGATGCCCGCTTGCGCGAGGCGGCGGCGGGCGAGGGCGAGGGCGTCACGCAGCCGCACACGGACCTCACGGGTCTGCGGCGGCGAGGCGGCGGGCCTGATGTTCGGCGATCAGCGGCTCGATGAGCTCGTCGAGCGCCTCGCCCGAGAGCACCTCCTGAAGCCTGTAGAGGGTGAGGCCGATGCGGTGGTCGGTGACGCGTCCCTGCGGGAAGTTGTAGGTGCGGATGCGTTCGGACCGCTCGCCGGTGCCGATCTGCCCGCGGCGTTCACCGGCGCGCGCCGCCTCCTGCCGCCGCCGCTCGCGCTCGTAGAGACGGGCCCGCAGGATCTGCATGGCTCTCGCGCGGTTGCGGTGCTGGGATTTCTCGTCCTGGATCGAGACCGTGATGCCGGTCGGCAGATGGGTGATGCGCACCGCGCTCTCGGTGCGGTTCACATGCTGACCGCCGGCGCCCGACGCCCGGAAGACGTCGATGCGCAGGTCCTTCTCGTCGATGTGGAGGTCCACTTCCTCCGCCTCCGGCAGCACCGCCACCGTGGCGGTGGAGGTATGGATGCGGCCGCCGGCCTCGGTCACGGGCACGCGCTGCACGCGATGAACCCCGGCCTCGTACTGCAACCGGCCATAGGCGCCGCGTCCCTGGACCCGGGCGATGACCTCCTTGAAGCCGCCGAGTTCGCTCTCGCTCGCCGAGAGGATCTCGAAGCGCCAGCCCCGGCTCTGGGCGTAGCGCTGGTACATGCGCAGAAGGTCGGCCGCGAACAGGGCCGCTTCCTCGCCTCCGGTGCCGGCGCGGATCTCGAGGATGGCGTTCTTCTCCTCGGCCACGTCCTTCGGCAACAGGGCAAGGCGCAGCTCGCGCTCGAGCTCGGGCAGCCGCCGCTCCACCTCCCTGAGCTCGGCCTCGGCAAGCTCCCTGAGCTCCGGCTCCGTCTCCTCGGATTCGCGCATGCGCGCGAGTTCCTCCCGCTCGCGGCAGGCGGCGCGGTAGGCCTCGATCTTCTCGATCACCGGGCGCAGTTCCGCATATTCGCGCGCAAGCTCGGCATACCGGGCCCCGCTCGCCCGTTCCATCAGCCGCTCGAGCTCGTCGCGGCGCGCCAGCAGGGCATCGAGCCGCTGTTCGAGAAAACGCCCGCTCATGCCCGCGCGGCACCCAGCCGTTCGAGAACCTCCCCGACGCGGATCCGGGGAAGTTCCTGTTCCTCGCCGGAATCGAGATCGCGAAGACGCACGGTGCCGCGGCCGAGTTCCTCCTCCCCGAGCGAGAGGGCGAAGCGGCAGCCGAGGCGGTCCGCGCGCTTCATGCGCTGTCCGGGTCGGCCGCGGTAGGCGAGATCGACGACGAAGCCCGCCCGGCGCAGTTCGGCCGCGAGCTTCCAGGCCTCGCGCTCGGCCTGCGCGCCGATGGGGACGATCGCGGTCGGCCGCGGCGCCGCCGGCACGGCGGGGAGCAGCATGGCGAGCCGTTCGACGCCGGCCGCCCAGCCCACCCCCGGCAGGTCCGGCCCGCCCATCTGCGCCATGAGCCCATCGTAGCGGCCGCCCGCAAGCACCGCGCCCTGGGCCCCGAGTTCCTCGGTCGTGAACTCGAAGGCCGTGTGGGTGTAGTAATCGAGGCCGCGCACGAGATGGGGATTGAGGCGATAGGGGATGCCGAGATCGTCGAGGCGCGTGCGCACCTCGGCGAAGAAGGCGCGGCTGTGCTCGTCGAGATAGTCCTCGAGCCGCGGCGCCCCGGCGATGATCTCACGATCGCCCGGGTCCTTGCTGTCGAGAATGCGCAGCGGATTGCGCTCGAGCCGCTCCCGGCTGTCGCGGGAAAGACGCGCCTGATGGCGGGCGAGATAGGCGACGAGCGCATCCCGGTAGCGGGCACGGCTTTCCATGTTGCCCAGGGTGTTGAGCTCGAGGGTGACCCGGGCGGCGACGCCCAGCTCCTCGAGCAGATGCTGGCCGAGGAGGATCGCCTCGACATCCGCCGCCGCTTCGGGCGCCCCCAGGATCTCGACGCCGATCTGATGGAACTGCCGCAGCCGTCCCTTCTGCGGGCGCTCGTAGCGGAACATGGCGCCGGCATAGAAGAACTTGACCGGCAGCTGCTGGAGAAGCCCCTCGCTCACGGCGGCGCGGACGATTCCCGCCGTGCCCTCGGGCCTCAGGGTGAGGCTCTCGCCGCCGCGGTCGAGGAAGGTGTACATCTCCTTGGTGACCACATCCGAGGTCTCGCCGAGGGTGCGCGCGAACACCTCGGTGAACTCGAAGACGGGCGTGGCCATCTCCTCGAAGGCGTAGCGGGCGGCAAGCCGCCTGCCGGTCTCGACCACGTGGCGGTGCCGCCTCAGGGTCTCGCCGTAGAGATCGCGGGTGCCGCGCACGGGGCGCGGACGCGCAGCCCTCGCGCCCGTCATTCCGCCGCCTCGGAGCGCTGCCCGCCGAAGCGCGCCGCCACATAGTCCTCGACGATGCGCTTGAAGGACTGGGCGAGGTCCCGGCCGCGCAGGGTCGCGACCTTGCGTCCGTCCACGAAGACCGGAGCTGCGGGCGCTTCGCCCGTCCCCGGCAGGCTGATGCCGACATCGGCGTGGCGGCTCTCGCCGGGGCCGTTGACGATGCAGCCCATGACCGCGACCCTCAGATCCTCGACTCCGGGGTAGCGGCGCTTCCACTCCGGCATGCGCGCATCGAGCCAGCACCGGATCTCTTCGGCGAGTTCGAGGAACACGCGGCTCGTCGTCCGCCCGCAGCCCGGGCAGGCCGACACCTCGGGCGCAAAGCGCCGGAGCCCGAGCGCCTGCAGCAGCTCGAGGCAGACCCGCACTTCCGTGGTCCGCGGCTCCCCCGGTCTGGGCGTCAGCGAGACGCGGATCGTATCCCCGATCCCTTCCGCGAGGAGGATGGCGAGGGCCGAGGTGCTGGCGACGACGCCCTTGAGCCCCATCCCGGCTTCGGTCAACCCGAGGTGCAGCGCATAGCGGGAGCGGCGCGCGAGTTCGCGGTACACGGCGAGCAGGTCGGGCACCCGCGACACCTTGGCGGAGAGCACGATGCGGTCGGCGCCGAGACCGATGGCTTCGGCCCGGGCCGCGCTCTCGAGCGCGGAGCGCAGCAGCGCCTCCCGCAGCACGTCCTCCGCCGGCAACGGTTCGGCCCGCCTGGCGTTTTCGTCCATGAGCCGCGCCGCGAGATCCTGATCGAGGCTCCCCCAGTTCACGCCGATGCGGATCGGGCGCCCGTGGCGCAGCGCCGTCTCCACCATCGCCTCGAACTGCCGGTCCCGCCGCTCACCGAATCCCACATTGCCGGGATTGATGCGCAGCTTGTCGAGGGCCGGCGCGAGCTCGGGCACCGCGGCGAGGAGCCGGTGGCCGTTGTAGTGGAAGTCGCCCACAAGCGGCACGTCCAGACCCCGCGCCTCGAGCCGCTCGCGGATGCGCGGCACCGCGCGCGCCGCCTCGAGGTTGTTCACGGTGATGCGCACGATTTCCGAGCCGGCCGCCTGCAGCTCGGCGATCTGCGCCACCGTCGCCTCCACATCCGCGGTGTCGGTGTTCGTCATGGACTGGACGACGACGGGCGCACCACCTCCGAGCGTCACACCGCGCACGCGCACGGCGTGGGTGCGATGACGCCGGATGTCCTGCAGCGCGACCATCGGGAATCCGCCGAAATGGGATGGGACGACCGTTCGCAGCGGATATGGGCGAGGCTTCGGGTGCGGGCAAGCGCCCTGCGGCTCAGCGCGCGAGTTCGGCCTGGGCGCGCAGCGATGCGGGCCGGAGCGGAACGCCGTGCACGGGCCTTCCGGTTGCGCCCGCGGTGCCGATGCGCCGGCCGTCGAGATGGATCTCGAGCCGGCCGCCATCGGCCGCGGAGAGAAGGAGGTCCTCGCGGGCGGGAAGCGGCAGCCGCTCGCCCGCACTCAGCGCGTGGCTGCGGCGATAGCTGCGATCGCGGCTCTCGATGCGCACCCAGTTGTCACCCGTGGCGACGAGTTCGATGCGGGCGGCGCGCGGCCGCGTCGCTCGTGTGTCCGCGGCACCGGCCCCCTGCCACGCCAGCGCCTCGGCGCTGTCGGTGCGGGCGCCTGGGGCCCGTTCCGCGTTCCCTTCGAGCCCCGACGAAAGTTCCGCGGCGTTGGCCGCCGTGGCATCCTGCTCGGTCGGCGCGCCATCGCCTCCCGCCGTCTCGATCGCGGAGAGCCGGTGCGAGATCACCGGCGGTGCATCGTCCACGGCCTGGAAGCGCACGAGCACCGCCTGTCTGGGGCCGGGAACGGGCTCGGTGACCGCGGCCGTGCCGCCAAGGGGAGGCTGCTGCGGCGCAGGATCGAGGGCGGCGAGCCGGATGTCGGCTCCGGCCGTGGCCGGAGCCGCGGGCTCGGGCGGTGCGGCGGGCGGTGCCGGGGCGACGAAGACGCCCGTCCCCTCGACGAGCGCCCGGGGAAGCTCGAGGATCTTCTGCCAGATCGGCTCCTGCAGCCTGATTGGACCGTACCAGCCGAGATAGCCGAGGCCGAGCACGAGCGCCGCGGCCACGAGGGCGAAGGCGGTGGGGCGGTGGCGCTCGACGATCGGCTTTCGGACCTCGAGCTGCGGATGGGGGGCGACGGCCTCGAGGGCATCGCGGATGCGACGCACGACCTCGGGGCCGTCGAAGCCGAGATAGTCGGCATAGGAGCGGAGAAAGCCGAAGGCATAGGGCCGGGCCGGAAAGACGGTGTAGTCGCCGCTCTCGATGGCCTCGATGTAGGCGGGCTTGATGCACAGGAACGCGGCCACCTGGTCGACCGTCTCGCCGTGCTGCTCGCGCGCCCGCCGCAGCGCCTCTCCGACCCGGACGAGATAGGCCCTGGCGTCGTTGCTGAGGTCGGAGAAATCCTTCATCTGGCGAGCCCTCGTGGCGTGATGCTACCGGGGGTTCATACGCGTGTAAGGGGACGCTCCATCGAGAGGACTGCATAGCAGCTTCTCTGCCCGCCGCCAAATGGCTTCGCGCGGCAATGCGGCCGCAGGCGGGCTCAGAAGGCGGCCACCCGGCTCGGCGGCAGGGCGACGCCGTGGTCCTGGGCGTAGGCCTCGAGATGATGGCGCAGGCTGCGTTCGGAGGTCGTGAGCAGCCGCTCGAGAAAACGGGCGAGACGGCCCGCGTGGAGGCTGCGCAGCATGGCCTTCACCGGCACGAGCTCGGAAGGCGCGAGGGAGAGATCCCGCACGCCCACACCGATCAGGGCCATGGCCTCGAGCGGCCGGCTCGCCATCTCGCCGCATATCGACAGTCTCACCCGATATCGGCGGCACTGTCGCACGAGTTCGTAAAGGAACCGTAAAGCCGCCGGCGAAAGCACGTCGTAGCGCTCGCCCACCGCCGGATTGCCGCGGTCGCTCGCGAACAGGAACTGGATGAGGTCGTTGCTCCCCACGGAGACGAAATCCACGAGGGGCAGGAGGGCCTCGAGCTGCCAGAAGAGGGCCGGAACCTCGAACATGGCACCGACCTCGAGCCGCGTGGGCAGCTTCCAGCCGCGGGCGCGCGCCCGTTCGCGCTCCGCCTCGAGCAGCCGGCGGGCGCGGCGGAACTCCTCCACCTCCGCCACCATGGGGAACATGAGCCGCAGATGCCGCCCCCGCGCTGCGTGCAGCAGGGCGCGCAGCTGGGCCCGGAGGATCGAGGGCCGGTCGAGGGTCATGCGGATGCCCCGCCAGCCCATGGCCGGGTTTTCCTCTTCCGGCAGGCGGAAATAGGGGAGCTGCTTGTCGCTGCCCACATCCAGGGTGCGAAAGGTGACCGGCGCCCCCGCCGCCCGGTCCAGCACCCGGGCGTAGAACTGGGCCTGGGTGCGCCAGTCGGGCCAGCCCGAGCGCGTCATGAAGGCGAGTTCGGTGCGGAACAGGCCGCAGCCGTCCGCGCCGGTGGCGGCGATCGCCTCGAGATCGACGAGAAAGGCCGCGTTGATGTTGAGTGCGACGCGGATGCCATCGGCGGTCACGGCGGGTTCGGCCCGCACTCGCTCGAGCGCCTCGGAGCGCCGCAGACGGGCGCTCCGCGCGTAGGTGAAGGCTTCGAGCACCTCCTCGCCGGGGCGCACGAAGACCTGCCCGTGGTCGGCATCGAGGGCGAGGAGGTCGCCCTGCTCGACATGGGCCATCGCACCCCGGACGCGGCCGATCATGGGCAGCCCGAAGGCGCGCGCGACGATGGTCACATGTGCCGTGGTCGACCCCTCTTCGAGGATGATGCCGCGGAGCTTGGCGCGATCGTATTCGACGAGTTCGGCGGCGGTGAGGTTGCGCGCGATGATGATCGAGCCATCCGGCATCGCCGCCGCCTCGCGCGCCGGGTCGCGGCCGGAGAGGAAGAGCAGCAGCCGGTTCGCGAGCTCGTCGAGATCGACGAGGCGATCGCGCAGATAGGGATCGCTCGCGTGTTCGAGGCGCAGGCGGGTCTCGTCCTGGACCCGCCGCACCGCCGCCTCGGCGGTAAGTCCGGTCTCGATCGCCTCGAGCATGCGGCGGCGCCAGCCGGTATCCTGGGCGAACATGCGGTAGACCTCGAGGATCTCCCGCTCCTCACCGAGGGTGAGCTCCGGCCGCTCGAGGGCGGAATCGAGCGAGCGCTTGAGCGAGGCCAGCGCGCGCTCGAGCCGTGCCCGCTCCCGTTTCGGATCCTCGGCGAGAATGCGCCGCACCTCGACCCGCGGCTCGTGCAGCCAGGCGCGACCGATGGCGATGCCGTCGACGAGACGGACCCCCTCGAGGCGCAGCGATTCGATCGGCGCGCGGGCGGCGTCCGCATACTGGGCGCGATCGATGATGCCGCCCGAGACGAGCATCTCGGCGAGCACGGAGGCGATGATCTGCAGCGCCTCGACCTCGTCCTCGCCGTAGCGGCGCCGGGTGCGGTTCTGCACCACGAGGACGCCGATCACCCGGCCGTCGCGGACGATGGGCACGCCCAGGAAGGAGTGGTACGGCTCCTCGCGGGTCTCCGGACGGTAGACGAAGTCGGGGTGACTCTGGGCGTCGCTCGTGTTGATGACCACGCCCCGGGCGGCGATGGTTCCGACCAGTCCCTCGCCCACATGGAGGCGGGTGTGGTGGACCGCCTCGGGCGCGAGTCCCTGCGTCGCGAACAGTTCGAGCACGTCGCCGGCACGGAGGACGTAGATCGAACACACCTCGGCCACGAGATTGGCGGCGATGATGCCGACGATGCGGTCGAGGCGCGCCTGGGGCGCGATGGGCTCGGCCACCACCTCGACGAGCCGCCGCAGCAGCAGGCGCGCGCTCGACATCTCGCTCGCGCGTCCGCCCCGCACGGGCTTCTCCGTGGCGTCCCACTCGGCCGCGGAGCTGCTCACCGCTCTCTCACCCTCCCCCCATCTGCCCGCGACGGGCGAGCGCCCGCTCGGCCTGGTCCGCGAGTTCATGCAGGATCTCGCGGACGGGTCGGATGCTGGATACCATACCCACGCTCTGCCCGGCCATCAAAGAGCCGCGTTCGACATCGCCCTCCACGACCGCGCGGCGAAGCGCTCCGGCCCAGAAATGCTCGATGGTGAGCGAGGCCTCCTCGTAGCTGAGCTCGCCCGCCCGGTAGCGGGCCACGACCTCGAGCTGCGTGCGCACGAAATCCTTCGTGGCTTCGTTCTGCAGCGCGCGCACGGGGACGACGCGGAAGTCGGGATCGACCTGAACCGAAGGGACGGCATCGCGTGCCGACGCGCGCACGAACGCCTGCTTGAAGCGGGGGTGGGCCACCGACTCCTCGGCGCAGACGAAGATCGTTCCCATCTGCACGCCGGCGGCTCCCATGCCGAGATAGGCCGCGATCATCTCGCCGTGGCCGATGCCGCCGGCGACGAACACCGGCACCTCGCGCAGATGGGGCAGGATTTCCTGGGCCAGCACCGAGGTCGAGACGGGGCCGATGTGTCCGCCCGCTTCCGAGCCTTCGATGATGAGCGCATGCACGCCCATGCGGACGAGACGCCGGGCGAGCGCGAGGCTCGGGGCGAAGGCGAGCACCCGGGCGCCCGCGCGGGCGAGCCTCGCCACCACCTCGCGCGAGGGCATTCCGCCCGCCAGCACGACATGGCCCACGCCGGCGCGGATGCAGACATCCACGAGCGTTTCGAGTTCGGGGTGGAGGACGATGAGGTTGACGCCGAAGGGGCGGTCGGTGAGACGGTGCGTGGCCGCGATTTCGGCCTCCAGCTGGCCGGGATCCATGGCGCCGCAGGCGAGGACGCCGAAGCCGCCGGCATTGGAGATCGCCGCCACGAGCCGGTGCTCCGACACCCAGGTCATGGCACCCGCCATCATGGCGACCTCGCTGCCGAGAAAGGCCCGGCCGCGCGCCATTGCGGCGCAAAGCCGCGGATAGGCGTCGAAGCCGCTCATCGCCTACACGCGGTCGAGACCGTAGGCGGTATGCAGCGCCCGCAGGGCGAGCTCGGCGTATTCCTCGGCGATGAGGACGCTGATCTTGATCTCCGAGGTCGAGATCGCCTGGATGTTGATGCCCTTCTCGGCGAGGGTGCTGAACATGCGGTGGGCGACCCCGGCGTGGCTGCGCATGCCGACCCCGATCACCGAGACCTTGACCACGTCATCGTCGGCGTCGACGCGCTCGAACCCGACCGCCTCCCTGAGCCCTTCGAGGATGGCCCTGGCGCGCGGCAGATCGGCCCGGCTCACGGTGAAGGTCATGTTCGTGTGCAGCCCGTCGCGGGAGACGGACTGGACGATCATGTCGACGTTGATGTTGGCCTCGGCGAGGGGGCCGAAGATGGCCGCCGCCACGCCCGGCCGATCGCGCACGCGCACGATGGAGAGCTTGGCTTCGTCCCGACTGTAGGCGATTCCGCTGACGATCTGGGATTCCACGACTTCGTCCTCGTCGACGACCAGGGTTCCGGGCAGATCCTCGAAGCTCGAGAGCACCTGCAGCCGCACCTTGTGGCGCATCGCCAGCGCCACCGAGCGGGTCTGCAGCACCTTGGCCCCCACCGAGGCCATCTCGAGCATCTCCTCATAGGTTACCCGCTCGAGTTTGCGCGCCCGGCTCACGATGCGGGGATCGCTCGTGTAGACGCCATCGACATCGGTAAAGATGTCGCAGCGATCGGCGCCGAGGGCGGCGGCGAGGGCGACCGCGGAAGTGTCCGATCCGCCGCGCCCCAGGGTTGTCACCCGCCCGTCCGGGCCGAGCCCCTGAAACCCTGCCACCACCGGCACCCGCCCCTCCTCGAGGCAGCGGCGAAGCGGCTCTGGATCGATGCGGCGGATGCGCGCCTGGCCGTGACCGGCATCGGTATGGATGCCCGCCTGCCAGCCGAGATAGGAGCGCGCGGGTACACCGATCGTCTGCAGGGCGACGGCGAGAAGGCCGATCGTCACCTGTTCGCCGCTCGAGACCACCTGATCGTATTCCGCCGGATCGTAATGGGCGGGGTCGAGCGAGGTCACCCAGTCGACGAGCTGGTTCGTGGTTCCCGCCATCGCCGAGACGACGACGCAGACGCGCTCGCCCGCCTCGATGTGGCGTTTCACCCGCGCCGCCACCCGGCGAATGCGCCCGAGATCGGCCACCGAGGTGCCGCCATATTTCTGAACGACGAGCGTCACGGAGGAGCTCACCCGTGTTCGGGACGCGCCCGGTTGGAGGAGGAGGCCCCAATAGGCGCCAGAGTTGAGGCCGCTCCTAGATAATCGCGGCCTCGAAAGGGAGCAAGGCCGGGCGCTGCCGACACGGGCTGCGATTGACGCCCTGCCGCGACTATGTTGAGAACCGCGTGCGCGCGCAGGCCTCGGGAGGCAAGCCCGTGATCCGCGTCGAGGACGTGAGCAGGTCGTTCGGCGGCATTCATGCCGTGCGGCACTGTTCGCTCGTGGTCGAGAAGGGGTCGATCACCGGGCTGATCGGCCCCAATGGCGCCGGCAAGACGACCCTGTTCAACATCATCGCCGGATTCCTCGCCCCGGATCGCGGGCGCATCCTTCTCGACGGGCGGGACGTCACCGGTCTGCCCCCGCACCGGCTGTTTCACCTCGGCCTCATGCGCACCTTCCAGATCCCCCAGGTCTTCGACCGCATGACGGTGCTCGAGAACCTGCTCGTCGTCCCCGCCGGCCAGACCGGCGAGAACCTGCTCGCTTCCTGGTTCGCCTGGCGGCGGGTGCGCATGCAGGAAGGGGAGCTTCTGCGCCGGGCCGAGGAGGTGCTCGAGTTTCTCCATCTCGCCCATCTGCGCGACGAGCGGGCGGCGAACCTCTCCGGAGGACAGAAGAAGCTGCTCGAGATCGGCCGCACCCTCATGTCTCCCTGCCGGACGATCCTGCTCGACGAACCCGGTGCGGGCGTGAACCGCACCCTGCTCGCGCGCATCATCGACACCATCGCCCATCTCAACCGCGAGCGCGGCTACACCTTCTTCATCATCGAACACGACATGGACCTCGTCGCCCGGCTCTGCGATCCCGTGATCGTCATGGCCGAGGGGACGGTGCTCACCCAGGGCAGCTTCGCGGAGGTGCGCAGGAAGCGCGAGGTGCTCGAGGCCTATCTGGGGGGTGCGGTCGCCGCCGAGGCGGAGGCCTGAGCGTGGCGCTGCTCGAGCTTCAAGGGGTGCGCGGCGGCTACGGCGAAGCCGACATCCTGAACGGGGTCGACCTGCGGGTGGAGGAGGGCGAGATCGTCGTCGTCATCGGCCCCAACGGCGCCGGCAAATCGACCGCCATGAAGGCCGTCTTCGGTCTCGTGCGGGTGCGGGAGGGGCGGATCCGCTTCGACGGCCGGGAGATCACGAACCTTCCGCCGGAGCGCCTCGTGCCCCTCGGGCTCTCCTACGTGCCGCAGGAGCGCAACGTCTTCCCCTCGCTCACCGTGCAGGAGAACCTGGAGATGGGCGCCTATGTGCGCCGCGACGACTTCCGCCCCGAGCTCGAGGAGGTCTTCGCGCTCTTTCCGGCGCTCGCCGAGCGCCGCGATCAGCGGGTCGGCACCATGTCCGGCGGCGAACGGCAGATGGTGGCGATCGGCCGGGCGCTCATGACGAAGCCGCGGCTGCTGCTGCTCGACGAGCCCACCGCCGGGCTGTCGCCGAAGTTCACCGCGCTCATCTTCGAACGCATCCGCGCCATCAATGCCCGCGGCGTCTCGGTCCTGATGGTCGAGCAGAACGCCCGCGAGGCGCTGTCCTTTGCCGATCGCGCCTATGTGCTCGTGGGCGGTGCGAACCGCTTCGAGGACCATGGGCCGGCGGTGCTCGCCCATCCCGAGATCGCGGAGCTGTTCCTCGGCGGCTGAGGAGGGGGTTCGTGCCGTGCTCATCGACCTTCTGCAGCTCACCATCTTCGGTCTCGTGGTCGGCGGCATCTTCGCCCTCGGCGCGGTCGGGGTGTCGATGCTCTTCGGCATCCTGCGCTTCGCGAACTTCGCCCATGGCGACATGATGACGCTCGGCGGCTATTTCGCGCTCGTCGTCGTCGGCCCGCTGGCGCTTCCCATGTGGATCGCCTTTCCCGTGGCACTGGCCGCGACGGCGGCCGTCGCCGTGGTCATCGACCGGCTGCTCTTCCGCCGCCTGCGCCGCACGGCGCCCGTCATCCTCCTCATCTCGAGCTTCGGCCTCGCGCTGATCCTGCGCAGCATCATCCAGATCGTGTGGGGACCCGAGAACGTCGTCTACTGGACCGAGATCACGCTCCCCTGGCGGTTCGGGGGCCTCCGCATCCGCCCCGACCACCTGGTCATGCTCGCGGTCACCGTGACCCTCGTCGTGCTGCTCCACCTCTTCCTCACCCGCACGCGCATGGGCAAGGCGATGCGCGCCATGGCCGACGATCCGGACCTCGCGCGCGTGACCGGCATCGACACCGAGCGGGTGATCGCCTGGACCTGGATCATCGGCGGTGCGCTGGCGGCCGCAGCCGGCATCTTCCTCGCCGTCGACACCCGCCTCAATCCGCTTCTGGGCTGGAACACCCTGCTTCCGGTGTTCGCGGCGGCCCTGCTGGGCGGCATCGGCAAGCCTTATGGCGCCATCGCCGGCGGGTTTCTGCTGGGGATCGTGAGCGAGGTCTCGACCCTCTTCCTCGAGCCCGTCTACAAGCCCGCGGTCGCCTTCGCCCTCATCGTGCTCGTCCTCGTCTACCGCCCCACCGGCATCTTCGGAGGTCGCTGATGGAGCTCGGCGGACTTGCGAGTTTTCTCGTCTTCTTCCTCACGCTCGCCGGCATCTATGCGATCATGACGCTCGGCCTCAACGTGCAGTGGGGGTTCTCGGGCCAGTTCAACATCGGCATCGCCGGTTTCTGGGCGGTAGGATCCTATGCCGCCGCCATCCTCACCACTCCCGAGAGTCCCTACCATCTCGGCGGATTCGCCTGGCCCATGCTGCCGAGCGCGCTGTTCGCCGCGGCGCTCTCGGCGCTGATCGCGCTTCTCATCGGGCTCATCTGCGTCAATCTGCGGACCGATTATCTCGCCATCGCCACCATCGGCATCGGCGAGATCATCCGCCTCGTGCTCAAGAACGAGGAGTGGCTCACCAACGGGGTGCGCGGCATTCCCGCCATCCCGAGGCCCTTCTCCGGCTACGGAAGAGACGTTCAGGCGCTGCTCTTCCTCGCCCTGGTGGTGGCCGCGATCATCGTCGTCCACGCGCTGCTCGAGCGGGCGCGACGCTCGCCCTGGGGGCGGGTGCAGCGGGCGATCCGCGACAACGAAGCGGCCGCCCGGGCGTCGGGCAAGAACGTTCTCCGCTTCCGGCTCGAGGCCTTCGTCCTCGGGGCCGCGATCATGGGCTTCGGCGGCGCGCTGTATGCCCATTTCGCCGGCTTCATCAGTCCCGAGGCCTTCGACCCGCTGTTCGCGACCTTCCTCGTCTGGGTGATGCTCATCGCGGGCGGCTCGGGCAACAACCGCGGCGCCATCCTCGGCGCCTTCGCCATCTGGGCGCTGTGGTCGGGCACCCAGTTCCTCACCGCCTATCTGCCGATCGAATGGGCGGCGCGCGGTGGCGCGCTCCGCGTTCTGCTCGTGGGACTGCTGCTGCAGGTCATTCTCATCAGTCGCCCCGAGGGCCTGCTGCCCGAGCGGCCGCCGCGGCCGATCGCCGGGCGCGCGCGGCGGCCGTAGCCCGCTCCGCTGCCGGAAGGGGCATCGCGACGCGCGGCCCGGCCGCGGCATCCTCAGGCCGCGGGCTGTTCCCGGGTCACGCAGTGGATGCCGCCGCCACCCTGGACGATGTCGAGCGCCTCCACCTGGATCACGCTGCGGTCGGGAAAGAGGGCGCTCAGGGTCCGATAGGCGACGGCGTCGGCCGGATCATCGAACGCCGGCAGCAGCAGGGCACCGTTCGCGAAACAGAAGTTGACGTAGGAGGTGGTGAGGAGTCGACCGTCTTCGCTTCGCCGCGGCTGCGGCATGGGCACGCGCACGATGTCGAGCGCCCGCCCGCGCGCATCCCGCGCCCGCTCGAGCACCTCCGCATCGGCTTCGAGCGCCTGCGCGTGCGGCCCGCCGGGTTCGTCGCTCGCAAGAAGCACGAGCCCGGGTCTCAGAAAACGGGCGACGTTGTCCACATGCCCCTTGGTCTCGTCGTCGACGAGTCCCGCCGGAAGCCAGATCGCCCGTTCGACGCCGAGCAGCTCGCGGAGTTCCCGCTCCACCTCGCCCCGCGTGACGCCGGGGTTGCGCGCCGGATCGAGGACCGAGGGCTCGCAGAGAAGCGCGGTCCCCTCGCCATCCACCGAGATCGCGCCGCCTTCGAGGACGAGCTCCGACTCGTAGATCGGGATCCCGAGGTGATCCGCGATGCGGCGGGCGATCCGGGCATCTTCCGCATAGGGGCGCCAGAGCTCGCCCCAGCCGTTGAAGCGGAAGCAGACGGCGGCGAGCCCGCCCCCGGGGCGCCGCAGAAAGGCGGGGGCGACGTCGCGCATCCAGCTGTCGTCATGTTCGAGGGGAAGCACCGAGACGCCTCTGGGAAGCTGGAGCGAAGCGCTCGCGAGCAGATCGGGACGCACGATCATCGTCACCGGCTCGAAGCGGGCGATCGTCGCGGCGAGACGGGCATACGCCGCGCGCGCCGCTTCGAGATGCGTGCCCCAGAGCTCGGCCCGGGCGGGCCAGGCCATCCAGCAGCGGGAATGAGGTTCCCATTCCGCGGCCATGGCGTAGCCGAGCTCGCGCGGCCTCGGCACCTGCACCTCCCCTTCCCGTGCGGGCTGGGATAGTACTTGCGGCATTCCGGTGCTCCTGGCAACCGCCGCCACAGGAGCCCGTCGGAAAGTCGGCGAGAGGGACAAGGCAGATGAGCGGACGGATCGAAGCGCGGCTCGGCGAGCTCGGCCTCGTGCTGCCGCAGGCGACGGCGCCCGTCGCGAACTATCGCCCCTGGACGCGAAGCGGTGCGCTTCTCTTCATCTCCGGCCAGGTACCGCTGCAGGAGGGGCGGATCGCCGTGACCGGACGACTCGGGGAGACCGTATCGGTCGAGGAAGGCCAGCGCGCCGCGCGGCTCTGCGCACTCAACATTCTCGCCCAGGCGAAGGCGGCCCTCGGCGATCTCGATCGCGTCCGGCAGCTGCTCAAGCTTGGCGGCTTCGTGGCCTGCACGCCCGATTTCACCGACCACCCCAAGGTCGTGAACGGCGCCTCCGATCTCATGGTGGAGGTATTCGGCGACGCGGGACGCCATGCGCGTTTCGCCGTGGGTTGCCCGAGCCTGCCGCTCGGTGCGGCGGTGGAGGTGGAGGCGATCTTCGAGGTCGCCTGAGGTGGGGCAGCCGCGGCCGCATCCCTGCAGCGCGATCGCGGAGATTGCGGAGGCGGCCTGGGACGCGCTTCAGCCCGCCCGCGACCCCTTCACCGCGCACCGCTATCTCCGACTGCTCGAGGAAAGCGGTTCGGTGCGGGCGGAGACGGGCTGGCAACCCTTCCACCTCGTGCTCGGCGCGCCCGCCGCGCCGGCGGGTGCCGTACCTCTCTACCTCAAGAGCCACTCCTGGGGGGAGTATGTCTTCGACCACGGCTGGGCCGAGGCCCAGGCCCGCCTCGGCGGCCGCTACTACCCCAAGCTTCAGGCCGCCGTCCCCTTCACCCCCGTCTCCGGGCCGCGCCTGCTGGCTCCACAGACGCTGCGACCCGGGATCATCCGGGCGCTCGAGGGGCTGTGCGCCGAACTCGGGCTTTCCTCGGTGCATGTCACCTTCTGTGAAGAGGGCGAGGCGGATCTGTTCGCCCAGGCCGGATGGCTCATCCGCCGCGGCATCCGCTATTGCTGGTTCAATCGCGGCTATCGCGATTTCGAAGACTTCCTCGAGGGGCTCAGAAGCCGCCGCCGCAAGACCATCCGCCGCGAGCGCAGAGAGCTGCGGCGCTCGAAGCTCGAGATCGAGGTCCGCTCCGGCGAGGAGCTCGACCCGTGCGAGCTCGAGCGTTTTCATCCCCTCTATCTCGGCACGGTCGACCGCCGCTGGGGGGCCGCCTATCTCACGCCGTCCTTCTTCCGCCTCCTCGGCGAGCGGATGCGCGACCGGCTGGTCTGGGTGCGCGCCCGCGAACACGGCCGTCTCGTCGCCGCGGCCCTTCATCTTCTCGACGACGACACGCTCTACGGACGCTGGTGGGGAAGTCTGGAGGAATACCGCTTCCTCCATTTCGAGTGCTGCTATTATCGGGCGATGGAATTCGCCATCGCGCGGGGGATCGGGCGGGTCGACGCCGGCATCCAGGGCGAGCACAAGCTTCTTCGCGGCTACGAGCCGGTGTGGCACTGGAGCGCCCATCATCTGCGGGATCGCCGGCTGCGCGCGCTCGTAGCCCGCGCGCTCGCGCGGGAGCAGCTTCTTCTCGAAGCCGAGCGCGCGCGGATGC
>CAZHHU010000008.1:23307-46856 GCA_964532215.1 uncultured Geminicoccaceae bacterium
GTGCCGTGGCCACGACCACGACAGGGACAGCTCCCTTCGGAACGACTTGGCCCAGGCGCTCGGTTTATGGCCTGACGCACCAGGCAGCGATCGCCACGACGCGCTAGTTAAGCCATGCCCCCTGCGCCGGCAAGCCGCTCGATGCGCCCGGCGATCCGCTCGAGCGCTTCCACCACCTGGTCATCGCCTCCGCCTGTGGCACCGCCCGGGCCGCGCTGGCGCAGCTCCTGAAGCGCGGCGTAGGCGTCATCGAGTTCGTCGGCGAGCAGCAGTGCGACGAGCAGCAGCAGACGGCTGTCGCCCACGTTGCCATGCTCGCGCGCGAGCTCGCTGAGGCGGCCGTCGAGGTACTGGGCGAGCCGGCGCACCCGCAGCTCCTCGCCTTCGCCGCACTGGATGGTATGGCGTCGACCGCGGATCGTGACCTCGACGGTCGGCATCTCATCCCTCCGCAAGCTGCTCGAGCTCGGCCGCCACCATATCGAGCTCCCGCGTCGCCTCGCGCAGCGCCTGCTCGAGGCGGGCGTTCTGCTCCTCCAGGGCAGCCACACGGGCCTCCAGGAGACGGCATCGCTCGCGCAGCGCCGCGGCCTCGCCGCTCTTTCGGGCAAGCTCCCCATGGTCCCGTTCGAGCTGCTCGAGCGCGGCCTCGATGCGCGCGAGTGCAGCCTGGAGTCGCGTCATCCTCACCCCGTCTGCGCAGTTTCGCGCCCAACTCTCGATCGCATCTGGCATATCGGCTACGGGGCGTCAATCGGGAGGGATCGCTGCCGTTGCAGATCCATGACCGGGAGCGCTGCAGCACGGGTGCGGAGCCCGGGGGTTCGCCCCGGCTCACCGCCGCGATGTGCCTCGCCCTCGTGCTCGTTCTCTCGGGCTCGCTGAGCTTCCAGTCGCTCATCCCGGCGCTGATCGGCGAATGGCGGCTCGATCACGCCGCAGCCGGCTGGCTCGCGAGCGTCTCCTACATCGCCTACGCGCTGGCCGCGCCCTTTCTCGTGGGGATGACGGACCGCGTCGACGCACGCCGGGTGTTCATCGCCGCTGCTCTCGTCCTGGCCCTCGCGGCTGCCGGCTTCGCCCTCTTCGCCCAGGGCTTCTGGAGCGCGCTTCCCTGGCGGGCGCTCACCGGCATCGGGGTCGCCGGCAGCTACATGCCCGGTCTCAAGGCGCTCAGCGACCGCAGCGGCGTGGGCAAGGGGCGTCCCCAGTCCTTCTACACCGCCAGCTACGCGCTCGGATCCGCGCTCTCCCTCGGCATGACGGGCGTGCTCGCGGATCTGCTCGGCTGGCGGTCCGCGCTTCTGCTGATCGCCGCTGTTTCGCTCGCGGGCGCCTGCGTCGTGTTTGCCGCCCTCACGCCGCGACGGCCGCCCGCGAGCCGCGGCCGCAGGCTCGCCGGTGCTCTGCTGCAGGTGCTGCACGACCGCGACAGCATGCGCTACGTGTTCGCCTACACCTTCCACACCTTCGAACTCTTCGCCTTCCGCACCTGGATCGTCGCCCTGCTCGCCTTCGCGCTTGCGGGCCCGGGCAGCGAGGGGCTCGCGGCCCCGGCCGCGCTCGCCACCGCCTTCCTTCTGCTCGGACTGCCCGCGAGCATTCTCGGCAACGAGCTCGCCGCCCGCATCCGGCGCGAGCGCGCGCTCCTGCTCGTGATGCTCGCCTCGGCTGCGGGGGCGCTGCTGCTCGCGCTTAGCGTCGGCCTGAGCCCGCTGCTCCTGCTCGCGGCGGCGGCGCTCTATGCCGTACTCGTGACGGCGGACGCGGCAGCGATCATGGTCGGCACGCTGGCCGCGGCACCTCCCGAACGCCGTGGGGCGACGATCGCCGTCCAGACCCTGCTCGCGGCCGTCGCGGCCATGGCAAGCCCCCTTGTTTTCGGCTACATCCTCGATCGGTTCGGTGGCGGGACGGCGCAGGCCTGGCGCATGGGCTTCATGGCACTCGCGGCGGTGGCGCTCGCGGGCGCGCTCATGCTCATAGGCATGGCGCGGCAGCGCAAGGCATGACAACGGGGAGGCTCGATGTTCGACGCGCATGAGATGCTGCGAGAGATCCGGCGCTGGGTCGAGATCGAGACGCCGACCTATGCCCGGGAGCAGGTCAATCACCTGGTCGAGCTCGTGGAGACGGAGTTCCGCACGCTCGGCGCGCGGACGCGCCGGGTGCCCGGCCGGCAGGGGCTCGGCGATCATCTCCTGGTCGAGTCACCCTGGGGTGAAGGGCCGGGTGTGCTGGTCCTGAGCCATCTCGATACCGTTCATCCCCTCGGCACGATCGAGCGGGAGCTTCCCTTCCGCATCGAGGAGGACCGCGCCTACGGGCCGGGCATCTTCGACATGAAGGGCGGCGCGTATCTCGGCCTCGCCGCCTTTCGCGCCCTCGTGCTGCACGAGCGGCGGACGCCCCTGCCGCTGCGATGGGTGATCGTCAGCGACGAGGAGATCGGCAGTCCGACCTCGCGCGAGCTCATCCGCGCCGAGGGGGAGCGGGCGAAATACGTGCTCGTCACCGAGCCCGCCCGTGACGGCGGGCGCTGTGTGACCGCCCGCAAGGGTGTGGCCCGGTTCCTCATGCGGATCCACGGCCGGCCCGCGCATTCGGGCGCCCGTCATGCGGAGGGCCGCAGTGCGGTGCGCGAGCTCGCCCATCAGATCCTCGAGCTCGAGGGACTGACGGACTACGACCGCGGCGTCACCGTGAACGTCGGCGTGGTGAAGGGGGGTACCGCGGTCAATGTCGTGCCGGCCTATGCCGAGGCCAGGATCGACCTGCGGCTGCCCGACCGCGCCGCGATCGAGACCTTCATTCCGCGCATCCGCGAGCGCCCGGTGCATCTGCCCGGGGTGCGGGTCGAGGTCGAAGGGGGGCTCGACCGGCCGCCCTTCGAGAAGACGGAGAAGGTCGCGGCGCTCTTTGCCCATGCCCGGGAGCTTGCGCGCGAGATCGGCTTCACCCTCGAGGACACCGCAACGGGCGGCGGCAGCGACGGCAACTTCCTCGCCGACCGTCTGCCGGTGCTCGACGGTCTCGGCGTCGACGGCGACGGGGCTCATACCTTCGAGGAGCATCTTCTCATCTCCTCGCTCGTGCCCCGGGCGACGCTGCTCATGCGTCTGATGGAAACGCTGCGCTAGATGGGAGCTCGCGATCCCGCCCCATGGCGCCGCCAGCTGAGGCGTGAGCTGATCGCGAAGCGCTGTGCGCTTGCGCCCGACGAGCAGGCACGGATCGCGGCATCGGTGCGGGCGAGGCTCCGCAGCCTTCGCGAGCTGCGTGACGGCCCGGTCGCCTTCTATGTGGCGATACGCGGCGAGATCGACCTGCTTCCGCTCGCCCGCGAGCTCGCCGCCGAGGGAATCGGGCTCGCGCTGCCGGTGATCGTGCAGCGTCGGGCGCCGATGGAGTTCCGTTCCTGGCAGCCCGGCGAGCCGCTCGTGGCCGGCGTCTGGGGCATTCCCGTACCGCCGCGGGGGCGGCCGCTCAGGCCGCGGACGGTGCTCGTTCCGGTGGTGGGATTCGACCGTGCGGGCTACCGTCTCGGCTACGGCGGCGGCTATTTCGACCGCACCCTCGGGGTGCTGCGACCGAGGCCGCGGGTGATCGGTGTCGGCCACGCCTTCTCCGAGCTCGACACCATCCATCCCTGCCCGCACGACGAACCGCTCGATCTCGTCGTTACCGAGCGCGAAGTTCGCCGCTTTGCAACAGAGGAGCGAGCACCCGGGCGGTAGCGGGCGCGCGCAGACGCTCGGCCGCGCGTGCAAGACGCCTGAGACCGTAGCTGCGAAGATCGACGGCGCAGACGGCTTCGGCGGCGAGCTCGAGGAATGCCCACACCCCCCAGAGCAGGTCGCACAGCAGCATGTAGGCCGTGAGCCGGGCCCGCTCGCAGGGATCGGGCGTGCGGCCGAAATAGGCCTCAAGCAGCTTCTCCTGCAGATCCTGCCCGAGATCCGCCTCGACGATGAGATCGGCCACGTCCCAAAGGGGATCGTTCATGCCCGAATACTCGAAATCGACGAGCCAGATGCGGCCGTCCTCGAGGAGAAAGTTCTCGCACACGGGATCGTTGTGGCAGGGGCGAAGCGGAGGCGCCAGCTTCGCGAGGGCGGCCTCGAGCGGCAAGAGCGCGCCTTCGAGCTCGGCTGCGAGGGGCGGAAGTCTGCCGCCGAGCGCGCGAAGCCGCGCCTCATAGCGCCGCAGGCTCGCGAAGGGGTCGAGCCGTCCCCGGAAGGCGATGTCGCTCTCATGCAGACGCCTCAGGGTATGCGCGACGTCCCGGCACAGCGCCGGGCGCGCCTGCAGCAGTGCGGGCGTGAGGGTGAGGGCTCGCTCGCGGTAGGGCGCGAGCAGGAGGCCGTGTTCGACGTCGAAATCGAGGATTTCGGGCGCGATGCCGCAGGCGATCGCCTGGGCGAGGTTGTGGCGTTCGCTCTCGCGGTCCACGAGCGCGCCCGCGCCATTGCCGGGTATGCGCAGGAACAGCATCCGGCCGTCGAGCTGCAGGCGATAGGTGCGGTTCGTCATGCCCGCGAGGCGCTCCGCGCGCAGCGGCCGATCGGCGTGCCGGCGCACATGCGGCAGGCGGGCGAGCGCCTCGCGGATGCTTCGAAGCGGGGCGGTGTCGGACACGGTGCCGTGAAGGTTTTCGTTGGTCGCGGCCGCGCAGGGAAGCTGCGGCCCCCGTCAGCATAGCGAGCGGCGCATGGCAGGCAAGCCTGCGGCCGCGATCGCCTTCCCGCTTCAGCCGCCGGATTCGAACGGGAGCCCCCAGAAGGCGTCGGACAGCAGTTCGTCCGCGAGCCTGCGGGCGGCCCGGGCGAGGAGCTTCTCGCCCTTCGCCTGCGAGGCTGCACGCGGGTCGCCGAGAGCGCCGCTCGCGGTGCGTTCGGCGAAGCTCACGTAGCGATAGGCGGCCGGTGAGGTGGCGCCGGCATCGCGCGGATCGGGCGAGGCCGCTTCCTCGAGCCGGCCGAGGTCCACGAGATCGGGCCGGATGTCCAGCATCATCGAGGTTTCCGCCTCGCAGCCGTGGCGGATCGACCGCTGGCGCTCGAGCAGCGGATCCAGTTCACTGGCGGCGAGCAGCCAGTAGGTCGTGGCCACGACGGGAATGCCCAGCTCCCGCCCGAGCGCCTCGGCGATGACGTTGAGGGCCGCGATATTGCCGCCGTGGCTGTTGAGGAGACAGATGCGCCGGAAACCGCCGCGGTGGAGCGAACGGACGATGCCCGCGAGGACGCCGCGGAAGGCGTCGAAGTCGAGGGTGATGGTGCCGCCGAAGGCCATGTGGTGCTCGGAGAGCCCTGTCCACACCGGCTCGGTCACCACCACCGGGTGGCGCGCGACCACGAGCTGCGCCGCAAGGCGTGCGACCTCGCGACCGATGAAGCTGTCCGTGCCCACCGGCAGATGGGGACCGTGCTGTTCCATCGAGCCCACGGGCACGATGACGATGGCATCCTGCCGCGCGAGCTCGCGGAGTTCCCGCGCGGTAAGCTCCGCCATGCGTTCCGAGCGCTGCGTCATCGCACGAGATCCCAGATCTCGTCGACGACCCGGGCGAGACGGCGCAGATCCTCCGGACGCGAGAGGCGGTGATCGCCGTCCTTCACGAGCTCGACCGTCACCTGCGGGGTCTCGAGCTTCTCCGCGAGCTCGAGGGAAAGCTGGAACGGCACCTCCTCGTCCTGCTGGCCGTGGAGGATGTGGACGGGGCAGCGGATGGGGATGGGACCGTCGTCCAGCAGCAGGTGGCTGCGTCCCTCCTCGATGAGATGATGGGTAATCGGAACCGGCTCCCCGTATGGCGAGGGCTCGCGGATCATCCCCTCCTCGAGGAGTCGCCTGCGACCGGCCTCATCGAGCCGCTTCCAGACCAGCCGTTCGGTGAAATCGGGAGCCGGCGCGAGAAGCACGAGCCCGCGCACCTGGTCCACGCGGTCGCGCGCGCACAAGAGCGCGATCCAGCCCCCCATCGAGGATCCCACGAGGAGCGCGGGGCCGCGCACGACCTGATCGAGCATCGCCAGCGCATCGACCTTCCAGTCGCCGATGCAGCCGTCTTCGAACCGCCCCGAGGATGCGCCGTGACCGCGGTAGTCGAAGCGGAGATAGCCGCGTCGCATGGCGCGGCAGTGCTCCTCGAGGAAGGAGGCCTTGGTGCCCGTCATGTCGGACCGGAAACCGGGGAGGAAGACCACCGTCGGCGCTTCCCCGGCACTGTGCCGGTAGGCGAGCTCGATGCCGTCCGGCAGGGTCAGCCGTTGCATCCGCGTTTCCTCCTCCGCTCGGCGCTTTCGCCGGCCACCGCTTCATGATAACAGGCCGGCGGCCGTGCCCATGCGCGCTCCCGCCGTTCAGGCCTGACCTATGCCTTCGAAGTCCGCCCCGCAAGACGGCTCGCCGAGCTTTCTCCTGGCGCCCGCGCCGCTGCTGCAGGGCGAGGAGGAGCTGCTCGCCCTGGTGCCCGCGTTGCAGCAGCAGGGGGCACGCGTGTTCGTGCTGGCGACCGGAAGCGCGCTCGATCGCGAGCTTGCCATCCTCGGGGCCGAGCTTCTCGGCGAGGGATGGTCCGCGCCGCGCCCGCTCCCGCGTCTCTTCGGCCGCTGGCGACGGCGCCGGGCGTTCGCGCGGCTTGCCGTGGATCTCGCCCATTGCCGCGGCGAGCGTCCCTTCGTCGCGCTGCGCGAGCTGGGGGTTCCGCGCGCCCGGGCGCGGATCCTGAGCCTGCATCTGCCGCCCGCCATGAAGCCGCCCCGGGGACGGGAGTTGCAGCAGGAATTCCCGGAGCTGCTGCTCGTCGCTTCGGATTACGGCAGGGACTGCGTGCGCGCCTGGTGTCCGGAGCTCGAAGAGCGGATCCGCGTCGTTGCGCCGGGCGTCGATCTCGTCCGTTTCGATCCCGAGACGGTGCTCGGGCTCCGCATCCAGGCCCTCGGCGATCGCTGGCGGCTTCCCGTGGACGCCCGCGTCGTCCTGCTCGTGGGGCCGCTCCGCCCCGGCTGGGGGCATGCGGAACTGGTGGCGGCCGCCGCGAAGCTCGAGCGGGACGACTTCGCCCTCGTGTTCATGAATGCCGGCGAGCCCGAGCCCGAGACCGTAGAGCGGCTTCAGGCCGACGCCGCCCGCGGCGGGCTCGCCGCCCGCATCCACTTCGTCGCCGTTCCCGAAGACCGCCCGGCGGCCTATGCGCTTGCCGATCTCGTGCTGTGGCTCGCGCCGCAGGGGCCGTTCGAGGCGCGGCCGCTGCTCGAGGCGCAGGCGATGGGTCGCCCGGTGGTTGCCCGCCGCGGCGGCTGTGGCGGTGAATTCCTGCTGCCGGCGGCCACCGGCTGGCTCGTGGGCGGCGAGGATGTGGAGGAACTCGCGGAGGTGCTGCGCCGTGCCCTCGACTTCACTCCCGAGGTGCGCGCCCGCGTTGCGGCCAGGGGACGCGGCTTCATCGCCGACCGCTTTCCCCGCGAGCGCCGCATCCGCCGCCTGCTCGCGCTCTACCAGGAGGCGCTCGCGGCCGTCGGTGCGGCGACGGGAGCCCGGGATGCGTCCCGCACCGCCTCGAATGCCTCGACGAGGGCCGCGGCGCCCCTGTCCCCGGCGGCCAGCGCCTCGCCCAGAATGCGCCGGTAGCGCCGCGCACCGGCAAGCCCGTTCGCGAGGCCGAGGAGGTGGCGGAAGACGGCGCGCGGCGGCACGCCCTCCGCTTCCAGCCGCCGCGCATAGGCGGTCATGGTGCGGACGATGTCCTCGCGGCGGGGTGCGAACTGCGGGTCGAACAGCGCCTGCTCGAGCTCGACGAGGCGCCAGGGATTCGCGTAGGCCTCACGCCCGATCATCACCCCGTCGACGTGCCGGAGATGGGCGAGGGCGTCCGGAACGTTCCGGATCCCTCCGTTGAGGACGACGACGAGCCCGACAAAGGCCTCCTTGAGGCGGTAGACCCGCTCATGGTCGAGCGGCGGGACCTCGCGGTTCTGTTTCGGCGAGAGCCCCTCGAGCCAGGCCTTGCGGGCGTGGACGATGAAGATGCGGCAGCCCGCCGCCGCCACCCGCTCGACGAAGTGGGCGAGGAAGGCGAAATCGTCCTGTTCGTCGACGCCGATGCGGCACTTTACGCTGATGGGAAGACCGGAAGCCGCGGCCATCGCCCGCACGCAGGCGGCGACCCGCTCGGGCTCCAGCATCAGCACCACGCCGAAGGCGCCTCTGCGCACCCGGGGCGAGGGACAGCCGCAGTTGAGGTTGATCTCGTCGTAGCCCCATGCGGCGGCGCGTTCCGCGCAGCGGGCGAGGTCATCCGGATCACTGCCACCGAACTGGACGGCGAGCGGCCGTTCCTCGGGCGAAAAGGCGAGATGGCGGGCCACATCGCCGTACAATACCGCGCTGGTGGCCACCATCTCGGTGTAGAGGCGCGCGTGGGGCGCGAGCTGCCGGTGGAACATACGGCAATGGCGGTCGGTCCGGTCCATCATCGGCGCCACGCACAGCCGCCAGGCATCGCGGCCGGGCGCGGTCGCAATGTCGCATGCCTTTCCCATCATCCTGCGCGCATTCGCCATCGGGATCTACGCAGCCACCGGTCACATGGATCAGGGCGCATCATGGCCGCGCGGGGATGCCGAGGCGCTCCCGCAGCACCTCGATGGTCTCCGCCACCCGGGCGCATCGGACCGGATCGAGGGCGTCGCGATGGGGTGGCGCGAAGCGCCCGCGGTCGCCGTCGAAATAGGCGCCGGGGCGCGCGAAGGCCGCATCGAGGGCGGCCTGCTCGAGCACCCGCGCGCCCTCTTCGGCGCTGCGGCGCGCCCGCCCGAAGGCCTCGCGCACCATCCGGGTGTCGAGGAGCGAGCCCGGATTGACCGAAAGCAGGATCGGTTCGCGCCCCCGCAGCGCCGCGAGGTGGTTCGTCCACATGATCAGCGCGAGCTTGCTCTGGGCGTAGGCCTCGAAATCGTCGGCGAGCGGCCGCCGGCCGGCGAGCGCCTCGAGGTCGACGGGCCGCTGTGCGGCCGAGGCCACGTTCACCACCCGGCCGTCCGCCGGCAGATGCGGCAGCAGCTCGCGGGTGATCAGCCAGGGTGCGATGGTGTTGACCGCGAAGCGCCGATCGAGGCCCTCGGGCGTTCGCGGTTGCTCGGCGAGAAAGACGCCGGCGTTGTTCACCAGCACATCGACGCCACCCTGTTCCGTCACCACCCTGCGGGCGAGCGCGGCCGCTTCCCGAGGGTGCGAGAGATCCGCCACGAGCCCGGCCACCTCGCCGCCGGCTTCTTCGAGCGTACGCACCACGCCCTCCACCCTGGCGGGACTGCGACCGTGCACGAGCACGCGGTTACCGCCGGCAGCGAGGCGTCGGCTCGCCCGCAGGCCGATGCCGTCCGTGGATCCGGTGATGAGAATGCGCCGTGCCGTCATCGCGCTCCCATGTCTGTCGCGCACCGCACCCGGTGCGGGCGCACGCTCATCCCGCGCTCTCCCCGATGTCCACCACCGTGAGGCGGCGGTCCCGTACGGCCAGGGCGATGCGCCCGTGCTTGAGGGCGAGCGCCCGCTCCCCGAACAGTTCGCGGCGCCAGCCCCGCAGCGCCGGCACCGGTGCCTGGTCATCGGCGGCGAGCAGCTCGAGGTCCCTGGCGCTCGCGATCAGGCGTGCGGCGACCTCGTTTTCCTCCGCGCAGTGCTTGAGCAGCACCCGCAGCAGCTCGACCACCGGCTCGAGCCCCGCGGGAAGGCGGGGCGGCGGCTCGATCCGCGGCAGCGCATCGGCAGGGAGTGCGCACACGCGCGCGACGATGGCCACGAGTTCTTCGGCGCTGCGGCGGTCCAGCGCGATGCGCTCGAGACGCTGGAGCTCCTCGAGGCTGCGCGGGCGGGTGGCGGCGATCTCGAGCAGGAAATCGTCGCGCAGGATGCGGCTGCGGGGCACGTCTCTGGCCTGCGCCCGCCGTTCCCGCCAGGCGGCGAGCTCCTGCACCAGCTTGACGAACCGGGGCTCGCGCGAGCGCAG
The DNA here is from genome assembly GCA_964532215.1 of uncultured Geminicoccaceae bacterium. Classification (GTDB taxonomy): domain Bacteria; phylum Pseudomonadota; class Alphaproteobacteria; order Geminicoccales; family Geminicoccaceae; genus HRBIN39. Next base: position 33,323 of record CAZHHU010000008.1, read on the forward strand.
CTTGAGGCGCTTCCAGGCGTCTTCCGGCCGCTGCACGTAGAGTTCGGGATCGAGCAGGCCGGCGAGCTCCTCGTGCACCCACTCGAGCCGCCCCAGCGCGAGCACGCGCGCCCGCAGCCGCTCGTAGATCGTGCGCAGATGGATGACATCGTCGAGCGCGTAGCGGAGCTGAGCCTCGCTCAGCGGCCGGCGGCTCCAGTCGGTGAAGCGGGAGCTCTTGTCGAGGCGCGCGCGGGCGATGCGGGTCACGAGGCTCTCATAGGATGCCGCGTCGCCGAGACCGCAGACCATGGCCGCGACCTGGGTGTCGAAGACGGGCTCCGGCAGGCGTCCGCCCAGCAGGCGGTGGAAGATCTCGAGATCCTGGCGGCAGGCGTGGAACACCTTGACGACCCGCCGATCGAGCAGGAGCTCTTCGAGCGGGCCGAGATCGAGGTCCTCTGCCAGGGGGTCGATGGCGACGGCCTCCTTCGAGGTGGCGAGCTGGACGAGGCACAGCTTCGGCCAGTAGGTGCGCTCGCGCATGAACTCGGTATCCATGGCGACATAGGGCTCGCGCCGCGCGCGGCTCACGAGCGCGGCGAGCTCCCGGGTGCTCGTGATCGCCTTCACCCGCGGGCTCTCCCGCGCACACCGCACGATCGCGAAGCTCGTGCGCCCCTTGACTCGCCGAAGGCCGATGTGACCTTAAGCGCCGCCCACCGGGGCCCCCTTCTCCGCCCTCTCCCCAGACGACGGCGAGTTCGATCATGCATCCCTACCGCACCCATCGCTGTGGCGAGCTCCGCAAGAGCGACGTCGGCGCGACCGTGCGGCTTTCGGGCTGGGTGCACCGCAAGCGCGATCACGGTCAGCTGCTGTTCATCGATCTGCGGGATCACTCCGGCATCACCCAGATCGTGTTCCAGCCCGATCGCCCCTTCTTCGAAGAGGCCGAACGGGTCCGCCTCGAGAGCGTGATCACGGTGACCGGCCGCGTCGTGGCGCGCCCGCCCGAGACCGTCAACCCCGCGATTCCGACCGGCGAAGTGGAGCTCGTTGCCGAGGCTTTCCATCTCGAATCGGCCGCCGCGCCGCTTCCGCTGCAGGTCAACACGGACCGCGACTATCCCGAGGAGACCCGCTTCCGCTACCGCTTTCTGGATCTCAGGCGGGAGAAGATGCAGCGCCAGATCCGCCTGCGCGCGGCGGTGATCGCGAGCATCCGGCGGCGCATGCAGGAGCAGGGCTTCGTCGAGATCCACACGCCCATCCTCACCGCGAGCTCGCCCGAGGGAGCGCGCGACTTCCTCGTGCCCTCGCGCCTGCACCCGGGCAGGTTCTACGCCCTGCCGCAGGCGCCGCAGCAATACAAGCAGATGCTCATGATCGGGGGCTTCGACCGCTATTTCCAGATCGCGCCCTGCTTCCGCGACGAGGACGCGCGCGCCGACCGCAGCCCCGGCGAATTCTACCAGCTCGACCTGGAGATGGCCTTCGTCACCCAGGAGGACGTGTTCGCTGCCGTCGAGCCGGTTCTCCACGGCGTCTTTTCCGAATTCACCGACTGGTCGGTCACCGAGCCGCCGTTTCCGAGAATTCCCTACCGCGAGGCGATGCTGCGCTACGGCACGGACAAGCCGGATCTGCGCATTCCCATCCACATCGCGGACGTGACCCATGTCTTCCGTGGCTCGGAGTTCCGCGTCTTCGCACGGGCGGTGGAAAGGGGGGCGCTCGTGCGGGCGATTCCGGCGCCCGGTGCGGCGGCACAACCGCGCTCCTTCTTCGACCAGATGATCGCCTACGCGCAGGAGCAGGGCGCCCCGGGGCTCGGCTACATCGTCTTCGCGGAAGGTGAGGCGAAAGGCCCGGTGGCCAAGTTTCTCGACGAAATCCGGCTCGAGCAGCTGCGCCAGGCGGCGGATCTCGACGAGGGTGATGCCGTGTTCTTCGCCTGCGCGCCCGAGAAGGAGGCGGCGCGGCTTGCCGGTCTCGTGCGCCTCGAACTCGGCCGCAGGCTGGGGCTCATCGCGGGGCGCACCTACCGCTTCTGCTGGGTCGTCGACTTTCCCATGTACGAATGGGATGAGAAGGAGAAGCGGGTCGTCTTTTCCCACAACCCCTTCTCCATGCCGCAGGGTGGCCTCGAGGCGCTCGAAAGCCGCGATCCGCTGGATGTCGTGGCCTACCAGTACGACATCGTCTGCAACGGAGTGGAGCTTTCCTCCGGTGCCATCCGCAACCACAAGCCCGAGATCATGATCAAGGCGTTCGAGATCGCGGGCTACGGGCGCGAGGAGCTCGAGCGGCGCTTCGGCGGCATGCTGCGGGCGCTCTCCTACGGCGCGCCGCCCCACGGCGGTCTCGCTCCGGGCATCGAGCGGATGCTCATGCTCATCGCCGATGTGCCGAACATCCGGGAGGTCACGCCCTTCCCGCTTACCCAGAAGGCCGAGGAACTGCTCCTCGGGGCGCCCTCACCGGTGCAGGAACAGCAGCTCCGCGAGCTGCACATCCGGCTCGCTCCCGAGGCCAGAAAGGCGCTCGAGAAGGAGGAACGCGAGGCTGCGGCGGGTGAGGTGCCGGCGGCGGAAACCGGCTGAGCGCCCAGGGGAGCCGATCAGCTCGCGGCCCGCTCGTGCTCCGCGAGAAGTGCCCGCAGATCGCCGGTGGCCCGCTCGAGCAGAAAGAGGATGCGGGCGTCGCCGTAATCGTAGAAGACGTCGTCGGGGTCGGTGGCGGTCTGTTCGCGGAAACGGGAGACGGCGAGCTCGAGAATGGCCTGGATGGCGTCGAGACTGCGGGCCGGCGTCGCGAGCAGGCTGTTTTCGAGATCCTCGATCTGTCGGTCGATTCTCTCGATTTCCTGCTCCATTTCGGAAAGGCCGGCCTCGTCTTCGGCACGGGCGAGTTCGTTCATGGTGGCGCGGATCTCCTCCGCGGACATGCCGACGAGCTGGAGCGGCGTGAAGGCCCACTCGGGAAGGCTGCGGCGCACCCGCTCCTGCCGCTCGACGAGCATCTGGCGGCGGCGCTGCAGCTCCGCGATGCGCCGGACGACCAGAATGGTGTTGGCGATGACGGCCATCGTGCCCACTCCTTCCGACCTGCCACCGGGGTCGCGCCCGTGCGATTGGGTGCTCTTAACCTGTCGTTTATCAAAGAAACTGTCAACGCGCGATCGCCAAAGAAGCGGTAAGCTATTGAAGAGAATAACGATAAAATTTTAACCACCCTCCAGGCGACAGCATTCCGCGCCTTTCTACCTGAAGTTCCAGCGCACTCGCCTGAAAGACGATTGACTCGCCCGGGACGAGCACTTGAGCGCGAGTTTTCCCGTGTGCTTCCAAAGCGCTCAAACCTCGCCACTGGACGAAAGCCGCATCCTCACCGTATGTTCCCACCTGCATCGACGAGGGCTGGCGTCATCGGAGAAGGGAACAGCGGACCGGGGAAGCCGTGAGAGACAAGCAGCGACGTGTCGCCGACTCCATGCCGCATGCCCTGGCCGGGCTTCTCGCCCGGTTGCGCAACTATCTCCTCGCCGGCATCATCGTCACCGCGCCGATCAGCATCACCTTCTTCATCATCTGGCAGATCGTCGACTTCTTCGACGAATGGGCGAGCGCGCTCATCCCTGAGCCCTACAATCCCGAGCGCTATCTCCCCTTCAGCCTGCCCGGCCTCGGTTTTCTCATCATGCTCGGGCTGCTCACCCTCATCGGCTGGTTCACCGCCGGCTACATCGGCCGCAGCGTCATGCGCCTCGGCGAGCGGGTGCTGCAGCGCATGCCCGTCGTGCGCAGCATCTACGGCACCCTCAAGCAGATCTTCGAAACCATTCTCGCGCAGTCCTCGCGCTCCTTCCGCGAGGTCGTGCTGATCGAGTATCCCCGTCGCGGTCTGTGGGCGATCGCCTTCGTCACCGGTCCCACCCGCGGCGAGATCCAGGACCTGAGCGACGACGAGCTCCTCAACGTGTTCCTTCCCACGACCCCCAATCCCACCTCCGGCTTTCTGCTCTTCGTCCCCAAGCGGGACGTGGTGCATCTCTCGATGTCGATCGAGGAGGGCATGAAGCTCGTCATCTCCGGTGGCATCGTGACCCCGCCGGGGCCGGCCACGCTGGAGCCCGCGGCCCGTCCCGCCGAGGTTCCGACCTCAGCCCGCCCGCAGGAGCTCCCCGGCGGCGTCGTGACCGAATAGCGCGAGCAGCAGCGACAGCGCCTCGCGGCGCGCCGCGGGCAGGGCCTCGAGCCGCGTCACCGCGCTTCGCGCCCGGGCGGCGGCGAGACGGAGCAGGGGCTCGTGCTCGGGCAGGCGCGCGAAGCGGAATTCGGGAAAGCCGCTCTGGCGCACCCCCAGAACCTCGCCGGGTCCGCGTAGACGCAGATCCTCCTCGGCGAGGCGGAATCCGTCGTCGGTCGTGCGCAGGAGGCGGAGCCGCGCCCGCGCGCCTGCGGACAGCGGCGGCGCATAGAGAAGCAGGCAGGTGCCGGGCCGCGCACCGCGCCCCACCCGTCCGCGCAGCTGGTGGAGCTGCGCGAGCCCGAAGCGTTCCGCCTGCTCGACGACGATCAGGCTCGCCTCGGGAACATCCACCCCCACCTCGACCACCGTGGTCGCCACGAGGAGCTGCAGCTCGCCGCGGGCGAAGGCCTCCATCGCCCTGCGCTTGTCCTGCTTGGCCATGGCGCCGTGGACGAGGCCGACGCGCGCGCCGAGCCGCTCCCTGAGGGCTGCGAAGCGGGCCTCGGCGGCGGCGATGTCCGTCTCTTCGGCCGGCGCCACCGCGGGGCAGATCCAGTAGCCGCGGGCACCGGATGCGAGCGCACGCGCGAGCGCCGCCACCACCTCCTCGATGCGCGCCAGCGAGATCAGGCGGGTATCGACCGGCCGGCGCCCCGGCGGCTTCTGGTCGAGCCTGGAGCTCGCGATGTCTCCGTACCAGCACAGCAGCAGGGTGCGGGGGATCGGCGTCGCGCTCATGAGCAGGAGATCGACCCGGCTGCCCTTGGCGACGAGGGCGAGGCGCTGTGCGACGCCGAAGCGATGCTGCTCGTCGATCACCGCGAGCGCGAGATCGGAGAACGCCACTTCATCCTGCAGCAGGGCGTGGGTGCCGACGCAGAGGGGGAGGCGGCCTTGCCCGAGCCGGACGAGAAGCGCATCGCGTCTCCTGCGAGGCTCGCGCCCGGTCAGCAGTCCGACCTCGATCCCGAGCGGCTCGAGCCAGCTCTGGAGCGTGGCGTGGTGCTGGCGGGCGAGGATCTCGGTGGGCGCCATGAGAACCGCCTGGCAGCCGGCCTCGACGGCGGTGAGCATGGCGAGCACGGCGACCAGGGTCTTGCCGCTTCCCACGTCCCCCTGCAGCAGCCGCATCATGGGATGGGGCGCCGCGAGATCGCCGCGGATCTCCTCGAGGGCGCGCCACTGCGCGGCCGTCGGCCGGAAGGGCAGGGAGCGGAGCAGCGCATTCACGAGGCGGCCGTCGCCCCGGATCGCGCGCCCCGGTTCGCGTTCGCTCCGCCTGCGCGCGAGCAGGAGCGCGAGCTGCATGGCGAAGAGTTCGTCGAGGGCGAGACGCAGCCTCGCGGGCGTCGCCGCGGCGGCCGGGTCCTCCTCGCCGCGGTGGAGACGGCTCAGGGCGTCCCGGAAGGAGAGGCCGTGGACCGGGCGCAGGGCATCCGGCTCGTGCCATTCCGGGAGTTCGGGCAGGCGTTCGAGCGCCACGCGCGCGAGCCGGGCGACGCGCTCGCGGGGGAGCTCGGCGGTGGTGGGGTAGAGGATGAGGCGCTCCGCGCCCGTCTCCCCCGGCCCGGCGAGCACCTCCGGGTGGGGAATCTGGAAGCGGCCCCGGAAGATCTGCAGCCGACCGCGGACGAGAAGCCGGGTGCCGGGCGCGAAGCGGGTCTCGAGCCAGGATCTGCGCACCTGGAAGAAGACGAGATCGACCATGCCGCCTGCCGCACGGGCGCGGATGCGGTAGGGCAGCCGTCCCATCGCCGGGCGGTGATCGCGGATCTCCACTTCGAGGGCGACGGTGGCGCCTTCGAACTCGGGCCGCAGCCGCTCGGCCCGCACGACCTCGCGGCAGCCGCGCGGAAGGTGGAAGAGGAGATCGACAAGCCGCGGCTCCTCCCTGCCGAGCAGTCGTGCAAGCCGTCGGTTCAGGATCGGGCCCACGCCCGGAAGATCGCGCAGCGGGGCGAAGAGGGACGCGAGGCCGGCATCTCCCGCGGATCCGGTCCCGGGCACGGGAGCCGTGCGGTCCGCGTTTCTGCCTCTACCCCTCGACAGCTCTTCCATCATCTCCATCTTGGCGGACGGGATCGGCCACCACGGCGGGATCGATGTCCGAAGCGCGACGCAAGCGTCTGTACCATCGAAGCCGCTATCGCGGCTGTCTCGAATGCGATCTCCTGCTCGGGCGGTTCGCCGAGCGGCATCTCGCCCTCTTCGAGGATCGACTGCTCGACCAGTATGAGGCGCTGCTCGAGGAGGCGGATGCCGACATTCTCGCCTGGTATGCCGGCTATCGCCCCGTGCCGCCGCGCCACGACAACGAGGTCTTCGCGCTGCTCAGCCGTTTCAACCCCTCAAGCGACGCATGAACGAACAGCTTTCCATTTCCGACCGGCCGATTTCGACCGCGGCGCCGCGCCGCGGAGGGCTGCGGCTGGTGGCCCGGGCGCGGGAAGGTGCGGATGCCCGCTATCTCCTCGATTGCCTTACGGATGCCGGCGTGCGCTGCGTGCTGCATATCGCCCGGGACGCCGCGCGCATGGCCGCGCTCGAAGCCTTCCTGCGCTTCTTCGCGCCCGGGGTCGAGGTCCTGCGTTTCCCGGCCTGGGACTGCCTGCCCTATGACCGGGTGTCGCCGCGGCGGGAGATCATGGGCGAGCGGCTCGCCACGCTCAGGCGGCTCGCGGATCAGCCGCCGGCGAAGTTCATCCTTCTCACCACCGCGAACGCGATCCCGCAGCGCACGCCTCCGATCACCGCATTCAGGACCGCCTGGCTCACGCTGCGGCCGGGACAGCGCCTCGGCCGCGCGCGGCTCGTCCGCTATCTGGAGGAGAACGGCTACCGCCGCGTCGGGGCGGTCATGGAGCCCGGCGAATATGCGGTCCGGGGCGGCCTCGTCGATCTCTATCCCGCGGGCTTCGAGCAGCCGGTGCGCGTCGATTTCTTCGGCGAGGTGGTGGAGACGGTGCGGAGCTTCGATCCCGCCGATCAGCGCTCGCGGGAGCGTCTCGAGGGGCTCGAGCTCGGGCCGGCGAGCGAGGTGCTCCTCACGCCGCAGACGGCGGCCCGGTTCGAGGCCGGCTATCTCGCACATTTCGGGGCGGTGACCGACGATCCGCTGTTCGAGGCCGTGCGCGCCCTGCGCCCCCACCCCGGCATGGAGCACTGGCTGCCGCTCTTCTACGCGCGGCTCGAGACGCTGTTCGACCATCTCCCGGACGGCACCGTCATAGGATTCGATCATCACGCCCGCGAGGCCGTCGAGGCGCGGCTTGCGACCGTCGGCGAGCACTACGCCGCCCGCCGCGAGCCCGATCCCGGGATCCGTGCCTTCGCTGCGCCGACCTATCGGCCGCTTCCCCCGGAAGCGCTCTATCTCGATGAACAGGCGCTCGCCCGCATTCTCGCGGGCTTTCCCCGCTTCCAGCTCTCGCCCTTCGCCGCCCCGCCGGAACTCCCGGCCGGTTTCGACGCGCTCGAGGAACTCGATGTCGAGGCGGCCCGCGATTTCGCGCCCGAGCGGGCGGATCGGGAAGTCAATCTGTTCGACGCCGTAGCCGCCCATCTGAGGGAGCTCCTTTCCGCGGGCAAGGCTCCGCTGGTCACCGCCTTCGGCGAAGGTGCCCGCGACCGGCTGCGCCAGGTGCTCGAGGATCACGGTCTCGAAGCCGCCTACGATCTCGACCGCTTCGAGGCCCGCAGGCCCCATGGAGTCGGCTTTGCGGTGCTGCCGCTCGAACACGGCTTCTGCGACCGCGACGCCTGTTTCCTCTCCGAGCAGGACATTCTCGGCGAACGCCTCACCCGCCCGGTGCGGCGTCGGCGGCGTGCGGAGGGCTTTCTCACCGATGTCACGGCGCTGCGCGAGGGAGACCTCGTCGTCCACGTCGAGCACGGCATCGGGCGCTTTCGCGGTCTCGTGACGCTCGAGGTGGGCGGCGCGCCGCACGACTTCCTCGAGCTCGTCTACGCCGGCGGCGACCGCCTGTTCGTGCCGGTGGAAAGCCTCGAACTTCTGAGCCGCTACGGGACGGCAGAGGGCGAGGTGGCGCTCGATCGGCTCGGCGGCGCCTCCTGGCAGCAGCGGAAGGCGCGGATCAAGAAGCGGATCCGCGAGATCGCGGGCGAGCTCATCGCCGTCGCCGCAAGGCGCGCGCTCGAGAAGGCGCCGGTCCTGCAGCTCCCCTACGGGCTGTACGAAGAGTTCGCGGCGCGCTTTCCCTACGACGAGACCGAAGATCAGGCGCGCGCCATCGAGGCCGTGCTCGAGGACCTCGCTTCCGGCCGTCCCATGGACCGGCTGCTCTGCGGTGACGTCGGTTTCGGCAAGACCGAGGTCGCGATCCGCGCCGCCTATCTCGCCGCCATGTGCAGCCGGCAGGTGGCGGTGCTGTGTCCCACCACGCTGCTCGCGCATCAGCATCTCAGGGTCTTCCGCGAGCGCTTCCGCGGCCTTCCGGTGCGCATCGAGGAGCTCTCGCGTTTCGTCCCGCCGAAGCGGGCGACGGAGATCAAGAAGGGCCTCGCCGACGGCACCGTCGACATCGTCATCGGCACCCATGCGCTGCTCGCGAGCGACGTGCGCTTTCGCGACCTCGCTCTCGTCGTCATCGACGAGGAGCAGCATTTCGGCGTCGCCCACAAGGAGAAGCTCAAGAAGCTGCGGGCTCAGGTCCATGTGCTGACGATGACCGCGACGCCCATCCCGCGCACGCTCCACATGGCGCTCGGCGGTCTCAAGCAGCTCTCGGTCATCGCCACGCCGCCCGTCGACCGCCTCGCCGTGCGCACCTTCGTCATGCCCGCCGATCCCGTGGTGATCCGCGAGGCGATCCTGCGCGAGCACTACCGCGGCGGGCAGACCTTCTACGTCTGCCCCCATGTCGCCGACGTGGGCCGTCTCGCCGAGGATCTGCGTCGGCTCGTGCCGGAGGTGAAGATCGCCTGCGCCCACGGCCGCATGCCGGCGCGCGAGCTCGAGGCCGTGATGCAGGCCTTCTACGAGGGCCGCATCGACGTGCTCGTGTCCACGAACATCATCGAGAGCGGTCTCGACGTTCCGAATGCGAACACCCTCATCGTCCATCGCGCCGACCGCTTCGGCCTCGCCCAGCTCTACCAGCTCCGCGGGCGGGTGGGGCGCGCCAAGGTACGGGCCTACGCCTACTTCACCCATGCGCCCGGCAAGCCGCTGTCGGCCGCCGCGGAGAAACGGCTGCAGGCGCTGCAGGCGCTCGAGAACCTCGGCGCCGGCTTCCAGCTCGCGGCGCAGGATCTCGACATCCGCGGCGCCGGCAATCTCCTCGGTGAGGAGCAGTCCGGTCACATCCGCGAGGTCGGCTTCGAGCTTTACAACCGCATGCTCGAGGAGGCGGTGGCCGAGATCCGGGCGGAAAGGGAAGGCGGCGGCGCACCCGCCGACCGCGACTGGAGCCCGCAGATCCATATCGACGTGCCCGCCCTCATTCCCGAGGAGTACATCGGCGATCTCGATCTGCGGCTACAGACCTACCGCAGGCTCGCGGCGCTCGAGACTCCGGAGGAGGTCGAGGCCTTCGCGGCGGAGCTCGTCGACCGCTTCGGGCCGATGCCGGCGGAGACGCGCCAGCTGTTCGAGATCGTGGCCATCAAGCAGCTCTGCCGGCGGGCCAATGTGGCCAAGATCGACGCGGGGCCGCGCGGGCTCGTGATCGCCTTCCACGAGGACCGCTTTCCGGCACCCGAGGCCCTCGTCCGCCACATCGGCGCGAGCCGCGGCAGGCTCAGGCTGCGCCCCGATCACCGCCTCTTGGTGCTCGAATCCGCATCCACGCCCGAGGCCCGGCTGGCGCTCGCGAAGCGCACCATGGCCGAATTCGCCCGGCTTGCGGGCATGGCCGCGGCGTGAGCTCCGTGCCATGATGGGGACGGTCCCGCACCGCCGGATCACATCCCGCGGCCGGCACATCCGGGAGTGAAGGGCCGTGTCGCTGCTGCTCTTCCATCACCCGTCGGCGTTCGCGCATGAGACGGGAAGCTTCCACCCCGAGCGGCCGGAACGGTTGCGCGCCATCCTCGACCGTCTCGCGCGCGCACCGGTTGCGGGGCTCACGCAAATGGAAGCCCCGCCGGCGCGGGTCGAAGAAATCGCCCGCGCCCACAGCCGGCGCTATGTGGAGGAGACGCTCGAGGCCATCCCCGAAGAGGGGCTCCGCCATCTCGATCCGGATACCGTCGTCTCGCCCGGCTCCCGCGAAGCGGCGCTGCGCGCCGCCGGTGCGGCCCTCGCCGCCGTGCGGGCGGTGCTCGAGGGCAGGACGCGGCGCGCCTTCTCCTGCATGCGGCCGCCCGGCCATCACGCCGAGAGAAGCCGTGCCATGGGCTTCTGTCTGTTCAACAATGTCGCGGTGGCCGCACTCGAGGCCCGCCATGCCTTCGGCGTCGGGCGGATCGCCATCTTCGATTTCGACGTCCACCACGGCAACGGAACCCAGGACATCTTCTGGGACGACCCGCTCACCCTGTACTGCTCGACCCATCAGTGGCCGCTCTATCCCGGCACCGGCCGGCCGGAGGAGACCGGCGCGCACGGCAACATCCTCAATCGGGTGTTCCCGCCGGGAAGCGACTCGGAGCGCTGGCGCGAAGTCGTGGAGCAGGAGATGCTGCCCCGGATCGACGCCTTCCGCCCGGAACTCGTGATGATATCCGCGGGCTTCGATGCGCATGCGCGCGATCCGCTCGCGAACCTGCAGCTGGTGGAGGAGGACTTCGCCTGGGTCACCGGCCACCTCGTCGCGATCGCGCGCCGACACGCCGGAGGGCGCGTCGTCTCGGTGCTCGAGGGAGGCTACGACCTCGAGGCCCTGGCCGCGAGCGTGCATGCCCATCTCGCCGCGCTCGCGCGGGAAGATGAGGGAGAGGAATCGTGAGTGAGGAGCAGCTTCAGGGCGCCGCCGTCGCGCCCGAGGCGAAGCCCATCGAGGCCATGAGCTTCGAGGAGGCGCTCGCCGAGCTCGAGCGCATCGTGCAGCGCCTCGAGCGCGGACAGCTCGATCTCGAGAGTGCGATCGCCGCCTACGAGCGCGGCACCCGGCTTCGCCGTCATTGCGCGGAGAAGCTGCGGCAGGCCCAGCTGCGGGTGGAGAAGCTCACCTTCGAGGACGGCGAGCCCGCACTCGAGCCCTTCGAGCCCGGCGCGAAATGAGTCTCGAGGCGCGCCGCCACGCGGTCGCCGAGGCGATCGAACGCGAGCTCGCAGGGCTCCTTCCGGCGATCGAGGGGGCGAGTGCGCGTCTCGCCGCGGCCATGCGCCATGCCGTGCTCGGCGGCGGCAAGCGGCTCAGGGCGCTGCTCGTCGATCTTTCCGGTGAACTGTTCGACGTGGCACGGGCGGCGCGGCTGCGGGTGGGGGCGGCGGTGGAGCTCCTCCACGCCTACTCCCTCGTGCACGACGATCTGCCGGCCATGGACGATGCCGAGCTGCGACGCGGCCGGCCGGCCTGCCACCGGGTCTTCGGGGAGGCCACCGCGATCCTCGCCGGCGATGCGCTCCAGAGCCTGGCCTTCGAGGCCCTCGCCCGCGAGGACTGGCCGGCCTGTGCCGAAATCCGCTGCCGGCTCGTCGCCGAGCTCGCGGCCGCCGCCGGTGCCCTCGGCATGTGCGGCGGCCAGATGATGGATCTCGAGGCCGAACACCGCGCTCTCGAGGAGCGGGAGATCTTCGAGCTCGAGCAACGCAAGACCGGGGCGCTGATCCGCTTCTCGGCACGCGCGGGCGCGATCCTCGCGGGAGCGGGGGAGGCCGAGCGCAGCGCGCTCGATCGCTACGCGGCAGCTCTGGGGGTGCTGTTCCAGATCCGGGACGATCTCCTCGACCTGCTCGGAAGCCCCGAGGTGATCGGCAAGGATGCGGGCCGCGACCGCGCCCGCGGCAAGGCGACCCTGGTCGATCTTCTGGGAGTGGAGGGTGCCGGGCGGCGGATGGCGGAACTTCGCCGCGAGGCCGAAGAGGCGCTTGGCCCCTTCGGCGAGCGCGCGCTATTGTTGCGGCAACTGGTCGCCCTCATCGAGAGCCGCAGCTCATGAACGGGACCCGGGCCGACGATCCGGATCGGCATACAGGCTGGCTCGACCGCATCCGCGAGCCCGCGGATCTGAGACGCCTGCCACGCGAGGTGCTCCCCGAGCTCGCAGACGAGCTGCGCCGCGAGACGATCGAAACCGTCTCGGTGACGGGAGGCCATCTCGGTGCCGGTCTCGGCGTGGTGGAGCTCACGATCGCGCTTCATTACGTCTTCGATACCCCCCACGATCGGCTCATCTGGGACGTCGGACACCAGGCCTATCCGCACAAGATCCTGACCGGCCGTCGCCATCGCATGCGCAGCCTGCGCCAGCCGGGCGGGCTCTCCGGCTTCACCAAGCGCAGCGAGAGCGTCTACGATCCCTTCGGGGCGGGGCACAGTTCGACCTCGATCTCCGCCGGGCTCGGCATGGCCCTGGCCGCCCGCCACAAGGGTGAGCGCCGCAACGTCATCTGCGTCATCGGCGACGGCGCCCTGAGCGCGGGCATGGCCTATGAGGCGATGAACAACGCCGGGGCGACGCGGACGCGCCTCATCGTCATCCTCAACGACAACGACATGTCGATCGCGCCGCCGGTGGGCGCCATGAGCGCCTATCTCTCGCGCATCGTCTCCTCGGGAACCTTCCGCAATCTCCGCGACGCCGCCAAGCAGCTCACCCGGCATCTGCCGCGGCGGCTGCGCGAGGCGGCGCAGCGGGTGGACGAATACGCGCGCGGGCTGGTGGTCGGCGGGACGCTTTTCGAGGAGCTCGGCTTCTACTACGTCGGTCCGATCGACGGCCACCATCTCGACCACCTGCTGCCGGTGCTCGAGAACGTCCGCGACCATCCCGGCGACGGCCCGGTGCTCGTCCATGTCGTCACCCAGAAGGGCAAGGGCTATCCGCCCGCGGAGGCGGCCGAGGACAAGTACCACGGCGTCGTGAGCTTCGATGTCGTGACCGGTCAGCAGTTCAAGAAGAAGAGCGACCGGCCCACCTACACTTCGGTGTTCGCCGATGCCCTGGTCCGCGAAGCCCGGGAGGATCCCCGCATCGTCGCGATCACGGCGGCGATGCCGTCGGGAACGGGGCTGCGCCGCTTCGCCGAGGTCTTTCCCGATCGCTGCTACGACGTCGGCATCGCCGAACAGCATGCGGTGACCTTCGCGGCCGGACTCGCCTGCGAGGGCATGAAGCCGTTCTGCGCCATCTATTCGACCTTCCTGCAGCGGGCCTACGACCAGATCGTCCACGA
>CAZHHU010000009.1:0-12657 GCA_964532215.1 uncultured Geminicoccaceae bacterium
GGCGGCTCACTCGCCGGCGGGGGCGGCGAAGGCGGTCGGCGGCGCGAGCCGGCGGCGCTCGAGATCGAGCACGAGATCGGCCACCTCGAACCAGGCCGGGCGGTGGGTGATGGCGAGAATCGTCGTCTCCGCCGCGAGTGCGGCGAGCTTGCGGCACAGGCGGCGCTCCGTCTCGAGGTCGAGCGCGCTCGTGACCTCGTCGAGGATGAGCAGACGCGGCCGCACCGCGAGCGCCCGGGCGAGGGCGAGCCGCTGGCGCTGACCTCCGGAGAGGGCGAGACCGCGCTCGCCCACCGAGGTCTCGAGCCCCTCGGGCAGGGCGTTCACGATCTCCTCCGCCTCCGCGAGCGCGAGCGCCCGCCGCAGCTCCTCCTCGCCGATCCCGGGATCGCCCAGGGTGAGATTGTCGCGCACGCTCGCATGCAGCAGCACGAGCTCCTGCGGCGCGTAGCCGACCCGGCGCCGCCAGGCGAGCCGGTCGAGCGCATCGAGCGGCACGCCGTCGATGAGGATGCGCCCCGCCTGAGGCTCGAGGAAGGCGAGGAGGAGGTCGACGAGGGTCGTCTTGCCCGAGCCCGAGGGGCCGACGACGAGGATGACCTTGTGCGCCGGCAGGACGAGGTCGAGGCGGTCGAACACCGTGCGCCCCTCGTAGGCGAAGCGCACCCCCTCAAAGCGGATCTCCCGCTCGAGCGGCGGCGGCGGCCGCCCGCCGCCGGGCTCGGCGCTCGCCTCCGCCTCGGCGATCGCCTGGCGCACCTGGAGCAGACTGGGCTCGAACTCCAGCGCCCGCTGATAGCTCTTCTGCACCTTGCCGAGGGCGTTCGCGGTGCGGGTGAGGAGGAGGCCGCTGACCACGAGTTCCGCGACGGTAACCTCGAACCAGCGGTGGGCGAGGTAGAAGCCGAGGGTGAGGATGAGCACGAGCAGCGCCTCCTGGAGATAGGCGAGGGCCTCGCGGCTCATCATCTGCTGACGCACCGCCCGGCGGACCCCCTCGATGCGCTGCCGGATGAAGGAGAAGAAGGCGCGTTCCTTGCCCATCGCCTTGATGGGCTTGAGGTTGGCGAGGGTATCGGTGAGCAGCACGGTCATCTCCCGGGTGTGGCGCACGCGCCGGATGCTGCTCTTGCGGGTGCGGCGCACGAGGACGGAGAGCAGCAGCGTGACCGTGCCCGCGGCGGCGAAGGCGAGAAGCGCGAGCCGCCAGGAGACGAGCAGGGCGACGAAGAGGTAGATGCCGCTCTGGATCGCGTTGACCACGAAGTTCGCGGACAGGAGATAGCCGTCGCCGCAGCGGTGGGCCTCGATCCCCATGGCGTTGGTGAACCGCCCCGTGGGCGCGCGCACGAAGTAGAGCCAGCGGGCGGCGAGCAGCGCGGCGAGCAGGCGCTCGCGCAGCCGGGCGGTGATCCGCGCCGCGGTCGCCGCCACGAAGCGGTAGATGGCCACCATGGCGAGAGCCTTGGCGATGAACACCGCGGCGGTGATCGCGAGCAGGAGGCCGAGATCCGGCCGCACGCCGAAGCCCCGGATCACCTCCAGAACCACGGCGCCGAGCGGCGGCGTGGCGCTGCCCTCGTCGGCGAGCAGGGCGAGCAGCGGCAGCAGGGTGGCGAAGCCGAAGCCCTCGGCGAAGCTCGCGAGCAGCAGGCAGGAGAGCAGCAGCCAGGGGCGCGAGCCGGGCAGGGTGAAGAACCCTCCGAGAATGGAGGGAAAGGGGCGGGCGGGAAGAGAGCGGTCGCGGGCGGGCACGCAGGGTCTCCGGATCCGACGCCCGCCCCATAGCACGTCCGCCGCCGATCAAGAGCCCCGAAGCCTCCTATTCGCGCGCGAACAGCATCCGCCGGCGCCGCGCGAGCAGGCGGCCGAGGATCACCGGTGCCGCGAGGCCGAGAAGCGCCGCGATCCAGAGTCCCCTGGCGAGCGGACTCGCGACGAGGATGCTCCAGTCGCCGTTGGCGATCAAAAGCGCCCGCCGCAGATTGTCCTCCATCTCGTTGCCGAGCAGGATGCCGAGGATGACGGGCACGAGCGGCACCTCGAGCTTGCGCAGCAGATAGCCGAGGATGCCGAAGGCGATCATGAGCAGGAGATCGAAGGCATTGTTGCTGATCGAATAGACGCCGAGAAAGGCGACGAGGAGCACCGTCGGCATCAGGATCCAGGAGGGCAGGGCGAGAAGCCGCACGAAGAGGCCCACGAGCGGCAGATTGAGGGCGAGCAGCACGAGATTGGCGACGAACAGGGCCGCCACCAGCCCCCACACGACATCCGGCTTCTGCGCGAACAGCAGCGGTCCCGGGGTCACGCCCAGGGCCATGAGCATGGCGAGCAGCACCGCCGTCGTCCCCGAGCCGGGAACGCCGAGGGTGAGCATGGGAATGAGGGCCCCGCCCGCGGCGGCATTGTTGCCGGCCTCGGGGGCGGCGACGCCGCGCGGATCGCCCCGGCCGAAGGTCCCCTCCCGGTCCGAGACGCGCTTTTCCAGCGCATAGGCGAGGAAGCTCCCGAGCGAGGCGCCGGCGCCCGGCAGGATGCCGGCGAAGAAGCCGAGCGCGGTGCCGCGCAGCATCGCCGGCAGGCTGCGGAGGAGGGTCGCGAGCGGCACCGTGATGCGGCCCACGGCGGCGATGGGGGGCAGCGCGCTCCGCCCCCGCTCGAGGAACAGGAACACCTCGCTCACCGCGAACAGGCCGACGATGGCGACGAGGAAGTCGATGCCCTCGAACAGCTCCATGACGCCGAAGGTGTAGCGGGGCGTTCCGGTGGTGGTGTCGTAGCCCACGAGCGCGAGGGCGAGGCCGAGACCGGCGGCGAGCAGCGCCTTGGCGGGGTTGCCGCCGGCCACGCCGCCGAGGGTCGCGAAGGCGAGCACGTAGAGGGCGAAATATTCCGCCGGACCGAAGGCGAGGGCGAAGCGGGCGAGCAGCGGCGCGAACAGCAGGAGACCCAGGGTGGCGAGAAAGGCGCCGGCGAAGGAGGCGACGCCGGAGAGGGCGAGCGCCTCGCCGGCCCGCCCCGCCCGCGCCATCGGATGGCCGTCCAGAGTCGTCATCAGCGCCGGCTCGTCACCCGGGATGTTCAGCAGGATCGAGGAGATGCGCCCGCCGTACATGGCCCCGTAGTAGACGCTGGTGAGCAGGATCAGCGCCGAGGTGGCGGGCAGCCCGAGCGAGAAGGCGAGGGGGATGAGGATCGCCACCCCGTTCGAGGGGCCGAGGCCGGGAAGCGCGCCGATCAGCGTGCCCAGGAAGCAGCCGAGAAGCGCGAGGCCGATGTGGGTCGGCGTGAGGGCGACGGCGAAGCCATGGGCCAGAAAGCCGAGCACCTCCATGGCTCAGAAGCCCAGGGGGCCGCGCGGCAGGGAGAGGCCGAGGAGGCCGGAGAAGGCGAGCTGAAGCCCGAGCGCGGCGCCCACACCGTAGAGCAGGCTCATGGCCGGCCGCCCGCCGAGGCGCCAGGCGAGAAAGGCGGCCATGGGCACGGTGGCGGCGAGGAAGCCGAGCGGGCGCAGCAGATGGGCGTAGAGGAGCATGGCGAGAAGCGCGGCGGCGAGCTCGAGGCCGCGGCGGAGATCGGGCCAGGCGGGTTCGGGATCGGGGCGGAGAAGGGGCCACAGGCTCGAGAGCGCGATCACCGCCCCCACGATCGCGGGAAAGGTCCGCGGCCCCAGCGGGTCGACGGTGAAGGGGGCCTCGATGCGCGAGGCCCCGTAGAGGAAGGCGAGCGCGAAGATCAGGCCGGCAAGCCCGAGGATGCGATCGCTCACCGCCGCCTCCCCGATCCCGCACCGCTCACTTGCTGAGGCCGATCTCCTTCGAGAGCGCGGCAATCTCGGCCACCTGCTGCCGGACGAAGCGCTCGAGTTCGGGACCGAACCTCGCGAAGGGCATGAGGCCGCTCTCCGCCATGACCTTCTTCCAGTGATCGGATTCGTACACCTTGCGCACCGCCTCCACCCAGAAGGCGTAGGCTTCGTCCGACATTCCGCCCGGCGCGTAGAAGCCGCGCCAGTTGGCGCCGATCGCATCGACCCCCTGCTCGCGGGCGGTGGGGATGTCGGCAAGCCCGCCCGGCAGCCGCTCGGGGGCGAGCACGGCGAGCACGCGCAGCTGTCCCGCCTCGATGAAGCCCACGACCTCCGAGATGTCCCCCGAGAAGGCCTGGACATGGCCGCCGAGCAGCGCCGTGATCGCCTCGCCGCCGCCCTTGTAGGCGACGTATTTGATCCTGGCGACGTCGCTGATGCCGGCTGCCTTGGCGGCGATGAGCAGCTTGAGGTGATCCCAGCCGCCGAAGGCCGAACCGCCGGAAACGGAGACCTCCTCGGGCCGCTCCTCGAGGGCCGTCATGAGGTCGCCGAGATTTGCGAAGGGACTGTCCGCGGCCACCGCGATGACCCCGTAGTCGGCCCCCACGGTGCCGACCCACCGTACCATCTCGGGCTTCATGCCCACATAGGCGCCCTGGGCGAGGCGGGTCGTGGTCGCGGTCGAGGCGGCGACGAGGAGATTGTCGTCCGCGTTGCGCTTGCTCACCACATAGGCGAAGGCGATGCCGCCCCCACCGCCCGCCATGTTGGTGACCCGCACCGGCGTCTTGACGATGCCGAGCTCATGAAGCGCCCTGCCCACCGCCCGGCAGGTGAAATCCCAGCCGCCGCCGGGATTGGCGGGCGCGATGCATTCCACCTCGCCGGGCTCGAAGGCCGACGCGGCCTGTGCAAGGCCCGCCGCCAGGGCGGCGGCGAGAAGCGTGCGTCGCATGATGCCGGACATGGAACCTCCCCTCGTTGTCGATGGGGCGCGACTTCAGCACAGCCCCGCATCCGGGGCAATCCCGGGGGCGGCTTCCCTCCCGCCGCGGCGGGAGGGGGGATGCTTGCCAGAAAGTCGGGCCTGCGCCTAGATTGCAGCCATGGGCGGTGGAGGATGCCCACGGCGGCGGAGCGATGCGTTGCCAGCCGATGATCCCGCCCCGGAAGTGCCGCTGACGCCGGGCGAGCGGCGGCTCGTGACGGCGCTGCTGCACGAGCTCCGGGTGCGGGCGCTGCGGCCCCGGCGTCTGTGGCTGTTCGGCAGCCGGCTGCGGGGCGAGGCGGAGGAGAGGTCGGATCTCGATCTCGCGGTCGAACTCGGCGGCGGCCGCGATCCCGGACGGCTCGCGGAGGCGGCCTTGCTGGGATCGGAGCTTGCGGTCCGCTTCCGGCTGCCGCTCGAGCTGCTCGTGCTGTTCGAGACGGAGGAAGGCACGGAATTCCGCCGCACGCTCCAGCGCGAGGGAATATTGCTGTGGCGGCAGGAGAAGGAGACCGCGAACTCCTCCGACGTCTGCGATGCGGCGAGCGGGCCCGGGTGATCGACGCCCTGCGTGCGGCACGGGCGGAGATCGCGGCCGAACTCGCGCAGCTCCCGCAGCCCTGAGCCCTCAGGCCGGCCCCAGATAGCCGGCGCGGGCGAGATCGTGTTCGCGGATGTCGACCAGGATCTCCTCGAGATTGCGGCTTCCCGGACCGAGCCTGCCGGCGCGGATCTCCTCCCGCAGCCGGCCGTGGATGTGCGCGGCCACCACCTCCACCGTGGTGTTGCGTCCGGCGAACACGGGAAGCTCGTCGAGATTGTGGTAGTCGAGCTCGCTCAGGATCTCGCTCAGGAGCTCCCGCAGCCGGGTGATGTCGACGAGAAAGCCCTCCTCGGTGAGCCGTCCACCGCGGAGCTCGACCTCCACGATCAGGCTCGCCCCGTGCAGCCGCTGCGCCGGGCCGAAGATCTCGCCCCTGAAGGAATGGGCGATCATGATGCGATCGCGCACGCGCACGAAGTACATCCACCCCCCCTGACCTCAGCCGTCACACCTTTTCCGCGCCGAGCACGGTGAGCTGTCCGATCCGGGGCCGCATCGCGTCCCGCTCCCGCAGGAAGGCCTCGAGCTCGCCCCGCGCCTCGAGTTCCGCGAGCCGTGCGAGCGCCCGCGCGAGCTCCTCCTCCTCCACCAGCGCCCAGGTGGAATCCCCGGCCCGCCAGGCGGGATCCCGGGGCCCCCCGGGATCGAAATAGGCCACCCCCATGAGCAGGAGGTCGGTGGGCACGAACCGCCCCCGGGGGACGAGGCCGTGCCGGCGGAGCTCCTCCTCGAGCGGATCGAGGTCGAGATAGCGCGCCCGCAGGCGGGCTACCGCCTCGGGAATGAGGGCATAATACCAGTAGCCCTGCTCGAGCTGGAGATGGGAACAGGTGTTCACGGTCAGCACGCCGCCCGGCCGCAGCACCCGGGCGCATTCCGCGAGCGCCCGCCGCCAGCCGGCGAAGGGATCTCCCGGCGCGCCCGGCAGGTGGTGGAGCATCTGGTTGATCATCACCCCGTCGAAGGCGGCGTCCGGGAAGGGGAGTGCGAGCACCGAGCCGCGGTGGAAGGAGATCCGTCCCGCCGCCTCCTCGGCGGCGAGCTTCTGCCGCGCCCGGGCGAGCATGGCGGCCTCGAGATCGAGCGCCTCGATCCGTCCCACATGGCGCAGGAGGGTCCGGGCGTAGTTGCCGGTGCCGCAGCCGGCGTCGAGCAGCCGGAACTCGGACAGCGGCACGGGCGCCTGGGCGAGGCAGCCGAGGATGATCTCGTGACCCGCCGCCCAGCGGGTCGCATCATAGTGCGCTGCGGTGCGGTGATAGTGTTCGTAGCTGCTCAATCCTCTCCGCTCCGCCTTTCCCAGATCGACCCCTCGAGCCGGCGCCCCTCCTGCTCGAAGCGCTCGTAGAGGAGCAGCCGCATCTCCCCGCCGAAGACGGCCTCGAGCTCGGCCCGCGACAGGCAGTGCCCGGGACGGGTGCCGTGGATCGCGTGGTCCTCGAGCCCGAAGCTGCACAGCAGAAGCCGCCCCCCGGGGCGCAGGCGGGTGAGGAGACGCCGCCACTGCTCGCGGGAGGGCTTGTAGCGGACGACGAGGAGATCGTCGAAGGTTCCGAGGTCGCAGAGGCAGGCGGGGTCGTCGAGATCGCCCACCCGGGTCCGGATCGTGAGCCCCCCTGCCGTCGCCTGCGCGCGCAGCCGGGCGATGGCGATGCGGGAGATGTCGAGGGCGGTGACGGAAAAGCCGCGGGCCGCGAGGAGGAGGGCGTTGCGGCCGGCGCCCGCGGCGACGTCCAGCACCGTCCCCGGCAGCAGGAAGTGGAGGTTGCGCAGGAGAAAGGGCTCCGGCCGGCCGAGGTCGTAGCCGCGCCCGGCCCAGCGCCGTTCCCAGCGCAGGCGGTCCGCCCGGCTCACGGCCCGCCCGCGGGAAGCCGGAGCGGAAGGCGGCGCGCCGCCCGGATCAGGAGCCCATCATGGCGCCTTCCATCATGCCGCCCAGGATGCCCCCGAGCAGGGCCAGCACGAGGCCGGCGATCACCGTCACCCCGTTGAGGATGAAGAACAGCTTGAGCTTGCCGAAGGCACGCAGGAGCCGCTCCTTCTCGCCGGTGAGCTCGGCATGCTCGATGCCGGAGGCGGCCTGGTAGATCACGACCCCGGTCCAGATCGGCAGCCAGGCGATGATGATGCCGATGATCGTGAACACCATGAAGACGCCCTGGATGATGAGCATGACGCCCAGGAACTTCATCCACCCCTTGCTCTCGAACAGGGGAGAGGTGATTTCCTTGACGAGCTGCTGGGTATCGACGGCAGCGGCGGCCATCGCCTTTCTCCATGATCCCGTGGACAATCGAAGCGGCTATAACCTTCGCCACCGGCTTCATCAAGCCGACGTCCGGGCCTTCGCCCGCCGCTCCGCGGCGAGCAGACGGCGCTTGAAGGCGGGGCCGAGTCCACCGAAGCCGCCGATGCCGTCCTTCGCCACCACCCGATGGCAGGGGACGAGGAAGAGGAGGGGGTTGGCACCGCAGGCGGCCCCCACCGCGCGCGCCGCCCGGGGGGCGCCGATGAGGGCCGCGATCTCGCCGTAGCTCCGCGTCTCGCCCCGGGGAATGCGGCGCAGCTCCTCCCACACCCGGATCTGGAAGGGTGTCCCCTGCAGCGCGACGGGAAGATCGTCGAGCGGGGTCGCGGCATCCCGGAGATAGCGGCGGATCCGGCGGGCGGCCGCGGCGAGC
The DNA here is from genome assembly GCA_964532215.1 of uncultured Geminicoccaceae bacterium. GTDB lineage: Bacteria > Pseudomonadota > Alphaproteobacteria > Geminicoccales > Geminicoccaceae > HRBIN39. The sequence goes on from CAZHHU010000009.1 coordinate 8,088, forward strand.
CGGGAATCGTCGTCGGGTCGTGCTTCGGGAAAGCGCCGCTGCAGGGCGGCGACGAGGCTTCCGGCATCCCTCCCGAGCGCGACCCGGAGGATGCCGCGGCGGCCCGCGGCGACGAGGAGAAAACCCTCCTCCACGGGCTCGATGCGATAGAAGACGGGCTCCGCACCTCCCCTGCCGCGGCCCCGGGAGGGGGCGCGGACGGCCCGCGGATCGCGGCTCACAGCGGCAGCCGATCGGCGATCGCTTCGATCCCGGCCTCGGCGCAGGCCGCATCCTCCGCGCCCGAGGGGGCGCCGGAGACGCCCACCGCGCCCACCGTCGCGCCGCCCACCTCGATGCGCACGCCGCCGCCGAGGACGAGGGCGCCGGGGATGGAGCGGACGCCGGAATCCACCTCTCCGGCCTCCACCGCCCGCGACAGGCTCTCGGTGTCGGTGCGGAAGCTCAGCGCCGTCCAGGCCTTGCGGATGGCGGTCTCGGGCGTGTGCGGGCCGGCCAGCACGTCGCGCAGCAGCGCCTGGGGCACGCCGAAGCGGTCGACCACCGCGGCCGCCACCTGATAGCCCTTCGCGCGGCAGGCGGCGACGGCCCCGGCCACGAGCTCGTGGGCGAGATCGGGGTGGAGGCTCTGGAAGGTGACGAGCCCCTCGTCCTCCTGGGCGGGAGCGGGGGCGGCGAGGGCGAGGAGGATGGCGGCGGCCGGAAGGAGACGGACGGATGTGGACATGATCGGTGCTCCCTGTGAGGCCAAGGATGCGGGGGCGGCAACCCCGTTCACGATCGTTGTTAAGCGGTTTCGAATGGACCGCCAAGGGCGGAGCCGCCCCTTCCCCGCAAGCGGGCGCACCGCTAGCCTCCGGCTCCGCCATGCCTCATGCCGCTTTCCTCGAACTGCCCCAAGACTGCGCGGGCGCGCTCGTTGTCGGCGACGTCCACGGCCGGGCGCAGGCGTTCGCCCGCTTTGCGGCGATGGCCGAAAGCCGACGGCTCTTCCTCGTGGCGCTCGGCGATCTCGTCGACCGCGGCCCCGACTCTCCCGGGGCGCTGCGCTGCATGCGGCGGCTCGTGGAAGCGGGCAAGGGGCTGTTCCTGCGCGGCAATCACGACGACAAGCTGTTCCGCGCCCTCTCGGGGCGGCGCATCGCCGGCGACGGCGAACTCGCCCGCACCCTGGAGCAGCTCCACGCCGCCGCCGACGGCCGGGCGCTCGAGGACTGGTTCCGGGCGATCTATCCCGAGATGCCCTTCGTGCTGCGGCTCGGGGACACGGTGCTCGTGCACGGCGGGCTTCTGCCCGACATGTTGCCGCCCGCAGACGCCTTCCGCAGACGCCAGCGGGCCCTCGCCCTTTACGGCGAGACCAGCGGCGAGCGGGATTGCGCGGGCAAGCCGGTGCGTCTCTACCGCTGGCTCGACGCCCTGCCCGCGGGCCTGCTCGTGATCGCCGGCCATGATCCGCTGAGCGGTGAGGTTCTCCATCTGCGCGAAGGCCGGCAGGGGGCGCGGCTGCTTCATCTCGATTCCGGCGCCGGGCGGGGCGGCCCGCTCTCGGCCGCGATGCTCGAGCCGAACGGCCGGCTCGCCGGCAGCTGGCAGCTCCGCCCCGGCGCGCGGGACCCGGTACCCTGTGCGGTGGTGCCCTGGCGGAAGCGGCAGGCGCGCGGGCCCGTCACCTGCGCGCCGGAGCCGGATCTCCCCTGAAGCCGGAGCAGGCGCGCGCGCGCGCCGTGGCGAAGCCCTCGAGCAGGAGGGTGCGGAATCCCTCCATGGGCAGCGCGGCGGATGCCGCCTCGGGGCGGAGGCCGGGGACGAGGCCGCGGGCGCGGAAGGGATCGAGCAGGGCGGCATCGTCCGCGATCACATGCAGCGGCACCTCCCGCCCGGGATCACGGCCGGCGACCAGCGCCGGCGGCTCGTGGTCGCCGAGGATGAAGACGAGCGTGCAGGCGCGGGTCCGATCGCGCAGGAAGGCGGTGACGCTCGCGAGGGCGTAGGAGAGCGCTTCGCCATAGGCGCGGCGGATCGCGGCCGGGCGTGACCACACCGCAGCCGGCGATGGGCCGTCCGCGAGCCGGCGGCCGAACAGCCGTCCCGCGGCGACTTCCGGCCAGGGGCGGAGTTCGGGTACGGGGGTGAACGGGCTGTGGCTGGAGATCAGGGCCACGGTGGCGAAGACGGGCCGTCGCGGGCGGATTTCGAGCTCGCGGCGGGCGAGGGTGTCGAGGGTGAACTGATCCGGCACCGTGACCCAGCCCGGGCGCGGGCCCGGATAGGCGAAATCCGCCGCCACGTAGATGCGCTCGAAACCGTAGAAGCGGGCCTCGGGCCAGGGGCGGACGATGGCCGGGGCGAGCAGCAGCGTGCGGTGGCCGGCGGCGGCGAAGAGGCGGGCGAGACTCCGGCGGCGGCTCGAGAGGAGGAGTTCATAGGCGGCCTGATGGTCGATCCGCACCCCCGAGAGCAGCGTGGCGTGGGCGAGCCAGGACTGACCGCCGACGGTGGGGGAGAGAAGGCGGCCCGAGAGGACGTCGCGGCCCGTTTCGGCGAGCATCTGCTCGAGCGCGCGCAGGCGCGCCCGCACGGGCGTGCGCAGGGGTTCCCGCGCGAGGGCACGCATGCCGTAGGATTCGACGAACAGCACGAGCACGTCCACGCCCGCGAGACCGGCGAGCGGGGGGTCGGGAAGACGCTCGAGCACGGGATCGCGCGCGAGCTCCTGCCGCAGCCGGGCGAGCCGTGCCGCCTGGATGCGGGCGTGGCGGAGCTGTTCATCGATCTGCGCGAGGCCCGGGAAGGCGATGAGGTGGGGGCTCAGGAAGTGGAGGGCCGGAGGCAGGAGCAGGACGGCGACGGCGAGGCGGCGGCGCCGGGGCGCGGGCAGGGAGGCGAGCCGCGAGAACAGGAGCAGGCTCGAGGCGACGATCAGGAAGACGAGGAGAAGGCCGAGGACGAACAGGGCGAGCACCGTCGCCCCCGGCAGCACCTCCCGGGCGACGTCGCGGAGCACCGGCAGCAGGCGGAGATCGCTCACGAGCACGAGCTCGCGTCCGAACTGCAGCCGCACCGCGGCCGCGGCGAGGACGAGCAGCAGGAGCGGAAGGAGGGCGAAGGTCGCGAGGGCGGCCGCGGTCCGCCGCCACCTGGGCCCGGCGAGCAGGACGGGGGCGGCGAGCAGCAGCAGCTCGCCGGCGAGAACGGGAAGAGGCAGGGGGCGGTCGGTGCCGGAGACGCCCGGAAGCGTCAGCAGCACATCGAGGAAGAAAAACGCCGCGGCGGGCGCCAGGGCTGCGGTCGGATTCACGGGGAAGCGCGCAGGAGACGGTGGACGTCACGGGCGAAGGAAAGGGTGAGGGCGAGGACCGCCGCTCCGGCGGCGGAGGCTGCGAGGACTTCCGGCAGCGGCGGGGCGAGGGCGAAGGTGAGAGCGGTTGCCGCAACGCCGCAGACGATCGCCCGTCGCCGGCTTCGGGGCAGCGGACGGGCGAGAGGAGGCAGCAGTCGGCCCGCGAGCAGGAAGGCCGGGCGCAGGAGCCCGGCCGCGAGCACCCAGACGCCCGCCCGCCCGTCGAGGTGGAGCAGCAGCGCGACCGTGAACAGAAAGGCGGTGTCCACCTCGATGTCGAAGCGGGCGCCGAAGGGGCTCGCGCAGGAAAAGCGCCGCGCCACCCGTCCATCCAGGGCATCGAGCAGCAATGCTGCGGCCGCGACCCCGAACAGCGGCCAGGAGGAGGTCGGAGCGTCGAAGGCGGCGAGCAGGAGGAGCAGCACGAGCGCCGCCCGCAGCAGGGTGAGGGTGTTGGCGGGGCCGAATCGCACCTCGCCCGTTCGCGCGAAGCGGTGGAGCGTGCAGAACAGGAGGAGCCCGCAGAGCGCGAGCCCCGGGCCGAGATCGAGGCCGAGGAGAAGGGTTGCGGCCGCGACCGTTGGCAGCAGCAGAAGCCCCGCCGGGGCAGCGGTCTGGAGCGGGGGCGGCAGCGCGGACACGGCGGCATATCCGAGGAGCGGCTGCAGCCTGCCGCGGCCGAGGTGACGCCGCAACCCCGGAGGGGTTCACATCTGCGAAGGTCTCCGCCGCGGCCCGCGCCCCCCTCCTGCCGCCCGCCGCGGCGCGCTCAGGCGACGTCGACCTGCTGGTCGGTGAGCTCCACCGTCCATTTCACGACCGTCACATCGCCCGCGAAATCGGCCGTGGTTCCGGAAAGGAAGGCGTCGATGTCGATCTCGAGGTGACCGTTCTGCACCCGGCTGTAGGCATCACCGTCGCCGATGAGGCCATCTCCGTCGCTGTCGAGAGCGGCGAAGCTCCGCGTCCCTCCGCTCTCGATGCGAAGGACGTCACTCCCCCATTGGTGACCGAAATCCTCGATCACCTCGAGGCCGCTGCCGGCACCGACGACGAAGGTGTCGTTCCCCTGCTGGCCCCAGAGATGATCCTCGCCCGCGCCGCCGGCGAGCGTATCGGCGCCTTCGCCGGCGTAGAGAAAATCGGCACCGGCACCGCCATCGATTACATCGTCGCCCTCCTGGCCCCAGAGGAAATCGTGGCCCGCATCGCCGGCGATCCGGTCGT
>CAZHHU010000009.1:12757-13002 GCA_964532215.1 uncultured Geminicoccaceae bacterium
TCGCCCTCCTGGCCCCAGAGGAAATCGTGGCCCGCATCGCCGGCGATCCGGTCGTCGCCGGATCCCCCATAGATGCGATCCGCGCCGTCACCGCCGGAGATTCTGTCCTTGCCGCCTTCCCCGGCGAGGTAGTCGTCACCGTCGCCACCGTAGATCGTGTCGTTTCCGGCCTGGCCGAAGAGGCGGTCCGCGCCCTTCTGACCCCAGAGCTGATCGTCCCCGTCGCCGCCGTAGATCACGTCCTC
>CAZHHU010000009.1:13102-23563 GCA_964532215.1 uncultured Geminicoccaceae bacterium
CACCGCCGTAGAGGCCGTCGTTGCCGTCGCCGCCGTAGATGCGATCCTCGCCATCGCCGCCATAGATCCGGTCGTTGCCTTCCCCGCCGTGGAGGAAGTCCTCGCCGTCGCCGCCGTAGATCGTGTCGTCGCCGGCCTGGCCGAAGAGGCGGTCCTCGCCCTTCTGACCCCAGAGCTGATCGTCCCCGTCGCCGCCGTAGATCACGTCCTCGCCGTCGCCGCCGGCGAGGGCGTCATCGCCCTTCTGCCCCCAGAGCCGGTCGTCCCCGGCACCGCCGTAGAGGCCGTCGTTGCCGTCGCCGCCGTAGATGCGATCCTCGCCATCCCCGCCGGCGATCCGGTCGTTGCCGGAACCGCCGTGGATGCGGTCGTCGCCGCCGCGGCCGGCGATCTTGTCGCCGCCCGCGAGGGCGAAGATGACGTCATCGTCGTGCGTACCGATGAGGGAATCGTCGCCCGGGGTGCCGACGATCTTGGCCATGATGCGCTCCTCCTCGCATGGCAGACGCTGTGGGACGGGGGAACCGGCCCGGCAGTCGCGCATTCTGGCATGTGGCGGGGAGGGGTGCAGTTAATGCATCCATACCCGGATGCAGAGGGCATGCGATTTTCACTTCCGCAGCGCGTGACGGGCTGCGGTTTGGCGGGCGCGGGCGCGGGCGCTATCTAGCGCGGTGACGGAACGGATGGTCGTGGCCTGCGAGGGGGTGGAGGAGATCCGGGTGGCAGGGCGGAGCGCCGCGATGTTCGAACTCGCTCTCGCCGAGCGCGCCCTGCGCTGCGGACTGCCCTGCATCATCCGCGGCGACCCGCCGCTCGTCGCCTGGGCGCTCGAGACCGCCGCGGCCGAGGTGCTGGAGCGCGGGGATCTCGATCTCGTGCTCACCGGATGGCGCCTGCTGACGCTCGGTTTTCCGGTCGAGGCGGAGAAGAGCTTCCGGGTTCTGCTCACCGGCCGGCGCCGGGCCGACATCCTGCGCGCGCTCGCCGACCCCACGCGGGAGATCCGGGCCCCTCTGCCCTTCGTCGTCCGGGATCTGCGTCCGGCCCGGGCGGAGGAGCGGGCCGCGGTCGAGCTCTGCAAGCTGGCGCGGCTTCTGCCCGCGGCCGCAGCAGGCCCGGAGCCGCCGCCGGAAGGGCCGGGGATCGCCGTCACCGCGGCCGCGGTCGACGACTACCGGCTCTGGCTCGCGCGCAGTCTCGAGCCCGTGATCGACGCCGAGGTTCCCCTCGCCCGTGCCGAGCGGGCCCGTTTCGTGGCCTTTCGCCCCGGGGACGGCGGCATCGAGCAGTACGCGGTGCTCATCGGCGATCCGAAACCGGAGGGGGCCCCGCTGTGCCGGCTCCATTCCGAATGCTTCACCGGCGATCTCTTCGGCTCGCTGCGCTGCGACTGCGGTCCCCAGCTCGAGGCGGCGCTCGGGCGCATGAGCGCCGAGGGAGGGGGGGTGCTCCTCTATCTCCGCCAGGAGGGGCGCGGCATCGGCCTCGTCAACAAGCTGCGCGCCTATCGGCTGCAGCGCTCCGGACTCGATACGGTGGATGCGAACATCCATCTCGGCTTCGAGCCGGACGAGCGGGACTTTCTCGCCGCCGCCACGATGCTCGAACGGCTCGGCTTCCGGCGCGTGCGGCTGCTCACCAACAATCCGGACAAGATGGCGGCGCTTGCCCGTTACGGCATCGAGATCGCGGAACGGGTCGCCCACCACACCGCGAGCGGTCGCCACAACGCCTTCTATCTCGAGACCAAGGCGCACCGCAGCGGCCACCTTCTCGAACTCGCCCGCATCCGGGCGATCCTCGGCGACCGCCGCGCACCCTTCTGAGCTCTTCCGCGGATCCGCGTATACGGTTATCATGGTCGGGCAGCCGGGGGGAGGGCGTGTCGGGGATTGCGGAACTCTACGGTCTCCTGCGCTCGCTGCTGCTCTACGAGGCGGTGCCCGGGCGGCTCGTGCGACTCGCCCGCTTCTACGCCCGTTTTCTCGGCCCCGGCGATCTCGCCATCGACGGCGGTGCCCATCTCGGCACCCGCACCCGCGCCTTTCTCGCCCTCGGCGCACGGGTGGTGGCGGTCGAGCCCCATCCCCTCTTCGCCCGCATCCTGCGCTGGCGCTTCCGGGAGGAGCGGCGGGTGTTCGTGCTCGAGGCGGCGCTCGCCGGCGGCGAAGGGCGGCTCCATCTCCACCGCAGCGCCACCGCTCCCACGGTGAGCACCGCCGATCCCGGCTTTCGCGACTTCATGCGCCGGCGGGGAGTCCGCTTCGGTCCGGGCTCGGAGGTGCCCGCCCTCGGCCTCGACGCCCTGCTGCGTCGCTTCGGCATCCCCGCCTTCGTCAAGCTCGACCTCGAGGGGATGGAGGCGGAGGTGCTCGAAGGGCTCTCCCAGCCGCTCCGGGCGCTCTCCTTCGAACATCTGCCCGGGCGGGAGGAGGCGACCTGCCGCTGTCTGCGTCACCTCGCGCGCCTCGGCCGCTACCGTTACGGTTTCGTGATCGGCGAGCGCAGCCGCTTCGCCCTCGAGGATGTCGCGGCGGCGGAACTCACGGCCCGCCTCGCCGAGCTCCGCCGGGCGGGAGACGTCTATGCCTGGCGGGCGCCTAGCGCGGCGGACGGGGCGGGCGCAGGAGCTCGAGCCGGACGTGGCGGACATCGAGGGTGAGCTTGCCCCGCTCGTCGAAGTCCACCGTCACGAGCGGGCCCGCTACCGACTGCACCCGTCCCTCGCCCCAGTCCGGACGGTCGGGGTTGCGCACCACGGCGCCCGGGGTGATGCCGGGATCGAGGTTCATGCCGCGAGCGCCGCGCGGATGTCGTCGAGCACCCGGGCCACCGGGGGCAGGGGGCTCGACCGCAGCCCCTTCAGGGGCAGGCTCACGACGCCATCGGTGCGATCGAGAAAGCCGCCGTGATCGAGCCCCGGCACGCCGACCGCGATCTCCACCGCTGCCGGTCGGGCGGACTGCGCATCGGGATGGAGGAGGGCGATGGTGGGGAGGTCGGTCCCGGGCGGCGGGATGGGGGAGAGGGCCGAGATCCAGAGCAGGGCATCCACGCGCCGCGCTTCGCACAGCGTCGCGCCGCGCCAGAGCCGGGGTTCGTGCTCGGGTCCGTCCGGGGCGAGCCGCGTGCGCAGCGGCACCCCCGTCTGCCAGAGGGTGACGGTGTTCGCGCAGGAGAGCCCGTCGCCGGCGGCGAGGGGCAGCCCCACCGCCCGGGTGGTGGCATTGAGGTCGCGCAGCAGGCCGGCGAGGCCTGCCACGGTGAGTTCGGCGGTCGCGGCCGGAAAGGCCCCCGCCGCCCAGACGATCACCGCATAGCGGGCCGCGCGCAGCGCGCCGGCAAGGTCATCGAGCCGCCGGCGCTCCTCCCCGTCTGCGGCGACGCGGCGGCCGCGCAGACGGGCCCGGAGTGCGGCCGCGAAGTCGTGCAGCCGCGCCCGCGGGCAGGGCAGGAATTCGCCCCCGGGCCCGGGTTCGAGATCCTCGCCGAGGTAGATCAGGCGCACTCCCGGGCGGGGGATGCGCAGGCGTTCGTGCAGCCGCGGCGCGAGCCGGCGGCCATCGGTGCCGAAGAAGAGGAGGAGATCGGCACGGTTGCGGATCTCGGCCAGGGTCGCCGTGACCCAGCCCTGCCGCGCCATCGGGCGCAGATTCGCGAACAGCGTGTCGCCGTGGAGGTGATCGAGCACCGCACCCGTGGCGCGTGCGAGCGCGAGCGCCGCCCGCATGCCGGAGCCCTCGCAGCCGAGCCCCGCGAACAGCGGAAGCCGGCTCGCTGCGAGGAGGCGGGCCGCCTCCGCCACGGCCTCGCGGTAGTCCGCAGGCCGCCCGCGGATCCGCACCCGCGGAGTGGCCGAGGCGGCAAAGCCTGCTGCGGCCTGCGGACAGTCCGGTGCCAGCACGCGCAGCCGGGTGCCCGCGACGAGGACCTCGAGGTCGTCGCACAGCAGCGAGCAGAAGGGGCAGACGGAATTGCGGGTGCGGGTTTCGGCCATGGCGGTCGCCCGGAGATGGCCGGAGGCTAGCAGCCGCAGGAGGGCGGGGCAATCGCCGCCGCGGCGGACGGAGATCTCCGGCCGGACGATGCGGCATACTTGTGGATGGTTAACGAATTCTTGCAATTGACCGGAATGGTTCAAATCCATTTAGCATACTCCCGCGAGGGAGGGAGTGCACCGCATGACATTGGAAAATCAACACGATGTCCTTCGACCGGAGCATGGTAAATATTCCACGGAAGAGGGGCGCATCCGTCTTTTCGAGGATGCCCACCTCCTCCTCGAATACGACGAACGTCAGGTTCTCTTCGAGGCCCGGATGCGTCATCCGGACCGCCCCTGCTTCACCCCCGAGCTGCTCGCCTCGGGCGAGCGTCTGTTCGCCGCGCTCGCCCGCATCCGGGCGCGGGATGCGCGCCCCGGCCATCTCGTCTGGTCGAGCCTGCGGCCCGGGGTCTTCAGTCTCGGCGGCGATCTCGAGCTCTTCCTCTCCTGTCTGCGCCGGGGCGACCGCGCGGGCCTCGAGGCCTACGCCCGTGCCTGCCTCGATCTCGTCTGGCGCAGCTATCACAGTTTCGAGCTCGGCCTGCGCAGCCTCTTCCTCGTCGAGGGGGCGGCCTTCGGCGGCGGCTTCGAGGCCGTGCTCACCGGTGATGTGGTGATCGCCGAGAAGGGGGTGCGTTTCGGCTTTCCCGAGATCCTCTTCGGCCTCTTTCCCGGCATGGGGGGCGTGAGTCTCCTGCAGCGCCGGCTGCGGGCGGGAGAGGCGCGCCGCCTGCTCGAGGAGGGGCGGAGCCTCGAGGCGGAGGAGATGGCCGCTCTGGGCCTCGTCCAGATCCTCGCTCCCGAGGGCGGGGCGCGCCGCGCGCTGGCGCGTCATCTCGCGGCCCGCAGCGTCCATCTCGCCGCCGATCTCGCCCTGGACCGGGCCCGCAAGCGGGCCGAGCGGCTCGATCGGGCGGAACTCTCGGACATCCTCGAGCTGTGGCTCGCCCGCGCCTTCGCCCTCGAGCCCCCGATGCTGCGCCGCATGGAGCATTTCGCCCGCTGCCAGCGGCGGAAGAGCGCCGCCTGAGGTCGCGCTCGACCGGCCGCCGAGCGCTCAGGAGCAGGGGAGCAGGGCCCGTTCCGTGCGCCCGTGCCGTTCGAGAAAAGCGCACAGCGTCTCGAGGGGCAGCGGCGGTGCGAACAGGAAACCCTGCACGAAGCGGCACCCCTGGGCGCGCAGGAAGGCGCACTGCGCCTCGTTCTCCACCCCCTCGGCCACGGTCTCGAGACCGAAGCCGCGGGCGAGACCGAGGATCGCCCGGATGATCGCGCAGTCTCCGGGATCGCGCTCGATGTCGCGGACGAAGGAGCGGTCGATCTTGATCCGCGAGACGGGGAAGTGCTTGAGGTGGACGAGGGAGGCGTAGCCGGTGCCGAAGTCGTCGAGGGCAAAGCGGATGCCGCGATCGGCGAGCGTCTCCATCCACTCCGAGATGACCCCGGCGTTCTCCTCGAGCAGCACGTTCTCGGTGAGCTCGAACTCGAGCAGCTCGGGCGGCACCTCGAAGCGGGTCAGGGTGTCGAGGACGAAGCGGGCGAGCGCGGGCCGGCGGCTCATCGCCGGGCCGAGATTGACGGCCATGCGGCCGAAGGGAAGGCCCCATGCCCGCAACTGCCGCAGATCGCGGCAGGCGAGCTCGAGCACCCGCTCGCCGAGTGCCGGACCGAGGCCGAGCGCCTCGGCCCGGGAGAGGAATTCCGGCGGCGCGAGGAGACCGCGGCGGGGGTGCCGCCAGCGCAGAAGCGCCTCGATGCCCACCACCCGCTCCGTGGCGAGGTCGATCTGGGGCTGATAGTGGAGCAGGAACTCCCCCTCCCGCAGGGCGCGGCGCAGCTCGGCCTCGAGCTGCCAGCGGCCCTCCGCCTCGCGGCGCAGATCGGGCCGGAAGAGGCAGAGCCGGCCCCGGCCCTCGCTCTTGGCCCGGTAGAGGGCGATCTCCGCGCAGTGGAGCAGCCGGTCGGGGTCGCGCTCGTCCTCGGGAAAGAGGGCGATGCCCACGCTCACCCCGACCTCGAGCCGATGACCGTGCAGGATCATGGGTTCGCGTGCCGCCGCGAGCATCCGCTGCGCGATGCGGACCGCCCGCCCGGGTTCGTCGAGTTCGCCGGCGACACAGGCGAAGCGGTCGCCGGAGAGCCGGGCGACGAGATCCCGCTGCCGCACGCAGCGCTGCAGCCGGCGGGCGAGCTCGACCAGCACGCCGTCGCCGGTACCGTGGCCGAAGGCACCGTTGATCGCGCCGAGGCCATCGACGTCGATCTGAAACACGGCGAGCCACCGCCCGCGTTCCCGGCTGCGGGCCAGGAGGGCGGGGAGGCGTTCGCCGAGCGCGGCGAGATTCCACACCCCGGTCAGGGGGTCGTGGGTGGCGAGATGGGCCGCCCGGGCTTCGGCACGGCGGTGTGCCCGGCGTTCGACGCGGTGGAGAAGCAGGAGAATGCGGGAGAGATCGGCGAGGGCGCGATCCTGGAGCTTACCGCAGAAGGCGAGCGCCTCCTCGGCGGGAAGACGGGCGCGGGCACGGTCCTGGAGGGTGCCAAGGAGCGCCCGCGCGCGGGCCATGAAGCGGGCCGTATCGAAGCCGGCCGAAAGATAGGGGGCGAGCCGCGGCAGCGGACCATTCCTACGCCAGCTGCCAAGAAGGGCTTCGAGCAGCGCCGTCTCGGGATCTCCGCCTCCCGGGGGCGGCACGAGGCCCTCGAAGAGGGCTTCACAGGCCGCGGATGGTGCCGCGGCGGGTTCCCCGTACGGGGCGCGCTTGCGGGGAAAGGCCCGGATTTCGGCGCCGGCGCGCGCGTGCACGATGATTCTCCCTCCGCTTTCCCCTCCACGGCCGAGGCGCAAGCGTCCCGATTCTCGCCCCCCGGCGTGAAGGAAGCGTTAACGGCGCGGCATCTCCCTGTACCCGTCCGTCCCGTCCCCTATCTGGAGAGGTCCGGGCCGGAGCGGCTGCGGGAGACGCGCGAGCGGCACGCCGGATGAGGGAGCATCTCCTGTTCGTCACCGGAAAACTCGCCGAGCCGCGGCTCAGGCGTCTGCTCGCGGGACTCGGCGATCTCCCCTTCAGCTTCGAGGTGCGCCAGCTCGGGGTCAAGGTCGCGGCTCTCATGACGCCGGCGATCATCCGGCGGCGTCTCGGCCCGGTGGACGGGGCGAGCCGCGTCGTCCTGCCGGGGCGGGTGCGGGGCGATCTCGAGGAGCTCGCCCGCCATTTCGGCGTGCCCTTCGAGCGCGGCCCCGACGATCTCGCCGATCTCCCGGAATGGCTCGGCCGGCCGGGCGGGCCGCCCGATCTCTCCACCCACGAGATGCGGATCTTCGCGGAGATCACCGACGCGCCGCATCTTGCCATCGAGGCGCTCCTCGCCCGGGCCGCCGCCTACCGGGACCAGGGCGCCGACGTCATCGACCTCGGCTGCCTGCCGGGCACGCCTTTCCCCCATCTCGAGGAGGCGGTCGCCGCCCTCCGGGCCGAGGGCTTCGCCGTGAGCGTCGATTCCGGCGATCCCCGCGAGCTCGCCCGCGGCGCCCGTGCCGGTGCCGACTATCTGCTCTCGCTCACCGAGAAGACGCTGGATCTCGCCTTCGAGACCGATGCCGTGCCGGTTCTCATTCCCGCCCGCGCGGGTGATCTCGAGAGTCTGATCCGGGCCTCCGAGCGGCTCGCGAAGGCGGATCGCCCCCATCTCGTCGATGCCATCCTCGATCCCATCCACATGGGCTTTTTCGCCTCCCTGCTGCGCTATGCGGAGCTGCGGCGGCGCCTGCCCGGGGCCGAGATCCTCATGGGCCTCGGCAATCTCACCGAGCTCACCGATGCCGACACCCCGGGGATCACCATGGTCCTCCTCGGCATCGCCTCCGAGCTCGAGATCCGCAACATCCTCCTCGTCCAGGTGAGCCCCCACTGCCGGCGGGTGATCCGCGAGGCCGACATGGCGCGGCGCATCCTCCACCGCGCGCGGCTCGAGGGGACGCTGCCGCAGGGGATCTCGCCGGCCCTTCTCTGCCTGCGCGATCGCAGACCCTTCCCCCTCACGCCGGATGAGATCGCGGCCCAGGCCGCAGAGCTGCGCGATCGCAACTTCCGCATCGAGGTGGCGGAGGACGGCATCCACGTCTTCAACGCCGCGGGCCACCATCGCGGGCGCGATCCCTTCGCGCTCTTCCCCAGGCTCGGGGTGGAGGGCGATGCACCCCATGCCTTCTATCTCGGGGTCGAGCTCGCCCGCGCCGAGATCGCCTTCCGGCTCGGCAAGCGCTACGTCCAGGACGAACCGCTGAAGTGGGGCTGCGCGGTCGAGGAAGAGGCGGAGGACGACCGTCGCTTCACGCCCGCGGGGCCGACCCTCGCCGCATCCCGCCGCGATCGGAGCGCAGAGTGATGGCTTTCGTGCGCGAGAGCGTCGTCACCACCCTGGACGATGGCGGCCATCCCCATCTCGCTCCCCTCGGGGTGATCGAGGAGCCGCCCCTGCTCACCCTCGCGCCCTTCGCCCCCTCGCGCACCCTCGCCCATCTCCGCGCCCGCCCCCATGCCTGCGTGAGCTATGTGGCGGATGTGCGCGTCTTCGCCGGCTGCGTCACCGGGCGGCGGCGGGACTGGCCGGTGGTGCCGGCTGTGCGCATTCCCGGCTTCCGCCTCGCCTGTGCCCTCGCCCATGAGGAGCTCGAGGTCGTCGAGCGGATCGAGGATCCGCAGCGGCCGCGCTTTCGCTGCCGCGTGGTCCACGCCGCCCAGCACGCGCCCTTCCGCGGCTTCAACCGCGCCCGCCATGCGGTGATCGAGGGGGCGATCCTGATCTCGCGTCTCCATCTGCTGCCGCTTGCCGAGATCCGCGAGGCCTTCGCGCGGCTCGAGCCCCTGATCGCCAAGACCGCGGGCGAAGCGGAGCGGGAGGCCTGGCGGTGGCTGGTGGAGCGGCTCGCCGATTGCGCGCGCGCGCAGGGGGTGGAGGCCGCGGACGGGAGGTCCCGCTGAGGATCGCGGTGCGCTCCGGAACATCCGCCGAAGGGACCCGGGGACGCCCGGAAGTGCGGGGAAGATCCCCCCTGCTCCCGCTGCTGGGGGTGAACGGGGGCGGGGAAGCTTGCGGCGGGTGATCGCTCTGGCATCATCGCGGCGCCGTGAGAGGGGAGGGGGGTCTTGTCCCACCGTCGCATCGCCCGCTTTGCCGTGCCGGAAACGCTCGAGGGGCTGCCGGAGGACGTCCGCAGGCGCATCCTCGAGGTCCAGGAGAAGGCGGGTTTCGTGCCCGCGATCTTTCTCCTGCTCGCGCGCCGCCCCGAGGAATTCCGCGCCTTCTTCGCCTATCACGATGCGCTCATGGAGAGGGATTCGGGGCTCACCAAGGCGGAGCGGGAGATGATCGTGGTCGCGACCTCGGCCGCGAACCGCTGCCTCTACTGCGTCGTCGCCCATGGCGCGATCCTGCGCATCCGCGCCCGGGACCCGATCCTCTCCGACATCCTCGCGGTCGACTGGCGTCGGGCCGGGCTCGATCTCCGCCAGCGGGCGATGCTCGCCTTCGCCGAGAAGCTCGCGCTCCGTCCCTGGGAGGTGGAGGATGCGGACATCGCGCGTCTTCAGGCGGCCGGCCTCTCGCAGGAGGAGATCTGGGACATCGGGGCGATCACGGCACTCTTCGCCCTGAGCAACCGCCTCGCGCACATGGCCGATCTGCGGCCGAATCCGGAATTCTACGCGCTCGGCCGGACGCCCCGGGAATGAGGAGAGCGAGCGGTTCCTTCCCTCCCGGGTTCGTGACTCCTCCGGAAGATCCGGTGACGGTTAGGATCATCCCGGGGGATCATCCATGCAACGCCGCCTTCTCCTCGGCCTCCTTCTCTCCGCTCCCGCCGGCCCGCTTCGGGCCGCAGATCTCGTGGACGGCTTCGCCGCCTACGACGGCGGCGACTATGTGGAGGCCGCCCGCATCTGGCGGGAGCTCGCCGCGGCCGGCGATACCGCCGCCATGGTGGCGCTCGCCGGGCTCTGCGAGCAGGGCCTCGGCGTGCCGCGCGATCCCGCACGGGCGCGGGAGCTCTACGAGCGGGCGGCCGCCCGCGGCGATCCCACGGCGCGGCGCATCCTCGAACGCGCCCGGTGAGGTCCCAGATCTCCGTGCCGCCGGGAATCGGCGCCGGAAGCGGAGGAGACCGTGCACCCCACCCTCGTGATCCTCGTCGTCGGGCTCACGCCCGGGCTCGTGGGCGCGAACACCCCGCACATCGCGCGCTTTCTGCGCGAAGGCGGCATGCGTCCGCTCATCCCGCCGCTCCCGGCCGTCACCTGCACCGTCCAGGCGAGCCTGGTCACCGGAAGGCTTCCGCGCGAGCACGGGATCGTCGCCAACGGCTGGTATTTCCGCGATCTCGCCGAGGTGTGGCTGTGGCGTCAGTCGAACCG
>CAZHHU010000009.1:23663-27535 GCA_964532215.1 uncultured Geminicoccaceae bacterium
ACGGCTGGTATTTCCGCGATCTCGCCGAGGTGTGGCTGTGGCGTCAGTCGAACCGGCTGGTGGCCGGAGAGAAGGTGTGGGAGGCTGCGAAAAGGCGCGATCCCTCCTTCACCTGCGCCAAGATGTTCTGGTGGTACAACATGTATTCCACGGCGGACGTCAGCGCCACCCCGCGGCCCATCTACCGCGCCGACGGGCGCAAGATCCCCGACTGCTACACCGAGCCGCCGGAGCTGCGCTACGAGCTCACCAAGCGCTTCGGGCGCTTTCCCCTCTTCCACTTCTGGGGGCCGATGGCGGACATCACCTCCTCGAAATGGATCGCGGATGCCACCCGTCATGTGATCGACCGCTACGACCCCACCCTCACGCTCTGCTATCTCCCGCATCTCGACTACGGCCTGCAGAAATGGGGGCCGGATCCCGCGGATCCGCGCCTTGCCCGGGAGCTCGCCGCGATCGACCAGGTGGTGGGGGAGCTCGTCGAGCATGCGCGAAGGCGCGGGCGGGGCGTGGTGCTCGTCTCCGAATACGGCATCCTGCCGGTGCGCGGGGCGGTGGCCATCAACCGGGTGCTGCGCGAGGCGGGCTGGTTGCGGGTGCGCGAGGAGCTCGGCGGCGAGCTTCTGGATGCCGGTGCGAGCAGGGCCTTCGCGCTCGCCGATCACCAGATCGCCCACGTCTATGTCCAGGATGGAACGATCCTGGAGGAGGTGCGGCGGCTGCTCGAGGGCACCCGGGGCATCGCCCGGGTGCTGGATGAGGAGGGCAAGCGGGCGTTCGGCCTCGACCATCCGCGCGCGGGCGAGCTGGTGGCGCTCGCCGAGCGCGATCGCTGGTTCTGCTACCCCTACTGGCTCGACGACGCACGGGCGCCGGACTTCGCGCGCCTCGTCGAGATCCACAGAAAGCCCGGCTATGATCCCATGGAGCTGTTCATCGACCCCCGCTTCCGCTTCCCCAAGCTCGCCGTCGCCCGCAGGCTCGCCCTGCGCGCGCTCGGCTTCCGCAGCCTGCTCGATGTCATTCCCATCGCCCCCACCACCCTCGTCAGGGGCTCGCACGGCCTTCCTCCCGAGGATCCCGCGGAGGGTCCGCTGGTCGCCACCGACCGGCCGGAGCTCCTGCCCGAAGGTCCTCTCGCCGCCACCGCCTTTTCGGACTTTCTCCTCGCCCATCTCTTCGGATAGTTTCGCTTCGCAGGACGACGCCTCCGGTCGGAAGGAAATCCGTGATCGCGATCCGTCTGCACGCCGCTCTGCTCTGTGCGACGCTCGCGCTCGCCGCGAGCGAGCGCGCCCTCGCCCGCGGCAACAATCCCTATCGCTGTGACGATCTCGAGGCGAAGCTCGCCTGGCATCCGCCCGAGGACCGCCGGCAGCGCGACTTTCTCCTCTTCGAAGCGGCCGAGAAGGGCTGCCGCGAGGCGGTCGAGCGGCTGCTCGCGCTCGGGGCCGCGGTCGATGCGCAGCAGCGCTTCGGCAACACCGCACTCACGCTCGCCGCCGCCGCCGGGCATCGCCGCATCGTCGCGCTGCTGCTGGATCGGGGGGCCGACATCGACCATCCCAACCTCCGCGGCAGCACCCCCCTGCTGCGCGCGGTGCGGGCGAACCGGCGCGGTGTCGTGCGCCTTCTTCTCGCGCGCGGCGCGGATCCCGGCCGGGCGAACGCCAAGGGGATCACCCCGCTCGCGGCGGCCGCCTTCAACGGCAACGATCTCCTCGTCCGCATGCTGCTCGAGGCGGGGGCCGACCCGGATCCCGTCGACGCCAGCGGCAAGAGCCCGATCGTCTATGCCGCGGCGCGCGGGTTCTCGCGCATCGTCGCCCGGCTCCTGGAGGCCGGCGTCGATCCCGCCCGGCGCTACGGCCACGATCTCACGGCGCTGATGTGGGCGGCGGGCTATACCGAGGACACGCCGGCCGCGGACGGGCTCGCCACGACGCGGCTCCTGCTCGAGGCCGGCGCGCCCCTCGATGCCCGGGACGACCGCGGCATGACGGCGCTCATGATCGCCGCCCAGCGCGGTCATCGTGAGGTCGTGGAGCTGCTGCTCGCGGCGGGGGCCGATCCCGCCCTGCGCGACCGCAAGGGGCGGACCGCGGCCGAGCTGGCCCGCGATCCCGGACTGCGCCGCCGCCTCGAGGAGGTGCGGGCGGCTCAGAGGGCGGCGAGATAGCGGGCGAGGGCGCGGATCGACTCCTCGCTGAAGTCCTTGAACAGCGCCATCATGTTGGGCGAGTTCCGGCGCCGCTTGTACTTGAGATCGAGCATCGTCTTCTCGAGATAGCCGGGCTGCTGGTTCGCGAGCCGCGGCACCCGGCTGTTGCCCTCGAAGGCGCTCAGATGACAGGCCGTGCACTCGGCCGAGACGATGGCCTGCTCGGCCTGCCGCACCTCCTCTTCGCTTACCGCGAAGACCGTCCGCGGCCAAGGTTTCTCGGACCAGTACTGGGCGATCGCCTTGAGGGTGGCACGATCGAGATCGGCCACCACTTCCTGCATCATCTCATTCTCGCGCAGCCCCTTCTTGAAGTCCTTGAGCTGGACGTAGAGGTAGTAGAATTCCTGTCCGGCGATGATGGGATAGGCGGGGTCCGCGGGAAGGGCGTTTTCATCGCCATGACAGCCGCGACAGACTTCGGCCAGGGCCTCGATGTCCTCGCCGGCCCGGACCTCCGCGGCGAGGAGGGCGCCGCCGAGGGCGAGAAGCAGCAGCTGCGGAAGGCGCATGGCTCGTCCGATCTCCTTTGCCGGGGGTGAAAAAGAGGGCCGCCCGCGGCGGCCCTCCTAGAGGGATTCGCGCCGATCTTCAATCGGCGAGCGTGAAGGCGACGATGTCGTTGCCGCGCTTGTAGTTGAGCTGGACGTTGCCGCCCGCGGCGACGACGATGTACTGCTTGCCGCCCACCGCATAGGAGGAGGCGGGGGCGTTCACGCCGGCGCCGAGCTGGAACTGCCACAGCACGGCGCCGCTCGCGGCATCATAGGCCTTGAACCAGCCGTTGCCCTCACCCGCGAAGACGAGACCGCCCGCGGTGGCGAGGAGGCCGCCGATCATCGGCTGCTCGGTGCGGACCTTCCACACGATCCTGCCGGTGTCGTAGTCGATGGCGGTCACATTGCCCCACTGCTCCTCGCCCGGGATGACCTTGAAGGCGCCGCCGAGCCAGAGCTTGCCCTCGGGATAGGGCGTGCTCTCGACATGATAGGTCATGGGCTGGTGGAGATTGGCGGCGAAGACGTAGCGCAGCACCGGATTGATCGCCATCGCCGACCATTCGACGCCACCGTTCGCGCCCGGCAGCATGCGCGTGCCCTCCGGGGTCGGCAGCGCCCACAGGTTCTCGATCGGCACCATGGGCTCGCTGTAGCGGATGAGGCTGCAGTCGTCCGCCCGGTGGACGAAGACGTAGGGCAGCTTGCCGCCGTGGAGCACGCCCTTCACATCCTGACCGTTCTCGTCCTTGACGGTGGTGATGATGGGCGGGCTCACCGCATCGAGATCCCACACGTCGTGCGGGATGTACTGGTAGTGGCAGACGTATTCGCCGGTGTCGACGTCGATGGAGACGAGGCTGTCGGTGTAGAGGTTGTCGCCCGGGCGGATCGAGCCGTCGAGATCCGGCGAGGGGTTGCCGACCACGAAGTAGAGGCGCCGCGTCTCGGGATCATAGGCGGGCGTCTGCCACACGCCGCCGCCGAGATGCTCGTAGGGATCGCCGAGCTTCTCGAGCGCCGCCTTCTCGGCCTGGATGTCGCGATTGAGCGAGCGGCCCATGGGATCCGTCTCGCGCCATTCACCGACCGAATTCTCGGGAATGGTGTAGAAGGTCCACAGCAGCTCGCCGCTGTCGGCCTTGAAGGCC
>CAZHHU010000009.1:27635-28936 GCA_964532215.1 uncultured Geminicoccaceae bacterium
CTCGGGAATGGTGTAGAAGGTCCACAGCAGCTCGCCGCTGTCGGCCTTGAAGGCCTTGACGAAACCGCGGATGCCGTATTCGCCGCCGTTGGTGCCGATGATCACCTTGTCCTCGACCACGATCGGCGCCATGGTCTCGGAATAGCCGAGCTCGGGATCGGCGATCTGCGTCTCCCACAGGAGCTTGCCGGTCTTGGCGTCGAGCGCCACCAGCTTGGCATCGAGCGTGCCCATGAAGACCCGGTTGCCGGCCACCGCCACGCCGCGGTTGTTGGGACCGCAGCAGTAGGTCGTGATCGGGCCCATCTTGTGCTTGTAGTGCCAGATCTCCTCGCCGGTCGCGGCATCGAGCGCGTAGACGTGGTTGAAGGCGGTGGTCACGTACATGACGCCGTTCACGACGATCGGCGCCACCTCCATGGTCTCGTTGACCTCGGTCTGGAAGATCCAGGCCGGGCGCAGCTTGTGGACGTTCGAGGTGTTGATCTGGCTGTTCGGATAGTAGCGGGTCTGGGCATAGTTGTGCTGCGGATGGAGGAAGTTGTTGCCGTCACCCGCGGCACGGTTGAGCATGTCCTGGGTGACGAAGCCGAGATCGCCCCAGACGGTCGCCTTCTTCACCTCCTGGGCCGCGGCGGGACTCGCGAAGGCGAGGAGCGCGACGACGCTGAGACCGGCCGCCGCGGCGGCCATGCGATTGCGTGCTGTCCGCATGCTGGACCTCCCTGAACGCCGATGGGATCCGCCCTCGGTCTTTGGAACGGATGGAAATTCGCTTAAGACGCCCTTCCAGCAACGTCAAGGCCGCGCGGCAGGGCGGGGCCGGCGGCAAGGAGGGAGCAGGAGTGAAAGGGCTGAGGATTCCATATCCGGCGATGCTCGTCTCGGGCATGCTCGCGGCGGCGCTTCCGGCCACCGCGGGGGAGCTCCTCTACGTGACCAACGAAAAGAGCGACACGCTCTCGGTGCTGACCCGCGAGGGGGAACCCGTCGCCACGGTGGAAACCTGCGGGCGGCCACGCGGCATCCATTTCAACCGGGACAGGACGCGCTTCTTCGTCGCCTGCGCCGACGATTCGATCATCGCCATCTACGATGCGAAGACCCGCGAGCTCGTGGGCCGCATCCTCAACGTGCCCGAGCCCGAAACCTTCGATCTCCATCCCGACGGCCGGCGTCTCTACGTCTCCAATGAGGAGGACGCGACCTGCTCGGTGTATGACGTGGAGACGGGAGAACTGCTCGACGAATATGATACCGGCGAGGAGCCGGAGGGCGTGCTCGTCACGCCCGACGGACGA
>CAZHHU010000009.1:29036-35633 GCA_964532215.1 uncultured Geminicoccaceae bacterium
GATCCTGAAATACATCCTCGTCGGCGCCCGTCCCTGGGGCCTCGCCCTCTCCCCCGACGAGAAACTCCTCTACGTCGCGAACGGGCTCTCCGACGACATTTCGATCGTCGACACCGAGAGCCTGACCGTGCTCCGCTCCGTTCCCGTGGGGCAGATTCCCTACGCGATCCTCGTGGTGGAGGAGTGAGACGGCCGGCGGGGCGAGGAAGCTGGTCTCGGCGGCCGCTCCGGGCTAAGAGGAGAGGAGAACGAACCGCGGGGAGGCGGGATGGACGACCGACGCGAGGAAGTGATCCTCGTCGGTGCGGACGACGAAGAACGGGGGAAGGCGCCGAAGCTCGAGGCCCATCGGGCGGGTCTCCGCCATCGGGCGCTGTCCGTGATCCTGCGCGATCCTCCGGGCCGGCTGCTGCTGCAGAAGCGGGCGCGCGGCAAATACCACTCGGGAGGCCTGTGGACGAACACCTGCTGCAGCCACCCCCGTCCCGGCGAAGCGGTGCTCGCGGCCGCAAGACGCCGACTCTTCGAGGAACTCGGCATCCGCTGCCGGCTCGTGCCCCTGCTCGTCACCTCCTATCGCGCCGACGTCGGCTCCGGCATGATCGAGGACGAGATCGTCCACGTCTTCGCCGGCATCTTCGAAGGCCCCATCCGGCCCGACCCGGCCGAGGTCGAGGGCTTCTCCTGGCTCACCCCGGAGGAGGTGAGGGCCGAGGTGGAACGCGCGCCCGAACGCTACAGCGTCTGGTTCCGCAAGTATGTCGGGGAGCACTGGGATTCGCTCGTCCGCGATCCCTGCTGGCGGCGGCTTGCGGCCTGAGGTGCCGGAGGGGAGGAGAGCGATGGCGCGAGTCGGAGTGTCGCTGGAGGGCCGCGGCGAGGTCCATCTCCAGCGCTTTGCCGTGACCTTCGACTATCCCGTCTGCTTCACCGAGAACGTCTTCGATCCCGACAACACCCTCCTCGCCACCATCCTCGCCCGGCGGGAACCGGAGCGGCGCCACCGCACGGTCGTCTTTCTCGACCGCGGCGTGGCCGAGGCCCGGCCGGAGCTTCCCGCCGAGATCGCGGCCTATGCGCGGCGACACGCCGCGCGGATGGAGCTCGCGGCTCCACCCTGCATCCTTCCGGGCGGCGAGCAGGTGAAGACGGATCTGTTCTTCCTCGAACAGATCATGCGCCATCTCTTCGACCACCACATCGACCGCCAGTCCTTCGTGATCGCCATAGGCGGCGGGGCGCTGCTCGATGCCGTGGGACTCGTCGCCGCCACCACCCATCGCGGCGTGCGGCTCGTGCGCCTGCCGACGACCGTGCTCGCCCAGAACGATTCCGGCGTGGGCGTGAAGAACGGCGTGAATCTGAGGGGGGTCAAGAACTTCATCGGTACCTTCCATCCCCCCTTCGCGGTCATCAACGACATCGCCTTCATCGATACCCTGCCCGCGCGCGAGAAGATCGCCGGCATGGCGGAGGCGGTGAAGGTGGCGCTGATTCGCGATCGCGCCTTCTTCCACTGGCTGGAAGCGAACGCCGACCGGCTCGCCGCCTTCGACCGCGCGGCGATGGCCCGCATGATCCGTCGCTCGGCCGAGATCCACATGCGCCAGATCGCCGAAGGGGGCGATCCCTTCGAATTCGGTTCGGTGCGGCCGCTCGATTTCGGCCACTGGGCGGCGCATCGGCTCGAGATGCTCACCCGGGGCCATCTCCGCCACGGCGAGGCGGTGGCCATCGGCATCGCGCTCGATGCCCGCTACTCGGTGATGATCGGCCTGCTCGAAGCGGGTCTGGAGGAGCGGATCTGCGTGCTCCTCGAACATCTCGGCCTGCGCCTGTGGCATCCCGCCCTGGAGATGCGGGGTGCCGACGGCCGTCTCCTCCTGCTCGAGGGACTTTCCGAGTTCCGCGAGCATCTGGGCGGCGAGCTCACCGTCACCCTGCTCGCGGATCTCGGCCGCGGCGTCGAGGTCCACCGCATGGACGAG
Source organism: uncultured Geminicoccaceae bacterium (assembly GCA_964532215.1). Classification (GTDB taxonomy): domain Bacteria; phylum Pseudomonadota; class Alphaproteobacteria; order Geminicoccales; family Geminicoccaceae; genus HRBIN39. The sequence continues at coordinate 31,025 of CAZHHU010000009.1, forward strand.
GCCGGCATCCTCGAGGCCGTCGCCTGGCTGCGGGCACGGGCGGGCTGAGGACATGCGCCTGGATGCCGGCGGGCGGCCGCTCCACCTCACCTACTGCACGAACATTCACCCGGGCGAGCGGCTTGCGGAGCTCCGCGCCACCATCGAGGGGCCGGTGCGGGCGGTGAAGGCGCGGGTATCTCCCGATCGGCCGATGGGGCTCGGGCTGTGGATCCCCGCCGCGGCCCTGAGCCTGCTGCAGAAGCCCGAAGAGCGCGAAGACTTCCGCGCCCTGCTCACGGCAAGCGGCCTCTATCTGTTCACCGTCAACGGCTTTCCCTACGGCCGCTTTCACGGCACGCGCGTCAAGGAATCCGTCTATCAGCCCGACTGGCGGCGCGCGGTGCGGGCCGCGCATACGCGGAGCCTCGCGGAGCTGCTCGCCGCGCTCCTCCCTCCGGATCTTTCCTTCGGCAGCATCAGCACGGTTCCCGGAACGACCCGGGCGCTTGCCCGCGATGCGGGGGCCGTGGAGGCGATCGTCGACCATCTGCTCGAGGTCGCGGCTCATCTCCACGCGCTGCGCGAGGAAGGGGGAAGGACGCTGGTGCTCGCGCTCGAGCCCGAGCCCGGCTGTCTGCTCGAGTCGACCGAAGACGTGCTGCGCTTCTTCGAGGATCGCCTGTTCGCCGCGGATACCCGGATCCGCTTCGGAAGGCGCCTCGGCGTCGGAGCGGGGGAGGCGGAGGAGATCCTGAGACGCCACCTCGGTCTCTGCTTCGATGTCGCCCACTTCGCGGTCGGCTTCGAGGAGCCCGCGCGGGCGCTCGAGCGCCTCGCGCAGGCCGGGATCACCATCGCCAAACTGCAGCTTTCCTGCGCCCTCCGCATCGCCCCCCTCGGGGAGCAGGGACGGAAGGCGGCGCGGCGTTTCGACGACGGCATCTATCTCCATCAGACGGCGGTACGGACGGAGGAAGGCACGATCCGGCGCTTTCTCGATCTGCCCGCGGCACTCCAGGCGGAGATTCCCGGCGAGCGGGAGTGGCGCATCCACGTCCATGTTCCGATCTTCACCGATTCCCTGGAGCCGCCGCTCGCCACCACCCGGGGCGAACTCGAGGCGGCCGTCCGGGCTGCGCGGCGGCTCGACCCGATGCCCCATTTCGAGGTCGAAACCTACAGCTTCGACGTCCTGCCGGCGGAGCTGCGCGATCTCGCGGTCGAGGAGGCGATCGCGCGGGAGCTTCTCTTCGCCCGCGGCCTGCTCGAGGGATGAGGCTCGCAACCGCCCTCGCCCTCGGCCGCATCTCCAACCTGCCCACGGTGTGGACGAACGCCCTCGCGGGCTTCCTGCTCGCGGGCGGCGGTGCCGATCCGCTGCTGCTGCCGCTGCTCGCCGCCGTCTCCTGCTTCTATCTCGGCGGCATGTATCTCAACGACGCCTTCGATGCCGCCTGGGATCGGGAGATGGGAAGCGGACGGCCGGTCGCGCGCGGCGAGGTGGCGGTCGAGACGGTCTATTTCTGGGGCTTCGTCCTGCTGCTCTCGGGTCTCGCGTTGCTGCTGCCGCAGGCCGATCGCCGGGCGCTCGCCGCCGCGCTCGCGCTCGCCTTCGCGGTCCTGCTCTACGACCGTTTCCACAAGGAATTCCGGCATGCCGCCTGGCTCATGGGCATCTGCCGGCTGCTCGTCTACGCCACCGCGGGGTTCCTCGCCGGCATGCCGGATCCGCTGCTGTGGCCGGCCGCCCTCGCGGTTCTCCTGCACACGACCGGGATCACCTATGTGGCGCGGGCCGAGCATCTCGACCGGCTCGAGGGCCGCGGCGGGCTCCTGCTCTTCCTGCCCCCGCTGCTCATGCCTCTCGCCCTCCTCGCCGCGGCTCCACTTCTCCTTCCCTTCTGGCTGCTCTATCTGGGCGCTCTTCTTCTCGCCCTGCGGATGCTGGGGCGGCGCGGGCCGGGCGACGTGCCGCGGGCGGTGGGGCTTCTGATCGCCGCGCTCGCGCTTCTGGACGGCGCCCTTCTCGCCGCGGCCGGCCATCCGCTGCCGGCGCTCGCGGGCCCTGCGGCCTTTGCCGCCACCCTGCTGCTGCAGCGGCGTATCGCCGGGACCTGAGGATGCCGGATGCGGATTTGCCGTTGCGGGCATGCGGCGCCGCGTCCATCTCGGAGGCGATGCAGGTCGCGATCCTCGATCCCTCGCTGTTCACCCTTCCCTTTGACATCCACTTCGCGCGCGCGCTCGCGGCCGAGGGGGCGGGCACGATGCTCATCGGCCGTCCGCTGCGCGGCTACGAGGAGATCGTGGAGGAGGGCTTCGCCTTCCACCCCCTCTTCTATCGCTGGAGCGAGGGAGGAGAGGACTGGCGGAGCTCGGGCTGGCGCCGCGGTCTCAAGGGGGTCGAGCATCTCTTCGGCCATTTCGCCCTCGCCCGGCTGCTCGGCCGCGAAGGGGTCCGGATCCTCCACGTGCAGTGGCTCATGCTGCCGCTTCTCGACCTCCCCTTCCTGCGACGGATGCGGCGGCATGCGGGGCTTTTTCTCACCGTCCACAACGCCGAACTCACCGCCCACAGCCTCGGGGCCCTCGTCGGTCCGCTCGGCGCGATCGTCCAGGCGGCAGGTCGGGGCCGCCTGCTCGACCTCTTCGACGGCTTCGTCGTGCACACCGAAAAGACGCGGGCCACGATCGCCGCACTCGGCATCGAGGAGGCGCGCATCCGGCTCCTGCCCCATCCTCCTCTCGAGGTCGGAAAGGATGAAGGGGGCGCAGCGGAGGAGGACCCGGAGGGGAGGGTCGAAATCCTCTTCTTCGGGACCATCAAGCCCTACAAGGGCGTGGATCTCCTGATCGAGGCCGGGCTGCGCCTCGCCGGGCGGCGGCGCGATTTCCGCATCCGCATCGCCGGGCGACCGTTCCTCGATCTCGCGCCCCTGCGCGCCCGCATTGCGGCGGCGGGTGTGGAGGACTGCTTCGCCTTCGAGCTTGGCTACCTGCCCGACGACCGTCTCACCGCGCTTCTCGCGCGGGCCGATCTCGTCGTCTTTCCCTACCGGGAGATCGATGGCTCGGGAGCTCTCGCCCTCGCCGCGAGCCACGGCAGGCCGATCCTCGCCTCGCGGGTGGGGGTCTTCGCCGAAGCTCCGGTCGCCGACCGCATCCACCTCGTTCCCCCGGATGACGTCGAGACCCTGAGCCGGGCGCTCGAGCATCTCATCGCCGTACCCGAAGCCCGGGCCGCGCTCGCCGCCTCCTGCCGCGATCTCGCTTCACATCTCGGCGACTGGCGCGGCTATGCGCGGGCCTGTCTGGAATTCTACCGGGCAGGAACCGGAGACCGGATCCGGTTCTCTTAACCGATATTTGACGTATCGGGTGCATGCCTCTTGGGGAAGCGCATCGTCCAGTCTATGCTGTGGGAGAGGATCAGGGTTCCCTCGGTGTCGCATTCCCTCGACGGCCTCCCGTGCGAAGGCGAACTCCCGGACGGTCTCGGCTCCACCGCGGCGGCGGCGCTCCTCGTCCGCCTGCCCTTCGCCCTGTTCGATGCGGAGCTGCGCCATCACTTCGTGACGCCGGCCTGGGCGGCCCTCCTCGGCGCGGATGCGCCGGCCCTGCGGGGACACCGCTGGGATGCCGCGGCTGCTCTGCCCCCGGAATTCGGCGTCGATCTCCGGCGGGTGATGGAGGAAGGGGGCGTGCGCAGGAGCGAGATCTGTCTTCCCCGTCCGGAAGGACGATGCCGCCGTCTCCACCTCGAGTTCCGTGCGCTCCTGCAGGGGGATTTCCGGGGCGTGCTGGTGGCGGCCGAGGAGGTGTTCCCGCCGCGGGACTGCGACCCGGTGAGCTACCGCCAGCGGCGCCAGCTCGAACTCGCCGCCCGGATCGCCCGCCTCGGCTACTGGCACTACGACTTCCTGCGGGGCGAGTTCTACTGGTCGCCCGAGCTCTGGCGCATCGTGGGGCGGACACCCGAGGCGTTCCCCCTCGATGCCGACAGCCGCTTTCTCATCTTCCACCCCGAGGATCGGGAGGAACGGCGGCGCGTCTGGGAGCGCGCGCAGGCCGAGGGACGGGAATTCGAGCACGAGGCGCGCATCCTCCGCCCGGACGGAACGGTGCGCCGCGTGTTCGCGAAGGGGCTTCCCCAGTTCGGCTCCGGAGGGACGGTCACGGGCTATTTCGGCATCCTCCAGGATGTCACCGAGGAGCGGCGGGTGCGGGATGCGCTCGACCGCGAGCGCGGGCGTCTCGAGAAACTCAACGGCGAGCTCGAGGAGGCCAAACGCGAGGCCGAACGGGTCCGCGATCTCCTGCGCGAGGCGACCTCGGTGCTGTTCGACGGCTTCGCCCTGTTCGACCCCGAGGATCGCATCGTGCTCTGCAACGAGGCCTTCAGCCGCTTCTACGAGGCGGCACCGGAGGATCTCGTGGGCCTCACCTTCGAGGAACTGCAGCGCCTGCCCGTGTTCCGCAGCCGGCTCGGTCTCGACGAAGAGGCCTTCGAGCTCTGGCTCGCGCGCCGCATCCAGCTGCATCGTGCGGGCTCCGAACAGCCGCGTGAGATCGTCGGCGGCGGTGTGCATTTTCTCGTCTACGAGCGTCGGCTCTCCGACGGCTCGAT
>CAZHHU010000009.1:35733-42337 GCA_964532215.1 uncultured Geminicoccaceae bacterium
CCCGCTTCGGACCGGAGCGGGATTCGCCCGAATACGAGAGCTTCCGGGAGAGGGCGCTGCACCGCTTTGCGGTCGCCGAAGGCGCGCCGCTCGAGGTGGAGGCCGGCGATCGCTGGTATGTGGTGCGGGTCCATCGCATGTCGAACGGCTATCGGGTGCTGCTGCGCAGCGAGGTGACCCATCTCAAGCGGGTCGAGGAGGAGCTGCGCCGCCTCGCGACCATCGACGATCTCACCGAGCTCTACAACCGGCGCGCCTTCTTCGAGCGCGGACGGCGGCTGCTCGAGCGCTGTCGTCAGAGCGGTCAGCCCGCGGCGCTCGTGCTCTTCGACCTCGACCACTTCAAGGCGATCAACGACACCTACGGCCACGAGGCGGGGGACCGGGTGCTCACCGCGGTCGCGGAGCGCTGCCGTCGCGTACTGCGCCCGGGAGATCTGCTCGCACGTCTCGGAGGCGAGGAATTCGCGGTGCTGCTGCCCGATACCGGCCGCATCGCGGCGGTGCGGATCGCCGAGCGCCTGCGTCGGGTCATCGCCGAGACCGGAATTCCGGTCCGCGACCGCGAGCTGCGGGTGACGGCGAGTCTCGGGGTGGCGGTGCCCGAAAACGCCCCGGGCGGGCTCGATCCGCTGCTCGCCGCGGCCGATCGGGCGCTCTACCGTGCCAAGGGGAAGGGGCGCGATCGGGTCGTGGTCGCGGAACCCGGAGGCGCGATCCCCACCAGGAGCTGAAGGACGCCGCCGCGCTTGTCGGCCGGGGATCTCTCGGGCATCTCCGGGGCCGTGATGACATCCCCGGCGACCTGGTACCATGCCCGTCTCGGCGCGCGCCGGCCGCGGCCGGAGCTCGAGGGACGCGTGGCGGTGCGCTTTGCCGTCGTGGGCGGCGGGCTCGCCGGTCTGGCCACGGCCCTTTCGCTCGCCGAACGGGGTGCCGAGGTCGCTCTGCTCGAGGCCGTGGAGCTGGGCTTCGGCGCCTCGGGGCGGAACGGCGGCATGGCTTCGGCCGGCTTCACCCGGCCCGTGGACGAGCTTCTGCGCCGGTACGGGCGGGAACATGCGCGCGCCCTCCACGCCGCGAGCCGCGAGGGGCTCGCCCTGCTGCGCCGGCGCATCGCGCGCTATCGCATCGCCTGCGATCTCGTGGAGGGAGTCGTCGAGGCGTCCTGGTTCGACGATGCCGAGGCCATGGCGCGCGAGGCCCGGATGCTGAACGAGGAGTTCGGCATGCGGGTCGAATGCTGGCCGCGCGAGAAGGTGCGGGCGATCTGGCGCAGCGCACGCTACTACGAGGCGATCTTCGACCCCGAGGGTTTCCATCTCGATCCCCTGAGACTCCTCTTCGGCTATGCGGAAGCGGCCGAGGCGAGGGGCGTGCGGATCTTCGAGTGCAGCCCGGCAGAGCGGATCCGGCGCAGGGGGGCGGGCTTCGAGATCCAGACCCGCAAGGGGCGCATCCTCGCCGAAGCCGTGATCCTCTGTCCCAGCGTCTACGGCGATCCCTGCGACCGGCGGCTCGCGCGGGGGCTGCTTGCGGTCGCGAGCTACGTCATCGTCACCGAACCCCTGGGCGAGCGGCTCGCGCGGGTGATCGGCGCACCCTATGCGGTCTTCGACGACCGCATGGCGACCGGCTACTACCGGCCTCTGCCGGAAGGGCGGCTTCTCTGGGGCGGGCGCGTATCCCTGTTCGAGCGGCGCTCGCGCGAGGCGCTCGAGCGGATCATGCGGCGGGATCTCGCCTCGGTCTATCCCGAACTCGCCGGGGTGGGCGTGGCATACGCCTGGTCGGGCCGCATGGGTTTCGCCCGCCACAAGATGCCGGTGGTGCGCGAGCTCGAGCCGGGATTGTGGACCGCCACCGCCTTCGGCGGCCACGGGCTGAATACCACGACCATGGCGGGCGAGCTCGTGGCCCGGGCCCTTCTCGAGGGGGACGACCGCTGGCGGCTGTTCGCGCCCTTCGCCCTGCCCTGGGTGGGCGACGGGCTGGGCCGCCTTCTCGCCCAGGGTTACTATCTCTTCTTCGCCCTCGAGGATCGCATCAGGGCGGGATGGTCCTCCTGGCGTGCCTCTTCGAACAGGCGCGCGGGGCCGCTATGAGGGGAGCGGGGCGTGCGGGCACGGGAGGATGACGTGGAGCGCAACGGAGTCGAGATCCGCGACAGTTTCGCCGAGGCCTTTCCGATGCGCGCGGCGCGCCTCGTCATCACCGCCGCCGATGCCGGATGGGCCCGCACCGCCGCCCTCACCCTCACCGGCTTCGCCACCTCGGTGATCGCCTGCGGGGTGGAGGCGGGAATCGAGCGGGAGCTCGCCCCCGAGGAGACCCCGGACGGGCGGCCCGGCATCGCCGTGCTCCTCTTCGCGACCTCCTCGAAGGAACTGGAAAGGCAGCTTCTCGCCCGGGTCGGCCAGTGCGTGCTCACCTGTCCGACCACCGCCTGTTTCGCGGGAAGCGAGGGCGAGCGCCGCCTTCCCCTGGGCAAGGCGCTGCGCTTTTTCGGGGACGGCTTTCAGATCTCCAAGCGCTTCGGGGCCCGCCGCTTCTGGCGCATCCCGGTCATGGAAGGGGAGTTTCTCTGCGAGCACGATGTCGGCATGGTTGCGGGGATCGGCGGCGGCAACTTTCTCATTCTCGCCGCCGATGCCGGGGCCGCGCGGGCTGCGGCGGAAGATGCGGTGGCGGCGATGCGGGGCACGCCCGGCGTGATCCTCCCCTTTCCCGGCGGGATCGTGCGCTCCGGGTCCAAGGTGGGATCCAAATACCCCCGGCTCATCGCCTCCACCAACGACGCCTACTGTCCGACGCTGCGTGCGGTGGTGCCGCAGACGGCGCTCGGCGAGGAGGTGGGCTCGGTGCTCGAGATCGTCGTCGACGGGCTCGACGAGAAGGCGATCCGCACGGCTCTGAAGGCCGGGCTCGAGGCCGCGATCGCGCGGGGACGCGCAGGCGGCGTGCTCGCTCTCGATGCCGGCAATTACGGCGGCAAGCTCGGACCCCACCATTTCCATCTTCGCGAGATTCTCGCATGAACGCCCTCATCCTCCGCCTCCGCGAAGCTCCCCCTCTTCCCCTCGATCTCTCCCCCCTCCTGCCGGAGCGGCTCGAGGGTCTCGCCCCGGCCGAGATCGAGCGGCTCCCCCTCGCCCATGGCGGCGGTCGGCTCCGGGTGGGGGATGTGTTCACCCTGCGCCCGGGAGACGCCCGGGAGCTCGTCATCGAGGGAGGATGCGCGCACTTCGACCGGGTCGGCGCCGCCATGACCCGCGGCCGCATCCGCGTCGTCGGCGAGGTGGGGCATCTGCTCGGTCTCTCGATGCGCGACGGGAGCATCGAGATCGAGGGGTCGGCGGGCGCCTTCGCGGCCTGCGACATGCGCGGAGGACGCATCACGGTAAGGGGCGGACTCGGCGATTTTGCCGCCGCCGCCGCGGCCGGCTATCGCTTCGGCATGCGCGGCGGTCTGCTCCGGGTGTGGGGAGGGATCGGCGACCGCGCCGGCGATCGCATGCGGCGCGGCCTTCTCGTCGTGGAGGGTGATGCCGGCGATTTCACCGCCGCCTTCATGCTCGCCGGCACGATCATCGTGGGGGGCGCGGTGGGACGCGATCCCGGCTACGCCATGCGTCGCGGCACGCTGTTTCTCGCCCGTCCGCCGGCCACGGAGCTGTCGACCTTTCTCGACGCAGGCCGGCAGGAATGTCCCTGGGTCGTCCTTCTCGAGCGCCATCTCCGCGCGGAGGGGATCGAGCCCTTCTTCACGGGCCGCGTCTTCCGCCGTCTTCTCGGCTGCGGCTCGGTCGGCGGGCTCGGAGAAATCCTCCTTCCGGAAACGTGACGGGCCCGTGACCGTCTTCGTCCTCGGCAACGCCGCGGTCGATCTCATCTACCGCGTCCCCCGGATTCCCGCGCCCGGGGAGTCCGTGCTCGTCGAAGCGCGTCGGCTCGATCTCGGCGGCAAGGGACTCAATGCCGCGATCGCGGCAAGACGCGCGGGCGCGCAGGTGCGGCTGTCGACGGTGGTGGGCGACGACGAGCATGGGCATCGGATCGAGGCCGCCATACGGGAGGAGGGAATCGAGATCGGCGCGCTCGAGCGGCGCGGGGGAGCGAGCGACGAGTCGGTGATTCTCGTCACCCCGGACGGGGAGAACGCGATCCTCGGCTTTGCGCCGGCCTCGGGAACGCTTTCGCGGACCGCGGCCGAGACGGGGATGGCCGCGGCGACCGCTTCCGACCTCCTCCTGCTCGTGGGCAATCTCCACCGCGACGTGCTGGCCTTCGCCCTGCGCCTCGGGCGTGCCCGGCGGATTCCCGTGCTGCTCAATCTGGCGCCCGTAGCCTTCGACTACGAAGGGCTGTGGGAATGGTGCGACATTCTCGTCGGCAACGCCGCCGAGGTCGTCCTGCACGGGACGGGCGAGACGCCGCTCGAGGCGGCAGGGGCGCTGCTCGCCCGCGGCGCCCGTGCGGTGCTCGTCACGCTCGGTCCCCGGGGCGCGCTCTGGGTCGAGAGGGAGCAGCGCATCGCCGTTCCGGCGCCAGAGGTTGCGGCGGTCGAGACGACGGGTGCCGGGGACGTGCTGCTTGGGACCTTCGCCGCCCTCCTCGATCAGGGCCTGACACTCAGGCAGGCGCTCGGCGTCGCGGTCGCGGCCGCCTCCCTGTCCGTCACCCGCCCGGGCACCGTCTCCGCCTTCCCGACGGTCGAGGAGATCCACGGCCTGCGCGGCGGGCGCTGAAGGAGCGCGCCGGCGGGGCCGGATTCAGCGGCCGGAAGCGAGATGGCGGGCCTCCTCTTCCGGCGACAGGGGCACGAGCCCGAGACGGTCGATGAGATCCGTGAGCGGATCCGCGCTTGCCGCACTCGCGGGGGCGTAGGTGCGGGGACGCGATCCGGCGAGTTCGACCCAGGCGCGGATCGACCAGTCGCCCTCTCCCCGGCGGCAGGCGAGCGCCGCGACCGCCCGCTCCCGCTCGATGCGCTCGAAACGTCGGCAGAAGCCGCCTTCGGCGGTCCGATAGCTCGCCGTGGGCAGGATTCCTCCTTCGCCGACCACTCCCGAGGGCGTGTGCTCGAGGACGCGTGCGAGCAGCGCGGCTTCGCGCTCACCGGAGAGAAGAAACCAGAGGCCACCGAGCGCGGCGAGGAAAAGGGCGAGGCTCGCGGCCAGGGGAAGAAGGCGGCGCCGCAATCCCGCTCCGGAGCGCAGCGGTCCCGGCCCGGCTGCGCGGGCCATCTTCCGCACCCGTTCCTCGAGTTCGCGCGGGACCGGCTCGAACAGCGTGCTTTCGAAGGCGGCGCGAGCGAGTGCCGCACTCTCGCGGTAGAGGCGCACCCGGCGCCGGGCTTCGGCGTCCTTCTCGAGCGCCTGCTCGACCCGGGCGAGTTCCTCGGGGGGAAGTTCGCCGTCGGCATAGGCCATGAGCAACTCCTCCGCGAAGCGGGTCATGACGGAGTTCCTCCGGTTGCGGGTACCGGGTTTTCCCCTTCGAGCAGCGCGACAAGCCGCCGCCGGGCCCGTCCGAGCCGGCTCATCAGGGTCCCGAGCGGAACGCCCATGCGCGCGGCCGCCTCGCGATAGGAGAGACCCTCGAGGGTCACGAGCACGAGCGCGAGGCGCTGCTCGGGAGGCAGGGTGCGGATGATCCGGCGCACCTTCTCGAGCGTGAGATGGGTCTCCAGATCCTGCCGTCCGTCGCGGTCCGCAAGCTGTGCGGCCTCGTCGAGATCGACCGTGATGCCCCGGCGCCGTTCGCGATGGTATCCGTCGATCCAGAGATTCTGCATGATGCGGTAGAGCCAGCTGTCGAGCCGGGTTCCGGGAACGAAGCCGCTGCGGGCGCGAAGGGCCCGCTCGCAGGTGCTCTGGACGAGATCGTCCACTTCCTCCTCGCGGGCGCAGAGAGCTCGCGCCATGCGGCGCAGGCGCGGAAGCATGGCCACGAGTTCCTCTTCCATCTCCGGCGCTCCGGTCGGAGTCGTCCTCGGTCCCCTTCAGGAAAACGCGCGCCGCGTCGAATTCATCCGCAGGGGATGAAAAACGCCGCGCCCGGGTTTTCCCCGGGGAAGGGAAGAATGGCCGGCAAGGGAGGAACCGCGATGATGAAGCACCGTCGCGATCTGCTGGGCGGTCTCGCCCTTTCTGCGCTCACGGTGGCCTTCGGCCTTCCGCGAGATCGTGGTGCGGGATCGTGGGGGCTGACGCGGTCGGCATGGGCGAGCGGCAGGGACGAGGATCACGATTCCGATCACGGGCACCATGACGACCGCGATCATCACGATGATCATGGCGATCACGATGGTCACGATGACCATGATCGCCGTGACCACTCGCGCGGTGACCACGATCACGACGACGACCGGCGCATCCGTCCATCGTCGGAGTCCGGCGCAGGCCCCGGCGATGCGCGGCCCACGCTCTTCCGCTTGCTTCTCGAACGGCGCTCCCAGTAGGAGGCGGACCGTATTGCGGAGTCCGCCCCGCTCCGACGCCGGCACGCTGACCGACGGCCGGAGGTGGAAGCGGCGCGCCGCCGAGTGAAGGACCGATGCCCCGCATCACCCTCCTCCCGCTGCTCCTCGCGGCGATCCTCG
>CAZHHU010000009.1:42437-46849 GCA_964532215.1 uncultured Geminicoccaceae bacterium
CCGCGCGGCGCCGCGACGACCCCGACCCACGGGATGCGCCCGCGATCCTCGCCCTCAATCTCGCGCCCGAGGAGGTGGATCGCCTCGAGGCGCGGGGGTTCCGTCTGAGACGATCCGAGGATCTTGCCGGGCTCGGGCTTCAGGTCCAGCGGTTCAGCCCGCCCTCCGCCCTCACGCCGGAGGCGGCACTCGCGGTCGTGCGGGATCTGCTGCCGGGGCGGGACTTCGATCTCGACCGCAGCTATCGCCTCCAGGGAGCGATCGAGGCGGTGCCCGATTCCTGGCCGTTCGAGCTCGTCGCCTGGCGGGCGACGGCGGACTGCGTTCCGAAAAGCGCGCTCGGCATGATCGACACCGGCGTCGACGACGACCACCCGGCGCTCCGCCGGATGCGGATCGAGGAGCGCCGTTTTTCCGCCTCCGCGCCCGCCGATCCGGGCCACGGCACCGAAATCGCGGCACTGCTCGTGGGACGCGGCGGCCTGCTTCCCGGCGTGCCCCTGCTCGTCGCCGATGTCTTCGCCGGGGATGGGGACGGGCCGCAGGCGAAGGCGTTCGACATCGCGCGCGGGCTCGACTGGCTGTTGCGCCGCGGGATCCGGGTCGTCAACCTGTCGCTTGCCGGGCCGGACAATCTCCTGCTGCGTCGGGCCGTGACGCGGGCGGTGGCGCGGGGTCTTCTGCTCGTCGCGGCAGCCGGCAACGCCGGCCCCTCCGCGCCTCCCGCCTATCCCGCCTCCTATCCCGGGGTGATCGCGGTGACCGCGGTGGACCGCCATGCCCGGCTCTGGCCGCGCGCCCAGCGCGGACCGTACATCGATCTCGCCGCGCCAGGCGTGGCGCTCGCGCTTCGGGACCGCCGCGGCCTTGCCGTGCGGCGCAGCGGGACCTCCTACGCCGCCGCCTTCGTGAGCGCCGCCGCCGTGCTGCTCGCGCGCCCGGGCCTCGAAAACGGCGCCATCGAGGCCCGGCTTGCCCGCAGCGCCCGGGATCTCGGCCCCGCAGGCCGCGATCCCCTCTATGGATGGGGCCTGCTGCGCCTGCCCGCGAGCTGTGGGTGAAGGTCGGGCTCAGCGGGCGGCAAAGCGCTCGCTGGCGAACTCCTCCTCGACCCGCAGACCGCCCCCGGGGGCACAGAAGAGGCGCAGCCGATCGCCGCTCTCGGCGGCGAGAACGAGATCCTCGCCGCGATCCAGGGCGACCTCGATGCGGGTCGCACCCAGCATGGGCATGCCGAGCGCCTCGCGCAGGACCGGCTGCAAGTCGAGCATGGCCGTGATCGCACAGCCTTCGGGCGTCTCGAGATGATAACCGATCACCCGCATCGCACCGACGTCGCTCACCCGGGCCTCGAGGGGGCGCAGCCACGCGTCCTCGGCCGCATCGGCGGTGGCGGCGAGAAGAGCGAGCCCGCCGAGAATGCCGCAGAAGCTCCGCTTCATGTCCCTGCTCCCATGTGCTGGAGATCCGACGTGCGTGTGGGAATTATTGTGCGCTGCAGCATGAGCCTCCACAACCGCCGGATCTGCATGGCTGCCATGCCAGATGAGGCGCATGACGGCGCGCACCGCAGCGCGCGTTCGAGATGACAAAGCGGCGAATGCTCCGCATACTCCGCCCGCGCTCGCATCCGGATGCGAGACGCGATCAGGGAGAGGAGAAACTCCGATGAAGAGAGCGATTTCGTTTGCGGTATTGGCGGTTGCTTCCTTCGCCGTCGCGACCATCGCCCCGGCCGCCGAGATCACCATCAAATGGGGGGACGTCATCGGCGGCGAACACCCGCAGGTGCTGATGATCGATCGCGTCGCCAAGACGGTGGCCGAGAAGACGAACGGACGGATCGAGATCCAGGCCTTTCCCGGCGGTCAGCTCGGCGGCTCGCGCGACATGATCGAGGCCGTCTCCGCCGGCATTCAGGAGATGGTGACCGAGGGTGCGGCGAACTTCGGTGAATGGGTGCCCTTCATCTCCGTCGTCGAGGCGCCGTATATCTGGAAATCGCCCGACCACATGGTGAAGGTCGTCAACGGCCAGCTTCTCGACGAGATCAACGAAAAGCTCGTCTCCCAAGCCGGCATGCGGGCGCTCGTCGCTCTCTACTACGGGACCCGCCACGTGACGAGCACGAACAGGGAAATCCACAGCGTGGCGGACATGGAGGGCTTCAAGATCCGCGTGCCCGAGAACGAAGTCTTCAAGGCGATGGCCGAATCCTGGGGGGCCAAGCCCACGCCCATGAACTTCAACGAACTCTACCTCGCCCTCAAGCAGGGGGTGGTGGACGGCCAGGAGAATCCGCTTCCCACCATCAAGGCCGGCAAGCTCTACGAGGTCCAGAAGTACATCGTGCTCACCGGCCACATCATCACGCCGCGGCTCGTGGTCGTGAACGAGAACTTCTGGCAGTCGCTCTCGGAGGAGGATCGCACCATCATCCGCGACGCCGTGCTCGAGGCCGCGGCCTGGTCGGACAACGAGATCAAGAAGGCGGAGGCCGAGCTCGCCTCCTGGTTCGAACAGCAGGGGGTGACGATCATCGAGCCCGACGTCGAATCCTTCCGCCAGGCGACCCTTGCCAAGGTCCCGCCGCTGTTCGAGGATCGCTGGGGGAAGGGAACCTTCGAGCGGCTGCACTCCGCCGAATGACGCCGAGGGTATCGGGCCGGCCGCCTCGAGGCGGCCGGCCGCCCTCTTCCGCCGGCACGAAGTGATGGAACGTTTCGAACGCGCCCTCGATCGCGCGCTGGGGATCTTCGCGATCCTCCTCTTCCTCGCGGTCTTCGCCGTCGTGCTCGCGCAGGTGTTCTTCCGCTACGTCCTCAACGAGCCCCTGATCTGGAGCGAGGAACTCGCCCGCTATCTCTTCATCTGGCTGTGCTTTCTGGGCTGGGTCATCGCGAGCCGGAGGGAGGAGCACATCCTGATCACCGCCCTGCGCGACCGCCTGAAGCCCGCGCTGCGCCGCACCATCCCGATCCTCGCCGAGCTCGCCCACCTCCTCCTGGCCCTTCTGCTCCTGCGCTACGGCTTCGCGATGATGCTGCGGAACGTGAAGGTGGGCACGGTGACCCTCTTCTTTCCCTTCGCCGTCGTCTATGCCGTCGTCCCCGCGGCCGCCCTGCTCATCGCCTGGACCGCCGTCCGCCACATCCATCGTCGTCTGCGGGAGATGCGGGCATGAGCGAGCTCATGCTCGCCATTCTCGCCGTCTGGCTGTTCGCGCTCGCGATCGGCATTCCCATCCATGTCGCCATGGGTCTGGCGGGTGCCGCCTTCGTCTGGCTCTCCGGCATCCCCCTCCTCGTCGTCCCCCAGAAGATCGCCATGGCGGCGAACTCCTTTCCGCTTCTCGCGGCTCCCTTCTTCATCTTCATGGGCAACGTCATGAACTTCTCGGGGGTGACGACGCGGATGTTCCGCTTCGCCACCGTGCTCGTGGGCTGGATGAAGGGGGGGTTGTGTCAGGCGAACATCGTGGCCTCCCTCATCTTCGCCGGAATGAGCGGCTCGGCGGTGGCGGATGCCGGCGGCCTCGGCACCCTCGAGATCAAGGCGATGCGGGATGCCAACTACCCGCCCGATCTCGCCGCCGCGGTCACCGCCGCGAGCGCCACCATCGGTCCCATCATCCCGCCGAGCCTGCCGATGATCATCTACGGCGTCACGGCCGAGACCTCGATCGGCGGGCTCTTCATCGGCGCCGTGATCCCGGGGCTCCTGATGGCCGCGGCGCTCATGATCGTCTCCCGGCATCTCGCCTACCGGCTGGATCTGCCCAGACACGATTTTCCGGGACTCGGGGAGGTCGTGCGCGCCTTTCTCGATGCCTTCTTCGCGCTCATGACGCCGGTCGTGCTCCTGGGCGGGATCTTCTCGGGCGTCTTCACCCCCACCGAGGCCGCAGTCGTCGCCGCCGCCTATGCGCTCGCCGTCGGCGGCCTGATCTACCGCGATTTCCACCTCCGCGATCTGCCGCGGGTCATTCTCGAGACCGTCGAGACGACGGGCGTCGTCATGGCGCTCGTCATGTGTGCCGCGCTCATGGGCTGGACGCTTTCGGTCGCCCGCATTCCCCAGACGGTGGGCGCAGGGCTCGCCCATGTCGCATCCGACCCCCTTATCCTCCTCTTCGTCATCAACGCCGCCCTCCTCTTCGTCGGTCTCTTCATGGAGGCGATCGCGGCGATGCTCATCCTCATCCCGATCTTCGTCCCGATCGCCCATCAGGCCGGGATCGACCCCATCCAGCTCGGCGTCGCCTTCGTCCTCAATCTCATGATCGGGACCATAACCCCGCCCGTGGGCATCGTGCTGTTCGTCACATCCAAGATCGCCGGTGTCCCCTTCGAGCGTCTCGTCGTCGCCATCGCGCCGTTCCTCCTGCCCCTTCTCGTCGTGCTCCTCCTCAT
>CAZHHU010000010.1:0-25197 GCA_964532215.1 uncultured Geminicoccaceae bacterium
CTCGCGGGGCACAAGGCGACGCGGGCGTTTCTCGACACCTTCGGCGAAAGCCGGCTGGAAGACCTGTGGCTGCCGGCCTTTTGCGTGTCCACGAACCTTTCACGCAACTGCCTGCAGGTGGACGACCGCGGCCCCATCTGGCTCGCGCTGCGCGCGACGACCGCGATCCCCGGCGTGTTCCCGCCGGTGGTCCGCAACGGCGAGCTCTTCGTCGACGGGGGACTCGTGGACAATCTCCCGGTCGACATCGCGAGGCGCTGGCGCCCGAAGACCATTCTTGCGGTCGATCTTGCCACCGGTCCGGGCCCACGCGTCTCCCCGGAGCTTGGCCCGACGCTCGACAACTGGGCGGTATTCCGCGACCGTTTTCTCCGCCGCCGGGAGCCACGCCCACCCACGATCCTCGAACTCCTCTGGGCTTCTTCCACCATCGCCTCGGAGATTGCCTCCGCCCGCGCACGCCGTACCGCGGATCTGGTCATCCGGCCCCAGCTCGAGGATGTGGCCCTGCTCGATTGGCGGCCTCTGGAAGAGATCGCTCGCCGCGGCTATGAGGCTGCAATGCGTGCGCTCGACGGCGGTTGCGGCGCGAGGAGGGCGGAAGGCGTGGTCGATGGCGGCGGGGCCACAGAGGCCGCGGTGGTGCCCGGCGCCTAGGGAGAAGGTGACGATGGATCTCACCCGAGCGTTTCGTCTCTGGCTGCTGCGGAAACTCGAGGAGCGCAGGGATGAACCCGAGGCGCTCGGCGAGGCGCTGCGCGAGGCCGGCCTCGGGGAGGAAGATCTGGCGACCGCCCGCGAAGGCAGCGAGGAAGACCTGCGGCGCATGATGGCGCGCTTCGGCCTCGACCCCGATCATGTCCCGGCCGCCTTCGTCGAGGCGCTGCGGGACGCGGAACGGGTCTGCGCGCACTGTCTGCAGGTCGGACGCTGCCACCGCTATCTTGCGGCCGAGGCGCCCGCGGATGACCCCCACGCCTTCTGCCCCAATGCCGAATTCTTCGACCAGATGGTCGCCGCGCTCCGGCGCAGCAGATAGGGCTCACCTGCTTCCCCCGCCTTTGCCCCGGCTTTTCCGATCGCTTAGATCGGTGCGCCCGGCCAGCAGTGCCCAGGCACCGGCAGCGGAACGGCAGAAGAGGAGGCGGATCGTGCGCCGCTCGGCGGCGGACCGGCGACGGCAGGATGAAGGCGCAACTCTGGAGCTTGCGCCGCCGGATCTGTCCGCCTGGCAGTCCGGAAACCGGGGCGTTCCCTATGTGTGGACCTTCGAGGCGGCAGCGGCCGGACCGCATGTGGGCCTGTGCGCGCTCGTTCACGGCAACGAATTCTCGGGTGCGCTCGCGCTCCTGCGGCTCGTCGAGCTCGGGCTGCGTCCGGCGCGCGGGCGGCTGACCCTGATCTTCGCCAACCCCGAGGCCCTGGCCGCTTTCGATCCCCGCGATCCCTGGGCCTCACGCTTCCTCGACGAGGATCTCAACCGGCTGTGGTCTGCGGCCGAGCTCGATGCGCCGCGGCGCACGCGCGAGCTCGCGCGGGCGCGGGAGCTGCGCCCCATCGTGGACGAGCTCGACGCCCTGCTCGATCTCCATTCCATGCACGCGCCGGGGCCCCCGTTGCTGCTCTGCGCACCGGTCGCGCGGGCACGGGCCCTGGCGGCGCGCATGGGCTTTCCGGGCCTCGTGATCTCCTGCCCCGGTCATGAAAGCGGTGCACGGCTGATCGACTATCCCCGCTTCGTCACCGGCAGGGACGGTCCGGTAGCGCTGCTGCTCGAGGCGGGACGGCACTGGTCGCGTCACAGCGTGGAGGTCGCGGTCGCCGCCACGCTCGCCTTCCTCGATGCGCTCGGGGTTCTCGAGCCGGAGCTTGCCGCGAGGATCGTGCCGCGGCGCCGGGCGGCCCAGCGCTTCGTGGACATCACCCACACCGTGACCGTGCGGCACGCCCCCTTCGTCTTTCATCGCGAGCTGCGGAGCTTCGCGGTGGTGGAAGAAGAGGGTACGGTGATCGCGAGCGACGGCGGCGAACCGGTGCGCACGCCCTATCCGCGTTGCGCCCTGGTGCTGCCCGGGCGCCGCTTCGCGCCGGGGACCACGGCGGTTCGCCTCGGCCGCTTCGCCGCGGCACCGTGACGCCGCGCCGCAGGCTCATCGGCGTTTACCGCGGCGGCCTCATGGTATTGGAGAGGGCGGGCGCACAGGCCGCTTCAGGGGAGGTTGGAGATGAACCAGGAAGCGATGGAGAGAGGGGCGGCGCTCGCGCGGCTCGCGCCCTTCGACTGGCAGGATCCGTTCCGGCTCGAGGAGCGGCTGCAGGAAGATGAGCGGCTCGTTCAGAAGACCGCCCGGGACTATGCCCAGACGAAACTCATGCCGCGCATCCTCGAGGCCAACCGCCACGAGCGCTTCGACCGCGAGATCCTGCGCGAGATGGGCGAACTCGGCTTCCTGGGATCGACGCTGCCCGAGGAATATGGCGGTGCGGGCATGAGCTACGTCTGTTACGGCCTGCTCGCGCGCGAGATCGAGCGGGTGGACTCGAGTTACCGCTCGGCCATGAGCGTGCAGTCCTCGCTCGTCATGTTCCCGATCTGGGCTTATGGAAGCGAGGAGCAGCGCCGGAGCTGGCTGCCGGGCCTCGCCCGGGGCGAGATCGTCGGCTGCATGGGCCTGACCGAACCCGATTTCGGCTCCGATGTCGCCGGCATGCGCACCCGCGCACGCCGCACGGCCGGCGGCTACAGGATCTCCGGGGCCAAGAACTGGATCACCCACAGCCCCATCGCCGATCTGCTGCTCGTCTGGGCCCGGGACGAGGAGGGGGTGATCCGCGGTTTTCTGCTCGAGCGCGGCATGAAGGGCATCGAGACGCCGCGGATCGAGGGCAAGTTTGCCCTGCGTGCCTCGATCACCGGCATGATCCTGCTCGACGATGTGGAGGTGCCGGAGCGCAACCTGCTGCCCGGCATTTCGGGCCTCAAGGGTCCCTTCGGCTGTCTCAACCGGGCGCGCTACGGCATCGCCTGGGGTGCCATGGGCGCGGCGGAGTTCTGCTGGCACCGGGCACGCGAATACGTTCTCGAGCGCAGGCAGTTCGGCCGCCCGCTCGCGGCCAATCAGCTCGTGCAGAGGAAGCTCGCCGACATGCAGACGGAGATCGCGCTCGGGCTTGAAGCCGCGCTGGCCGTGGGCCGGCTTCTCGATGCCGGGCGGGCGGCGCCGGAGGCGATCTCGCTCATCAAGCGCAACAACGCCGGCAAGGCGCTCGAGATCGCGCGCACGGCCCGGGACATGCTCGGCGGCAACGGGATTTCGGACGAATTCCACGTCATCCGCCACGTGATGAATCTCGAGGCCGTGAACACCTACGAGGGCACGCACGACATCCACGCCCTCATTCTCGGTCGCGCTCAGACCGGCATTCAGGCGTTCACGGGCTGAGCGGGTGAGAAGGTGAGGGAGCAGCCGTCTGCGCCCCGGGGCTTGACAGGCAGGGGGGCGGACTCGAGGTGAGCGGGGCTCCGCTGAGTGAGGATCCGATGTCCGAACCGCTGCCGGTGGTGCCGCCCCGTCTTCGCCCCAGCCCCGGGCGCCTGCGCTTCTCTCTCGAGCCGGTGCTCGATGCGGTGCTGCATCTCGAGGCGCGCATTCCCGAGGATGCCTTCACCGCCGAGATCCTGGGCACCGAACGGCGCGGCAGCGGCGTGCTCGTGCATGAGAGCGGCCTCGTGCTGACGATCGGCTATCTGGTCTGCGAGGCCGAGGAGATCTGGCTGCGGGGCCGGGATGGAGAGATCGTTCCCGCCCATCTCCGTGCCTATGATTTCGATACCGGCTTCGGTCTCGTCCAGGCGCTTTCACCGCTGCCCGCCGCCCCGGTCGAGCTCGGGCGCTCTGCCGAAATCAGGGTGGGGTCGGAGCTCATCGTGGCCGCCGCGGGCGGGCTCGTGTCGGCGGTGCAGGCGCGGCTCGTCGCGCGGCGCGAGTTCGCGGGCTATTGGGAGTATCTCCTCGACGAGGCCCTGTTCACGGCCCCGGCCCATCCGTGGTGGGGTGGAGCGGCCTGCTTCGATTCCGAAGGCATGCTCGTCGGCATCGGCTCCCTGCTCGTGCAGGGGGGAAGCGAGCGGCAGCCCGAGCGGACGAACATGATCGTGCCCATCGAGCTCCTCGACCCCATTCTCGACGATCTCATCCAGCGCGGGCGCGCGCGGCGACGCCCCCGGCCGTGGCTCGGCGTCTACCTCCAGGAGAGCGAGGAGGGGCTCGTGGTATTCGGCCTCGCCGAGGGCGGCCCCGCCGCCCGGGCCGGCATCGAGCCCGGCGACCGCATCTTCGAGATCGCCGATGTCCCCGTCTGCGAGCTCGCCGACTTCTACCGTCTGCTCTGGTCGCTCGGGCCGGCGGGCATCATGGTGCCGCTGCACATCCTGCGCGATGGCCGTCGCCGCTGGGTCCGGATCCGCAGCGCGGACCGCAACCGCTTCCTCAAGCGCCCCTCGCTCCACTGACCGGATGCGGGCATGGAGGCTGCCGGTCTCCGCCATCTCCAGGGACGACTGAGCAGGAAGGAACAGGAAGAGCTGCTCGCTGCGGTGCTGGCCGGGGTCGAGGCGGCGGGCGGATGGTTCCGCCCGGTGATGCCGCGAAGCGGTCGACCGTTCTCGATTGTCATCGCCAATCTCGGCGAGCTCGGCTGGATCTCGGACCTCCG
Source organism: uncultured Geminicoccaceae bacterium (assembly GCA_964532215.1). GTDB lineage: Bacteria > Pseudomonadota > Alphaproteobacteria > Geminicoccales > Geminicoccaceae > HRBIN39. The sequence continues at coordinate 4,717 of CAZHHU010000010.1, forward strand.
CGGCTACCGCTACACGCCGCTTCACCCGGAGACGGGTCGACGCTGGGCGCCGATTCCCGCGCCGCTCCTCGGGCTCTGGCGGGAGCTCGCGGACTATCCGGATCCACCCGAATGCTGCCTCGTCAATCTCTATCGTCCGGGCAGCCGGCTCGGCCTTCACCGCGACGAGGACGAAGAGACCTTCGAGGCGCCGATTGTCTCGGTGTCTCTCGGGGACAGCGCCATCTTCCGCATCGGCGGTGCCACGCGCCGCGCTCCCAGCCGCCGGATCGAGCTGCGAAGCGGCGATGTGCTCGTCATGGCGGGCCCGAGCCGTCTCGCCTACCACGGCATCGACCGCATCCTGCCCGGCACCGGCGATCTCGTCCCCGGCGGTGGCCGCATCAGCCTCACCCTGCGGCGTGTCCGACGGAGCGCCGGGCTGCAACCGCCTTCCCGCGGGAGCCGTCCATGAGGCGGCGAACGCGTGCCGATGCCCGCCTTCGCGTCGCATGTGTGGTGCGGAACTTCGAGGAGGCGTCGGCGGCGCTTGCCGCAGCCCGCGAGCTCGGCATCGAGCTCCGGCTCGCGAGCCCGAGGGGCGCGGTCCATCAGCTTGGCGTCGCCTATTTCCATGCGCTTTCCACCATGCTCGGGGTGCCTCTCACGATCGACTGCGATGAGGCGCCGGGCTTCGTGCTCGAGGCGGTGCGACTCGGTGCGGGCGAGATTCTCTACCGGGGGCCGCGGGATGTGCGACGGCGGCTGGATGCGCTCGCGCGGCGGGCGGGTGCACGGGTGCGGGCGCGGCTCGACCGTCCCCGCATCGAGCCGCGTCGCGGCGAAAGTCCACATATCGCCCTCGAACGCGCCCTTTCCCGGTGGATCGGGAAGCGGTAGAGGATGTTAGGCGTCGAACATCGGGAAGGCTGATCATGTCCGAGCGGGTACGCGAGATCCTGAGCTGGTACGAGTCCGATCCGCCGGGGGTAAAGGCGGCCCTCTACCGGCTGCTCACCCACGGGCGGCTCGGCGGCACGGGCAGGCTCGTGATCCTGCCCGTGGACCAGGGTTTCGAACACGGGCCGGCGCGGAGCTTCGCCTCCAATCCACCGGCCTATGATCCGCACTATCTCTTCGAGCTCGCGATCGAGGCGGGCCTTTCCGCCTTCGCCGCACCGCTCGGTCTGCTCGAGCAGGGTGCGGACCGTTTCGCGGGCCGGGTGCCGCTGATCCTCAAGCTCAACAGCGCGAACAGCCTCCACGCCGGGATTCCCGATCAGGCGCTCACGGCCACGGTTCGGGACGCGTTGCGCCTCGGCTGCATCGGCGTCGGCTTCACCATCTATCCGGGCTCCGAGAAGTGCTACGAGATGCTCGAGGAGCTGCGCGAGGTCATCCGCGAGGCCAAGAGTTCGGGGCTGCTCGCCGTCGTCTGGTCCTATCCGCGCGGCGGGCGCGTCACCAAGGAGGGCGAGACGGCGCTCGACATCGTCGCCTATGCGGCACACATGGCGGCCCTCATGGGGGCAAACCTGATCAAGGTCAAACCCCCGACCGCGCACATCGATCTCGACGCCGCGCGGCCGGTCTACGAGCAGCAGGAGATCCCGCGCACCACCCTGGCCGATCGGGTACGCCATGTCATGCAGGCCGCGTTCAGCGGCAAGCGGCTCGTCGTCTTCAGTGGCGGCGAAGCCAAGGACACCGAGGGGCTTCTCGAGGAGATCCGCCAGATCCGCGACGGCGGCGGCTCCGGCTCGATCATCGGCCGCAACAGCTTCAGACGTCCGCGGCCCGAGGCGCTGGCCCTGCTCGACCGCATCATCCGCATCTACCGCGGCGAAGCGTGAACGCGGGGGAGCAGCCCAACCCGTCTGCCGAGGCGGGCGGCTGCCGCCTCCTGCTCCGGGGTGGGCTCGGGATGCTGCGGACGCTGGACGAGGCCCGCCTCGAGCGGGTCTTCGGACGCGATGCCGTGGTCGGGCTCCTGCTGGAAGTCGAGGAGGCAACGGATGACGAGCTGCGTGGCCTGCGCCGGCTTCTCAACGCCGAGCGCTGCGCGCTGCTGCTTGTCGACGAGGTCCGACCGGTGAAGTCGGGCTCTGCGGACGGCGTCCATCTGCGTGAGCCGGCGCGGGTGCGGGAGACGCGGCGACGGCTCGGCCCGGCCTTCATCATCGGGGCGAGTTGCGGCCTTTCGCGTCATCTTGCCATGGTTGCGGGCGAGGACGGAGCCGATTATGTCCTCTTCGGCGAACCGGGAGACGGTCCCGGGGCCGACTTCGAGAGGCTCGCGGACCTCGCCGCCTGGTGGTCGGAACTCTTCCTTCCGCCCTGCGCGGTGGCGATCCCTCCCGATCCCGTGGTGGCGCGGCGGTTTGCTTCCACGGGCGCCGACTTCCTCGTGCCCGACGGTGGCCTCTGGACCTGTCCCGACGGGGTCGAGAAGCGGCTTGCCGATCTCGAGGCCACGCTCGCCCCCGCTCCCGAGGGAGGATCGACCACGCCATGAAGATTACCGCGAACGATCTCAAGCCGGGCATGATCATCGAGCATCGCGACCGGCTGTGGCGCGTGGTGCGCACCGAACACGTCAAGCCGGGCAAGGGCCCCGCCTACCAGCAGGTGGAACTCAAGGGTCTTGTCGACGGCACCAAGCTCAACGAGCGCTTCAGAGCCACCGAGACGGTGGAGCGGGTGCGTCTCGAGGAGGTTCCCTTCCAGTTCCTCTACGACGACGGCGAACAGCTCCACTTCATGAACCAGGAGACCTTCGAGCAGATCGCGCTGCCGCGGAGCGCCCTCGGCGAGGACGTCGTGTTCCTCACCGAAGGCATGATCGTCAACGTGCTCATGCACGAGGGGCGGCCGGTCGAGGTCGAGCTCCCCGAGACCGTCGTCTGCACGGTGGTGGAGGCGGAGCCGGTCGTGAAAGGGCAGACCGCGGCCGCCTCCTACAAGCCCGCCGTGCTCGACAACGGCCTGCGGATCATGGTGCCGCCCCACATCGAGGCGGGAACCCGGGTGGTGGTGAATACCCGCGACCACAGCTACGTCGAGCGCGCCCGGAGCTGAGCCGAGGAGAGACGATGCCGCGCCGTTCGGCCAACATGGAGATCATGGTGCGTGCCGCGATCCGGGCGGCGCGATATCTGCTGCGGGACTTCAACGAGGTCGAGCAGCTCCAGGTGTCGATCAAGGGGCCGGGCGACTTCGTCTCCGCCGCCGATCGCCGCGCCGAGCAGACCATCTACGAGGAACTCCGCCGGGCGCGACCGAACTGGCCCCTGCTCATGGAAGAGAGCGGCGAGAGGGAAGGGACGGAAACGCGCTTTCGCTGGATCGTCGATCCGCTCGACGGCACCACGAACTTCCTCCACGGGCTGCCCCACTGGGCGATCTCGATCGCGCTCGAACGGGAGGGCGAGATCGTCGCCGGACTCGTCTACGACCCGGTCAAGAACGAGATGTTCACTGCGGAAAAGGGGGAGGGCGCCTTTCTCAACGATCGCCGCATCCGCGTCTCCGCCCGGCGCGACATGGCAACCGCCCTGATCGCCTGTGGTCTGCCGGTGCGCGACTGGGAAGGCCGGCGGTACTTCACCGACCAGATGAACCGCGTCGCCGATGAGGTCGCCGGCATTCGCCGGCTCGGAACCGCGTCGCTCGACTTCGCCTATGTCGCCGCGGGCCGTCAGGACGGCTTCTGGGAACACGGCCTCAAGCCCTGGGACATGGCGGCGGGCATCCTCCTGATCCGCGAGGCGGGCGGGCTCGTGGGGCGTCTCGAGGGCGACGAGGATCTGTTCGCGCGGGGGACACTCGTCGCCGGCAACCCCTGGATCTATGCCCGTCTGCGGCAGATCCTCGAGGAAGTGACACCGCGCTGAGGGGCTGCAGACGGGACGCCCACCGCGCGGTGGCTCCGGCATGGCTGATGTACTACAATGCAGCTCGGGACCTGCGCGCCGGGGCGGGCTGCCGTGATGCATCGTGTGTGGGAATGGCTCAGGAACGCATGCGCGCTCGCGCGCCTTGGCGCCGACCGGCCCTCCCGCCGCACCCTCCTCCTCATTTCATTGATCGCACCCGTTCTGGAACGGCTGTGGCTGCCTTTCCCACCGGTCGACGTGACGATCCACGGAGTTTCCGGAACGATCCGCCTCCGGCTTCGTGATCGCAGCGATCTCGAAGCGCTGCTCCACGTCTTCGTGCGGGAAGAGTACGCGCTTCCCGAGGGCCTGGAGCCGCGCGTCATCGTCGATCTCGGCGCCAACATCGGGCTTGCAAGCCTCTATTTCGCGGACCGCCATCCGCAGGCCGAGATCCACGCTTTCGAGCCCGACCCGCGCAGCTACGCGCGGCTGTGCGCGAATGTCCGCGAGCATCCGCGCATCCGCGCCTATCCCTGCGCCCTGTCCGAGCGTCCCGGCCCGGTCGCCTTCACCTCGCATGCGGCTCATCTGTGCTCGGCACTCGCGAGCCGGCGGCAGGACGGACGGCGGATCACCGTGCCCGGCCGCGATCTCGAATCCCTGCTCGCGCTCGTCGCCCGGCCCGTCGATGTGCTCAAGTTCGACATCGAGGGCGCTGAAGTCTTCCTCTTCCGCAGGCCGGAGCTGCTCTCGCGCGTCGGCTATCTCCTGGGCGAGGTCCACCCCGATCTCGCCGGTGCGACGCTCGAGAGACTGATCCAGCCGCTTGAGGGCATTTTCGGCTTCGTCGCGGTCGCTCTGCCGCGTGGCCGCTGGCTCCTGAGGGGGCGGCACCTCGGGGCTGACGCATCCACGAGCGGGCTTCAGCGGGCGGCGAGGAGCGTCTCCACGGCACCGCAGGCGGCGGCGAATGCGTGATCCGGCGGCAGCAGCAGCGGCGTGTCGAGATATACAGCCGGCCGCGGAAGCAGGATTGCGGCCGCGCCACCCACCGCGACCAGGGGGCGCAGGAGCTGCAGACGGAGCTCGAGAAACGGTCGCACCGGCATGGTCCGGAAGGGCGCGAGGGCGCGGGTGAGCGTGGCACTCCGGCTGCTCGGCTCGAGCCAGGCGGGGCTCTCGCCACCGAAATCGAGCGCGGCCCGCACGAGGGCGAGCGCGAGCGACTCTTCCGCCGCCTCGAGGATCCAGCGGGCGAACAGTTCGACGGGCTGCGCGCCGTCCGGCGGCTGCGCGAGGTGCCGGCCGAAGGCTCCGGTAACCGCCCGGGCACGGGACCGGTCGCCCTCGGGCAAACGCCCGAGCAGGCAGGCGGCGTCGCTCACGCTGACCGTCTCGTTCCCGTCCGCCGCGGCGGGCCCGGCGGCGCCGCATCGCCAGCAGGCGGGATGGATGGAATCCGGGCCGAGGATGACCTCCGCTTCACGCCACCGCGCCCGGCTGTCGCCGCCGAGGGGATGGAAGACGAGGCGGGGAGCGCCGGGGTGGGTGCGGCGCAGCTCACCCCCTTCGAGGAGGCCGAGACGGGTGGTCGCGGCGCCGACCTCCACGAGCAGCGCGTCCGCGAACGGAGTGTGCCTGCGGGCATAGGCGAAGGCGGCCACCGTCGCCGCCCGCGGATCGAGGGCCGAGGCCCGCTCATCCAGTGGTCGCGGCCTGCCGTCGAGGCCGAGAGTGAGCAGCGACGCCCGGGGGTGGGGGCGCGTGAACAGCCTCCGAAATTCGGCCGCGAGCATGGCACGCTGATCCGGATCCTCGAGCGAGGTGACGAGAACCGCCGCGGACAGCCCGGGTCTGCAGTCGAAGGCTGTGAGGACGGTCTCGAACAGCTCCCGTGGGGGTCCCGACCCAATCGGGACGCGGATGGCAGCGGTGCGGCGGCCATGCGCATCGTACAGCACCGCCTTGAGCCAGGAACGTCCGCAGTCGATGCCGATGTAGGCCTGCATGCCGCCTCGACCCTTCTCCGCTCCGCTTTGCCACGGCAGGCCCATGGTTGTCATCTCGACTTTCCGTGGCGCTTGGGGCTGGTCTCGGCGCGCTGTCTGCGATATGGTTTGTTGCGGTTGCATCGCCTTCGGAGTTCGGCGCCACTGTAGTGCCCGTGTCGAAACGAGGCGTCCCGGCAGCGAGCCGGGCGCGGGTTCCCTAGCGGTCAGGCACCGGCGTCGATCTCCGTGTCGTTTGCGCCGTGTCGTTTTCCGAGCCAGGGTAGAAGCGGGCATGTCGGACCGGATCCGGGGGATGCGGCCGAACCGGTTCACCCGCTCGACCCTGGAGCTTGCAAATGACGCGGAAGATCTTTGTCGCCAACTTCCCCTATCGTACCAGCGTGGAGGAGCTCGAGGCGCTGTTCAGCCAGCACGGCGAGGTGCTCGACGCCAAGATCGCCACGGATCGCGAGACCGGCCGTTCGCGCGGCTTCGGCTTCATCGAGATGAGCAACGAGGAACAGGCCCGCGAGGCGATCCGCCAGCTCAACGGTTCCGACTTCGGCGGCCGGCCGCTCGCCGTGCGCGAGGCCGAGGACCGCGGTCCGCGCCGCGGCGGTGGCGGCTTTCGCGGCGGCGGGCGCCGCTTCCCGGGGGGCGGCCGTTACTGAGTGCCGCACGGCGTTGCGGATCCCGGGAGGCCGCGGCCGTCGCGGCCTCCCGCTCTTTCTCCTGCGCGTTGAACCGGAAAGCTGCCGTGCCTACATAGCGTGCGGCAGCGGATGCGCGTCATCGCGACGGGATTGATGATCGTCGAACTCAACGCGCGGTCCCGGGACATCTTCCGGCACATCGTGGATACATATCTCGCGACCGGGGAACCCGTAGGATCGCGCACCATCGCACGGCAGCTCGAGGAACGGCTGTCGCCGGCCACCGTCCGCAACGTCATGGCGGACCTGGAGGAGGCGGGGCTTCTGTATGCGCCGCACACCTCGGCCGGACGCATTCCGACCGAAGCGGGGCTGCGCTTTTATGTCGACGGTCTGCTCGAGATCGGCAGCCTCGTGGAGGAAGAGCGCCAGGTCATCGAGGCGCGCTGCAAGGCGAGCGGGCGCAGTATCGAGGCGGTGCTGGCCGATGCCTCGGAAGCGCTTGCCGGGCTCTCGCGGCACGCGGGCATCGTCGTGGCGCCCACCATTGAGCGGCCCTTCAAGCATGTGGAATTCGTGCCGCTCGCGCCGGGGCGCGCGCTCGTGGTGGTGGTGACGGACAACGGACTGGTCGAGAACCGCGTCATCGACGTCCCCCTGGGGATGTCGCCCTCGACGCTGATCGAGGCGGGGAACTACCTCACGGCTCGCCTCGCCGGCAAGAGCTTCGCCGAGGCCCAGGAGACGATCCGGCGCGAGATCGAGGAACAGCGCGTCGAGCTCGACGAGCTCGCCCGCCAGGTGGTCGAGGCCGGCCTCGCGACCTGGAGCTCGGATGGCGACGGCGGCTTCCTCATCGTGCGCGGACAGGCGAAGCTGCTCGAGGACGTCACGAGCCTCGCCCAGCTCGAGCGGATCCGGACCCTCTTCGAGCTGCTCGAGCGCAAGCGGAGCTTTCTGCGACTGCTCGAGCTTACCCAGAACGCGGAAGGGGTGCAGGTGTTCATCGGCGCCGAGAACGAGCTCTTCGGGCTCTCCGGCTGCGCGATGATCGTCGCGCCCTACCGGGCGGGAGACGGTGCCCGCGTCGTGGGCGCCATCGGCGTTGTCGGTCCGACCCGGATGAACTACGCGCGCATCGTTCCCATGGTCGACTATACGGCACGTGTTGTGAGCCGCATCCTCGGAGCCCCGGAGCTGGAAGAGAAGGTGCCATGAGCGAGAAGATCGAGCAGGCGACGGAAACCCCAAGGCCGGCGAACGACGAGGAGGCCGCGCGGGTCGAGGCTGCGGGCGAGGAGCCGGAGATCGACGCCCTCACCCGGCTCGAGCAGGAGCTGGCCGAACTCAAGGACCGGCACCTCCGCGCCCTCGCCGATCTCCAGAACGTGCACCGGCGTCATGCGCGTGAGCTCGAGGAAGTGCGCAAGTCGGCGCTCGCCGATTTCGCGCGTGACCTGCTCGAGGTCGCGGACAACCTGCGGCGGGCGGTGGAGACGGTGCCCCGCGACGAGCTCGAGGGCAACGAGCTGCTCATGAATCTGCTCACCGGCGTCGAGCTCACCGAGCGGCAGCTTCTGCAGGTGTTCGAGAAGTACGGCATCCGCAAGATCGAACCGAAGCCCGGCGAGCCCTTCCGGCACGAGCTCCACCACGCCATGTACGAGGTGGAGACCGCCGAACATCGCCCGGGTGTCATCGCCGAGGTGATGCAGGTGGGCTACCGCATGGGCGAGCGGCTGCTGCGGCCGGCGCGGGTGGGGATCGCCAAACCTCCGGTGCCGGTCGAGACATCCGCACCCGCCGCGGAAAAGGAAGGTACCGAAGGGGAGAGCGAGCCGGAGGCACGGGGCCGTCACATCGATACCGAGGCCTGACGCTCCGGGGCGGGCACGACAATCGGACGGGAGAAGAGAATCGATGCGGGAAGGCGTGCGCAAGGTCGTGCTCGCCTATTCGGGCGGTCTCGACACCTCGGTGATCCTCCGCTGGCTTCAGGAGACCTACGGCTGCGAGGTGGTGACCTTTACCGCCGATCTCGGTCAGGGCGAGGAGCTCGAACCCGCGCGCCGCAAGGCCGAACTCCTCGGCGTACGGGAGATCTACATCGAGGATCTGCGCGAGGAGTTCGTCCGCGACTACGTGATGCCCATGTTCCGGGCGAACGCCCTCTACGAAGGCGTCTATCTGCTCGGAACCTCGATCGCCCGGCCGCTGATCGCAAAGCGGCTGATCGAGATCGCCCGTGAGACGGGGGCGGACGCGGTGGCACACGGGGCGACGGGCAAGGGCAACGACCAGGTGCGGTTCGAGCTCACCTGCTACGCCCTCGACCCGTCGATCCGCATCATCGCCCCCTGGCGCGAATGGGATCTGAGCTCGCGTGAGAAGCTCATCGCCTACGCCGAGAGCCGTCAGATTCCCATCCCGCGCGGCAAGCGGGGCGAACCGCCCTATTCGACCGATGCGAACCTGCTGCACATCTCGTATGAGGGGCGCGCGCTCGAGGATCCCTGGGCGGAACCCGACGAGGAGATGTTCACCCGCACCGTCGATCCGCGGAGCGCGCCGGATGAACCCGAGTACGTGGAAATCTCGTTCGCACGCGGCGATCCGGTGGCGGTGAACGGCGAGCGCCTGTCGCCCGCCAGTCTCCTCGCCCGTCTCAACGAGATCGCCGGCCGCCACGGTGTCGGGCGCGTGGATCTGGTCGAGAACCGCTATGTCGGCATGAAGTCGCGCGGCGTCTACGAAACGCCGGGTGGCACGCTGTGGCATGTCGCGCACCGGGCGATCGAGAGCCTCACGCTCGATCGCGGCGCGGCACATCTCAAGGACGAGCTCATGCCCCGCTATGCCGAGCTCGTGTACAACGGCTACTGGTTCGCGCCGGAGCGGGAGATGCTCCAGGCGCTCGTCGACCGGAGCCAGGAGTGCGTGAGCGGTGACGTGCGCCTCAAGCTCTACAAGGGATCGGTCCAGGTCGTCGGACGCAGAAGCCCCTACAGCCTCTACCGGCAGGAGTACGCCACCTTCGAGGAGGACACGGTCTACGACCAGAAGGACGCGGAAGGCTTCATCAGGCTCAACGCGCTGCGGCTCCGCATCCGACGCCTCGCGCAGGCGAACTGCGACGGCGGAGCCCGGCGCTGAAAAGCCGCGCAGCTTTCTTCTCGAGCGTCTGCTCTACCGCGACGGCCTGATCCTCGTCATCGACAAGCCGGCCGGCCTTCCCGTCCATCCGGGACCGGGTGGCGGTCCCAACCTCGAGGATTACCTCGACGCGCTGCGCTTCGGCCTGCCCGCAAGGCCCGGACTCGCACACCGGCTCGATCGGGACACCTCGGGCTGTCTCGTCCTCGGTCGGCACCGCAGGGCGCTCGCGCGGCTGGGGCGGCTGTTTGCCCGCGGAGCGATCGAGAAGATCTACTGGGCCATCGTCCACGGCCGTCCGCCGCAGCATCGGGGCATCGTCGATCTGCCGCTCGAGAAGGTGTCGCGGGATCGACGCAGCTGGTGGATGCGCGTCTCGCCCGGGGGACGTCCGGCGCGCACGGAATACCGTCTCCTCGGTATCGCCGATGGCTACAGCTGGCTCGAGTTGCGGCCGCGCACCGGGCGCACCCATCAGATCCGCGTGCATCTCGCGGCAATCGGCTGTCCCGTGGTGGGCGATCCCATCTATGGGCGGCCGCAGGAAGACGGCCTTCTGCCGCTCATGCTCCACGCCCGAGCCGTCGTAATCCCTCTCTATCCGAGGCGCGCGCCGATCCGGGTGGAGGCGCCGCCCCCTGAGCACATGAAACCCTGGCTCGAGCGCATGCGGCCCGCGGGCGGGATCGAGGGGTCTGCTGGGAGCGAGCCGCCGGATGCAGCTTCTGGACCTGGCTGAGGGCCGCGTCTATGGTCCCGCGATGGGGAGACGGGGGGAGACGCCGCTCATGAAGGGCGAGCCCGAGGTCCTGGAGGCGCTCAACGGCGCTCTCAAGATCGAGCTTACGGCGGTCAACCAGTTCGTGCTTCACGCCCGCATGATGGAGCACTGGGGCTTTCTCAGGCGCGGGCAGAAGGAGATGAAGGAAGCGATCGAGGAGATGAAGCATGCCGATCTCCTCATCAAGCGCATCCTTCTTCTGGAAGGCGAACCGCGCCTCGATTCCATCGGCAAGCTCGTGATCGGCAGGGATCTCAGGAGCGCGATCGAGGGGGATCTCACGCTCGAGCGCGAGGCCATGGCCTTCTACCGTGAAGTCATCGGCATCTGCGAGCGGGCCTCGGACTTCGTGAGCCGGGATCTCATGGTCGGGCTGCTGGCCGACGAGGAGGAGCACGAACATCACCTCCAGACCGAGCTCGAGCTCATCGATCAGATCGGCATCGAACGCTACGCCCAGTCCATGCTCGGCGACTGGCCGGAGGAAGGCGAGGGCTGATGGAAGTGGTTGTGACCGAAGCCACCCTGCCGCTCCTCGTCCTCCTCTTCGGTTTCGCCTTCGGGGCCCTGGTCGTCTGGTGGTGGCAGGCACGGCCGCTGCGGCTCGAACTCGCCTCCCTGCGCGAGGAGCGCGATCAGCTCGCAGTCGAGAACACGGCGCTGCGCACCCGTCTCGTGAGCGAGGAGAAGGCGCATCGCGACAAGCTGCAGGAACTCGAAACCCGCTTTCGCGCACTTGCGGACGAAATCCTCCACACGAACAGCGCGAAATTCCTTCAGCTCGTCTCGGAGCGTTTCGAAGCCCACAAGGGAGAGGCCGAAAAGGCACTGGAAGCCCGCAAGAAGGAGATCGAGAACCTCCTGAAGCCGATCGCCGACAACCTCGAGAAATTCGATCGTACCGTCGGCGAGATCGAAAAGGCCAGGGAAGGTGCGTATCGGGCGATCCTCGAACAGGTGCGCATGCTCGCGCAGACCCACGAGAAGCTGGAGCGGCACACGATCCAGCTCATCCAGGCGCTGCGACGCCCGCAGGTGCGCGGCCGCTGGGGCGAATTCCAGCTCAGGAACGTGATCGAACTCGCGGGCATGAGCGAGCATGTCGACTACGAGCCCCAGCCCACCACCGAGGGCGCCGACGGTCGCCTCAGGCCCGACGCGATCGTGCGCCTGCCGGGCGGCAAGATCGTGGTCGTCGACGCCAAGACGCCGCTCGATGCCTATCTCGCCGCCATCGAGGCGACCGAAGAGGAGACCCGCAAGCGCGAGTTCGCCCGCCACGCCCAGCAGCTTCGCCAGCACGTCAAGATGCTCGCGAGCAAGAGCTACTGGAGCCAGTTCTCGGAGGCGCCGGACTTCGTCGTCATGTTCATCCCCGGCGAGGCGTTCTACGCGGCCGCGATGGAGGTCGACCCGACCCTGTTCGAGGACGCCCTCGAACAGCGGGTGCTGGTTACGACACCCTCGACCTTCGTCGCGCTCATGAAGGCCATCGCCTACGGCTGGCAGCAGGAGAAACTCGCGGAGAACGCGCGCCAGGTCGGCGAGCTCGGCCGCGAGCTTCACGAGCGCATCACCAGGTTCCTCGAACACGTGCAGGGGCTCGGCCGCGCGCTCGGACAGGCGGTCAGGCGCTACAACGAGGCCGTCGGCTCGCTCGAGGCCCGCGTGCTGCCCCAGGCCCGAAGGTTCGAGCAGCTTGGCGTCATAGGCGCCGGGAAGACGCTCGAATCCCCGCAGCCGATCGAATCGCAGCCGAGGGAGCTGCGAGCACCCGATCGGCTCCCTGCAGAGGGAGGCGAACCCGCATAAGGGACTCGCGGGGGCGACCGCGTTCGCTTCAGATGTGGGCGCCCTCGGTCTCCTCGCCGATCCAGGCGAGGTAGTCGCGGTGACCGTCGACGATGGGGAGCACGGTGACGCAGGGGCAGGCGTAACTGTGGAGCTCGACCACGGTGCGGATCACCCCGGGGGTGAGATCGCGGCGGGTCTTGAGCAAGAGGAGGACCTCGGGGTCGGTATGGATCTCGCCCTCCCAGCGATAGACCGAGGTCATGCCGTCCAGGATGTTGGCACAGGCGACGAGGCGCCGCTCCAGCAGCGCATGGGCGATGCGGAGCGCCTCTTCCTTCGAGCCGCAGGTCACGTAACAGACGCAGAGCTCCATGGGCGTCCTCCTCCCGCCGCGTTCTAGCTGATGCGGTCGGCCTCGCTGCGTGGATCGAGCGCTTCCTGCAGGCCGTCGCCGAGCAGATTGAAGCACAGGACGGTCGCGAAAATCAAAAGCCCGGGCCAGAGCGCGAGCATGGGAAGGTCGAAGACGCGCTCCTGAGCGCCCGTGAGCATCGTGCCCCAGCTCGCAAGCGGCGGCTGGATCCCGAGCCCGAGAAAGCTGAGCACGGACTCCGCGAGGATGACCTGGCCCACGGAAAGGGTGGTGGCGACCACGATCGGCGAAGCGATGTTGGGCAGCACGTGATACAGGAGGATCCGCGGCGGGCGTGCCCCGAGTGCGCGTGCCGCGAGCACGAATTCCCGCTCGCGCACGCTCAGGGTGGCGGCGCGGGCGAGGCGCGCGGTGGTCGTCCAGCCGAAGAGCGCCACGATGACCACGATCCGCACCGCGCTCATGAGTGCGTCGTCGGCGAGCGTGCCGGCGACGCCCATCTTGCCGAGGTCGACGGCCGCGAGAACGATGAGCAGGGGGAGGAGCGGCAGCGCGATCACCGCATCGGTGAGCCGCATCAGGAACGCGTCCGCCTTGCCGCCGATCCATCCCGAGAGAAGGCCGATTGCGGTGCCCAGAGCGGCCGCGAGCAGCGCTCCGCCGAGACCGACGGCGAGCGATACGCGGCCTGCTTCGAGCAGTCGCAGGAGCAGATCCCTGCCGAGTTCGTCGGTGCCGAGCGGATGCCGCAGACTCGGCCCCTGGAGGCGGCGCAGGAGGTCGATGGCGCCGGCATCGAGGCCGGCGAGCGCCGCGACCCAGGGCCCGAGCCAGCAGGCGAGGGCCAGTCCCAGCAGCAGCAGGAGGCTCGCGATCGCGCGCCGTCTCGCGCGGAGCCGCTGCCAGGTCCCGCGTCGCGGAAGCAGAGCGGCCTGCGTCTCAGACACCTTCCCGCACCCTCGGATCGATGCGCAGCTGGATCAGATCGGCGCCGAGATTGGCGAGCAGGGTGACGAGCGTGCCGAGCATGAGCGCCGCCAGCGCGAGATTGTAATCGTTGCCGAGGATGGCCTCATAGATGAGTTTCCCCATCCCCGGATAGGCGAATACCGTCTCCACCACCAGTGCGCCGGAGAGCAGGGTACCGAAATGGAGGGCGACGACGGTGAGGATGGGGACGAGCGCATTGGGCAGCGCGTGCCCGAGGACGATGCGCGTGGTCGAGCAGCCCTTGGCCCGCGCCGTGCGTATGAAATCCTCGCGCAGCACCTCGCGCAGCGCCGCCCGCGAGAAGCGGAGAAAGGTCCCCGCGGTGAGCAGCGTAAGCGTCGCGACCGGCAGCACGAGATGGCGGAGCCGGTCGAGCACGCCACCTCCGCCCACGCTCGCCACACCCCCCGCCGGAAGCCAGCCGAGTTCGACCGCAAAAAGGATGATGAGCATCAGCGCGAGCCAGAAGGAAGGCACCGAAAAGGCCGCGAAGGCGAGAAGGTTGAGCGCCGCATCCAGGCGGCTTCCCGGTCTCAGCGCGGCGAGAATGCCCGCCGGCAGGGCGAGGGCGAGCGCGAGGACAAGGCTCGCTGCCATGAGGGTCACGGTGTTGAGAAGTCTGGGGCCGAGCACTTCGAGGACCGGCTGGCCGTAGAGGCGCGAGTAGCCGAAGTCGCCCGTGAGCGCAGCGCGCAGCCAGTTCGCATAGCGCTCGAGCAGGGGGCGGTCGAGCCCGTAGAGGGCCTTGAGGCGCGCCGCATCCTCACTGGTGAAGCGGGGATCGGCGCTGATCATGAGATCGATCGGGTCGCCGGGCATGAGACCGATCAGCCCGTAGATGGCGAAGGAGACGAGGCCGAGGAGCACCGCGGTCTCGGCGAACCGGCGAAGCAGAGCCCGCGTCATCGGCGCTCGCGGTCCGATGGCAGCAGGAACCCGGCGAGGCGCGGATGGAGCAGGAGCCGCTCGCCGGGTCGCTCGCCTTCGAGCTCTACCCGCTCCCCCTCCACCCGAAGCCGGCCACGGACCAGGAAATCGAGCGCCCGCGGATAGCAGCGATGCTCGACCTCCAGAACGCGGGCCTGGAGCCGCTGCGGCGTATCCTCGGGCAGGACGGGTACGACGCCCTGGAGGATGATCGGGCCGTCATCGACCTCGGGGCGAACGAAATGCACGGTGCATCCCGATACGGGCATTCCCGCCTCGAGCACGCGCTCGTGAACGTCGAGGCCGCGGAAGGCGGGCAGCAGCGAGGGGTGGATGTTGAGGAGGCGATCGTGCCAGCGGTGGACGAAGTCGGCGGTGAGCACGCGCATGTAACCGGCAAGGCAGACGTACTCGATGTCATGCTCCCGCAGCACCGCATCGATCGCCGCATCGAACGCCTCGCGGCCTTCGAAGTCGCGCGGCAGCAGCACCCGGCTCGTGATTCCGGCGCGCTTCGCCCGCTCGAGCCCGTAAGCCTGGGCGCGGTTGCTGACCACCAGTGCGATCTCGGCCGGGACGGCGCCGCTGCGCGTCGCGTCGATGAGCGCCTGCAGGTTCGTGCCCGATCCGGAGATCAGGACGGCGACGCGAGAAAGCCCCATGCCTTCTCCACTCCGATGAGCTCGACCCGGGGCTTGCCGCGACCGGCGACAATCTCGCCGACCCGCCACACCCGCTCTCCAGCATCCGCGAGCTCCCGGCGGATCTCCTCTTCGGCCTCGGGGGCGACGATCGCGACCATGCCGATGCCGCAGTTGAACGTCCGCGCGAGCTCGAGCGCATCGAGACCGGCCTCCGCCGCCAGCCAGCGGAAGACGGCGGGAAGCTCGTAGCTCTGCAGGTCGAGGCGGGCGGCCGTGTCCTCGGGCAGCACCCGCGGGATGTTCTCGAGCAGGCCACCGCCCGTGATATGCGCGAAGGCCCGCACCCCGCCGCCGCGAATGGCGGCGAGACAGCTTCGCACATAGATGCGCGTCGGCTCGAGCAGCACCTCGGCGAGCGAGCGGCGGCGATCGAAGGGCGCCGGGTCCGCGGGCTTCAGTCCCCGCTCACGCAGGATCTTCCGCACGAGCGAAAAGCCATTGGCGTGCACGCCGCTGGATGCGAGCGCGAGGATGCGGTCCCCCGGCCGAACCGTCCTCGGCAGAAGCGCCTGCCGCTCCACGGCGCCCACGGCGAATCCCGCAAGGTCGAAGTCTCCGCTCCGGTAGAGGCCGGGCATTTCCGCGGTCTCGCCGCCGAGCAGCGCGCAGCCCGAAAGCCGACAGGCCTCGGCCATACCGGCCACCAGCGCTTCGGCACGAGCGGGCTCGAGCCGGCCGGTGGCATAGTAGTCGAGGAAGAACAGGGGCTCGGCCCCCTGGACCAGGAGGTCGTTGACGCACATGGCGACGAGGTCGATGCCGAGGCCGTACAGACGACCGCTCTCCCGCCCGAGCAGGAGCTTGGTGCCCACGCCGTCGGTGGTGGCAACGAGCAGCGGGTCCCGGTAGCCGCAGGCGCCCGGGTCGAACACGCCGCCGAAGCCCCCGATGCGCACTTCGGCACCCGGACGGCGCGTGGAGGCGGCGAGGGTGGCGATGCGGCGGACGAAGTCGGCGGCGCGGTCGATGTCGACGCCGGCCTCGGCATAGGCGTTGCGGCGCGGAGCGGCTTGTGTCACGGCGCGGAATCCGGCTAGTTGGCGCCACGGCAATCGGGCTTAGGGCGTGGCGCGGTGGAGTTCAAGGCGGCGGTGGCTCGCATCCTCCTGTTTGTGAGTTTGTCGCTCATCGGTTCCGTTCTCGCATCGGCGCCGGGACGGGCCGCGGCGGATCTCTACGTGGTCTCGGGCATCGAGGTCGACGTGACGGCGCAGTCCGCGGTGCTTGCCCGCGAACGGGCGATCCGGCAGGCGCAGCGGGAAGGACTGCGGCGACTGCTGCACCGGCTCACCCGCGAGGAGGACTGGGGGCGGCTTCCCGATCCCGAGACGCTCGCGATCGAGAGTTTCGTGCGCAGCTTCGCGGTGGAGGAGGAAAAGCGATCCGCGACGCGCTATCTCGGAAAGCTGCTCGTGCGCTACGATCCCGAGGCGGTACGAGAGCTTCTCGCCCGGATCGGGGTGGCGGCGCTGCTGCGCCCCTCGGATCCGGTGCTCGTCGTGCCCGTGCTGATGCGGGACGGCGCGGCGGATTTCTGGGGCGAGGAGAATCCGTGGCGGCGTGCCTGGCTCGCCGAAGCCGAACGCAACACCGTCGTCACGATCCTGCTGCCCCTCGGGGACCTCGCCGACATCCGGGCGCTGGCCGACAGCGGCGCCGAGCCCGGGCCGCGGGCGATCGATGATCTCACGGCCCGGTATGGAACCCGGGCCGTCATCTTCGCGGTCGCCCGCCCGGAGTCGACACAGGTCGATCGGCCGGCGGCTCCCGGAGCCGACCAGGCCGTTGCTGCCGCGGCCGTCCGGGTGCAGCTTGCGCCCTACGGCAGCTGGCCCGGCGAGAGCCATGAATTCGCGCTCTCTGCCGAGCCCGGCGAAGAGGTGGAGGCCTTCTGGCGGCGTGCGGTGCGCGCCGCGATCGAACGGCTCGATGCGGACTGGAAGGCCCACGCCCTGTTGCGCGTCGGTATACGGGAGACCGTGCGGCTGCGCGTTCCGCTTGCCGGGCTTCGGGATTGGGTTCAAATTAGGAAAGACCTCGAAGGTCTCGCAGAAATCGGGGCGGTGCGCATCGACCGCCTGACGCGACGGGAGGGGCGGCTCAGCCTCGAGGCGGTGGGAGGGCGCGAGCCGCTCGCACGCAGGCTGCGGGGGCTGGGATACGAGATCAAGTCGGAGAACGGCGGATGGCTGTTGCGACGAGCGGAAGACGGCGGGGTGCGGTCGCTACCGTCTTCCGGTTCTGCGTCTGCGCCGTGAAAGGGACCTTCCGGCACGCCGCCGATCTTCTCACCGGCGTCCGCCTTCTGGCCACGCTGCCGCTTGTCGTCTTCGTGCTCGAGGAACGCTACGAGAGCGCGTTCTGGCTGTTCGTCGTGGCCGGGGCCACGGACATCGCCGACGGTCTCGTCGCCCGCTGGGTCAACCAGCCGACCACCCTCGGCGCCTTTCTCGATCCGGTGGCGGACAAGGTCTTTCTGGGCTCGATGTTCGTCGTTCTCGGAATCGGCGCCGCCATCCCGCTCTGGCTCGTGGCCATCGTGATCTTCCGCGATGCCGCGATCGGCGCCGGAACCATCGCGCTGCGGCTGCGGCTGCGTCAGTTCCGCGTCGAGCCTCTGGTCGCGGGCAAGCTGTGCACCCTTGCCCAGATGCTCTGCATCGGCTTCGTGCTCGGCGCGCTCGCACACTACGTCGAGGAGCGCGCCTTCGTCGACATCGCGATCTACGGCGCTCTGGCGATGACGATCGCTTCCGGGATCGCCTATCTGGGGACCGCCTACCGCCTGCAGGGCTCGGCGCCGGCCACCTGAGCGGGGTCGGTCATCCGCGCCATGTCCCAGGTCTCGCTGCGCCAGTCGCTCCGCCAGCTCGCGTTGCGCTTCCCGCCCCGGATCGCGCGGCGGGTCGAGGATTTTCTGCCGGCGCCCTGCAACCAGCGGGCCCTCGAGATGGTCCTCGACTGGCCCGCCTGGCCGGATTTCGCCTGTCTGCTCGTGGGGCCGCATGGCAGCGGGCGCACCCACCTCGCCCATATCTGGTGTGCGCGCGCCGATGCGCGATACCTTCCCGGCGCGGACTGCGCGCGAATCACAGATCCTCTCGATTGGCTCCACGGGGTGCAGGCCCTGGCCATCGATGACGCGGAGCGGGCCGATCCTCGCCGGCTGCTCGAGTTCTACAATCTGCTGCGGGAGCGAAGCGGTTCGCTGCTTCTGGTTGCGGCCGGGCCGCCTGCGGGGTTCGCGGCGGGGCTTCCCGATCTCTCCTCCCGTCTCGCCGCGATCCCGCTGGTCGAGCTCGGCCCTCCCGACGAAACCCTGCTCGAGGCCCTGATCGTCAAGCAGTGCCGGGATCGCGATCTCATGCTCGAGCCCGCGATCGTGTCCTTTCTTGCCCGCCGCACCGAGCGATCCTACGCTGCGGTGTGTCGGCTCGTGGATGCGCTCGACCGGCTGTCGCTGAGCGCGCAACGCAGGGTGACGCGGGCGGTGGCACGCGCCGCGCTCGAGATCTGTGCGGGCGATGAATCCGCACCGCCATGAGGGGAGGAAAATGGATCTCGGAATCGCCGGCCGCTGGGCCATCGTCTGTGGCGCGAGCAAGGGGCTCGGGCGCGGCTGCGCGGAAGCCCTTGCGCGCGCCGGGGTCCATCTCGTGCTCAATGCCCGCGGGCGCGAGCGGCTCGAGCAGACGGCGGCGGAGATCCGTCACCGAAGCGGCGTCGAGGTGCGCACCGTAGCCGCGGACATTACCACCCCGCAGGGACGTGAGGCCGTGCTCGCGGCCAGACCCGATCCCGACATTCTCATCACGAACGCGGGCGGACCGCCGCCCGGTGATTTCCGCGACTGGGACGAGGAGCAATGGATCGCCGCCCTCCAGGCGAACATGCTCACACCGATCGCGCTCATCCGCGCGACCATCGATGCCATGCTCGCCCGCGGCTTCGGCCGCATCGTCAACATTACCTCGAGCGCGGTGAAGGCGCCGATCCCGGAGCTCGGACTGTCCAACGGCGCGCGGGCCGGACTTACGGGGTTCGTCGCCGGCCTCGCGCGCCAGGTGGCCGCAAGGGGGGTGACGATCAACAACCTCCTGCCCGGGCGCTTCGATACCGAACGGCTCCGCGCCAATATCGCCTGGAACGCGCGCCGTTCGGGAAGGTCGCCGGAGGAGATCGAGCGCGAGCTCCTCGCCCGCATACCGGCCGGCAGGTTCGGTGATCCGGAGGAATTCGGCGATATCTGCGCCTTTCTCTGTTCCGCCCGCGCCGGCTACATCACGGGACAGAACCTGCTCATCGACGGCGGGGCCTATCCGGGCACCTTCTGAGCGCTGCCGTCAACGGTTCGTTCACCTTTTCGTGCTGTTCTGCGCCCGCTGCGGCCGCACGAAGGAGAACGGGCTCCATGCTCCAGGCGTCAGCCTTGCGCGCGTTCCTGCTCGCTTCGCTTCTGTTCCTCGGCGCCTGCGCCTCGCTCACCGGCGCCGGTGAACCGCCGGCGGCGACGCCTTC
This sequence comes from uncultured Geminicoccaceae bacterium, assembly GCA_964532215.1. Taxonomy (GTDB): domain Bacteria; phylum Pseudomonadota; class Alphaproteobacteria; order Geminicoccales; family Geminicoccaceae; genus HRBIN39. The sequence continues at coordinate 24,458 of CAZHHU010000010.1, forward strand.
CGCCTCCGCACCGACAAAGTTGCGACCGGAAGCGGAGCGGCTGCTGCGCATGGCGCGGGGCGCTCTCGAGAGCGGCGATACGGGGGCCGCCCTGTCCCTGCTGCGGCGCCTGCTCGAGCAGCAGCCGCAGAACGTTGAAGCCATGCGGCTCGCCGGGACCGCGCTGCTGCGATCCGGCCGGGCATCGCAGGCCGCGGACATGTTCCGCCGCGTCCTTGCGGCGGGCCCCGATCTCGAGGCAAGCCTCGGCTACGCTCGTGCGCTGCTCGTGCTGGGGCACGGGGCGCTCGCGGCCCGTCACCTCGAGGAAGCGCGCCGGGACCACGGCGAGGACCGGCGTCTGCTCAACGCCCTCGCCATCGCCTACAGCTTCGAGGGGCGGCAGGAGGAGGCGGCGAAGCTTCTGGAAACCGCGCTCCGGGCCCATCCCGGCGATGTCACGCTGACGAACAATCTCGCCCTCGTGCTCGCGCTCGCCGGTCGCTACGAGGAAGCCGAGGCACGTCTGCGTCCGCTTGCCGACGGCCTCGCCTCGACGCCGCGGCTGCGCCAGAATCTCGCGCTCATTTACGGTCTTGCGGGCGACTTCACGAAGGCGGCCCGCATCGCCCGTATCGATCTCGACGATGCCGCGGTGGAGGCGAACCTCTCCTACTTCCGCATGCTGCGCGCCCTGGATGGAAAGGCCGATGCGGCCGCGCTGCTCCGCCCCGAGGTGAACCCCCACGCGGTGCCGCGTG
>CAZHHU010000010.1:25297-31425 GCA_964532215.1 uncultured Geminicoccaceae bacterium
TGACCCGTCCTCATCCGCGTAGCGCGCGTAGAAGGTCGCGGCGCTGGCTTCGAAATGGGAAGAGGGATCCATATGACCCGGCCTCATCTGCGCGCGGAGGGAGCGCCGCCTCTGAGTTCGGAGAGCGAGGTGCGGGTCGTGATCGCCTCGGGGTCGGCGATGAGATGGATGAGGGCGGGGCCGGGGCTTCTGCGCGCCGCCTCGAAGGCATCCGCGAATGCGGCCGTCTCCTCGACCCGGAAGGCGGTGCAGCCGTAACTGCGGGCAAAGGCAGCAAAATCGGGATTGACGAGCGCCGTGCCCACGGGGCGGTCCGGATAGCGTCGCTCCTGGTGGGCGCGGATCGTGCCGTACATGCCGTTGTCGACGATGAGGGCGAGGATCCTGGCACCCTCCTGGCAGGCGGTGCCCCACTCCTGCATGGTCATCTGGAAATCGCCGTCACCGGTCCAGCACAGCACCTCGCGGTCAGGGTGGACGAGCGCCGCGGCGATGGCCGCGGGCAGGCCGTAGCCCATCGAGCCCGAGCGCGGCGCGAGCTGGCCCGGATAGCGCCGGTAGACGAAATAGCGGTGGATCCAGCCGCTGAAGTTCCCGGCGCCGTTGGTGACGATGGCATCTTCGGGAAGATGTGCGCAGAGATGGCGGACCACGGCGGCGAGATCGACCCGGCCCGGCACCGGATCGGGACGTTCATTCCAGCGCAGCCAGTTGGCGCGGAGGCGCCGGGTCACTTCGGCCCAGGGGCGCAGCCGCGGCGCAGGCAATGCCGCGAGGGCCTCGAGGAAGGGGGTGGAGGCGGAGACGAGCGCGAGCTCGGCATGATACACGGCACCCGCCACGCCCGGATCCGGATGGACGTGGATGAGTCGCTGGCGGGGCAGGGGGGCCTGGATGCGCGCGAAGCCGCCGCTCGAGATCTCGTCGAGGCGGGTGCCGACGACGAGCAGCAGATCAGCTTCCTCGACCGCGCGGGCGAGCGCCGGGTCCACGCCGAGGCTCAGATCGCCGACGTAGCTCGGATGGCGGTTATCGAGAAAATCCTGGCAGCGGAAGGCTGCCGCCACCGCAAGCTGCCAGCTCCCGGCGAACCGCGCGAGTGCGGCTGCGGCCTGGGGCGACCAGTCGCCTCCACCCACGAGGAGGAGAGGGAAGCGGCTCTCCCGGATCCGCCGTGCCACCTCCGCCACGAATTCGGGCGCCGGACTGGCTTGCGGAATCGTGGTCGCGGGCAGGGAGGGGGCTTCGCACTCTTCCGAGAGCACCTCTTCGGGCAAGGCGACGACGACCGGTCCGCGCCGGCCCGAGAGGGCCGCGTGGAAGGCCCGGTTCACATATTCGGGCAGCCGTACTGCGTCGTCGACGCGGAAGGTTGCCTTGGCGAGCGGCTGGAACCAGCGCTCGATGTCGACCTCCTGAAAGGCCTCGCGGTGGCGATGCGCGCGCGCGACGTCGCCGACGAACAGAACGAGCGGCGTCTCGTCCTGACGCGCCACATGGACGCCGGCGCAGGCGTTGGCGGCTCCGGGACCGCGGGTCACGAAGGCGATTCCCGGCCGCCCGGTAAGCTTGCCGCAGGCCTCGGCCATCATCGCCACGCCGCCTTCCTGACGGCCGGTGACGAGGCGCGGGCGGGGCTCGTCATGGAGCGCATCGAGGACGGCGAGAAAGCTCTCGCCCGGCACCTGGAACAGAAATTCGGCGCCGTTTTCGACGAGCTGGTCGACGAGCAGCCGCGCCCCCCGGAGCATCGCTCACCGCCCGCTCAGCGGGGGGCCATGCGCAGGGCCCCGTCGAGGCGCAGCACGCAGCCGTTGAGCATGGGATTGACGCAGATCTCGCGCACGAGCGAGGCGTATTCCTCCGGCCGCCCGAACCGTTGCGGGAAGGGCACGGTCGCCGCGAGCGAGTCCTGGACGTTCTGAGGCATGCCGAGGAGAAGCGGGGTTGCGAACAGGCCCGGGGCGATGGCCACGACCCGGATTCCGTGGGCCGCGAGTTCCCGCGCCGCCGGCAGGGTGAGGGAGGCCACCCCGCCCTTGGAAGCCGCATAGGCCGCCTGCCCGATCTGGCCCTCGAAGGCGGCAACCGAGGCGGTATTGACGATCACGCCTCGCTCTCCGTCATCGAGGGGTTCGAGCCCGGCCATCGCCGCGGCGGCGAGACGCAGCATGTTGAAGGTGCCGAGCAGATTGACGCGGATGACGGCCTCGAAGGCCTCGAGGCTCATCGGCCCGCTGCGGCCGACGATCCTGGCTGCGGGTGCGATGCCCGCGCAGTTGACGAGAATGCGGGGTGCGCCCAGCCGCTCGCGCAGGCGGGTGAAGACCTGCTCCGCGGCCTCGGCGTCGGCGACATCGAGCGCCTCCCAGGGCACTCCGAGCTCCGTTGCGAGCGTGGCGGCGCGTTCCGCGTCGCGGTCCAGGACCACCGGCGTTGCCCCCTGATCCGCAAGCATGCGCACGGTCGCCGCTCCGAGCCCGGAAGCACCGCCCGTGACGAGCGCCAGCTGTCCTCTGATCTCCATCGCACCCCGCCTGTCGGGCTTTCCGCCCGCATCAATGCAGCCTGGCGGTGACTTCGTCCAGCGCCTCGGCCAGGATCGCCTGCGCCCGCTTGCTGTCGATCCGCTGTTCGAGCACGCGCCGCGTGGCGGCGACGGCGATCTCGGCAGCGCGCGCCCGCACCTCGGCAACCGCCCGCGCTTCTTCCTGCGCAATGCGATCTTCCGCCTGCTGCGTCCGGCGTCGGACCAGCGCCTCGAACTCGGCCTCCATGCGCTGCTGGAGCCGCTTCTGTTCCTCTTCGGCCCGGGCGATGATGTCGGCCGCGAGCTTTTCCCCCTCGTGAAGCTGCTTCTGATATTTCGCGAGCAGGGTTTTCGCCTCCTCGTGCAGCCGCTGCGCTTCGTCGAGATCGGCCCGGATCTTGGCCGCACGGGCATCGAGGCTCCCCAGCAGGTGCTCGCGAATGGGCTTCCAGATGAGAGCCGCGAGGACGAGAAGGGCGATGAGGAGCAGGAATTCGCTCATGCTCCGATGCGCTCCGTGGTCAGTTGCTTCACCGCCGCGCGCGTCTCGCGTGCGGTGAGCTTCAGTCCGGCAAGCCGGGCAGCCGCGGCCCGCACGACTTCGGCAGCGGCTTCGTCCACCTCGGCGAGAGCACGCCGTCGCGCTTCCTCGATGCCTGCTTCGGCGCTGCGGATGCGTTCGCCGAGTTCGCGGTCGAGCTCGGCCTGCCTGCGGGCGAACTCGGCCGAGAGGCGTTCCTGGGCGAGGCGGAGGCTCTCGTGCGCGCGGCTCTGGGCATCGGCGATCATCGCCTCATAGCGCGCGAGCGTTTCCTCCGCCTCCTTGCGCAGGCGCGCCGCCTGATCGAGATCGGCGGCGATGCGATCCTGCCGTGCCTCGAGGATCTCGGCGACGCGCGGCAGCCCCTTGCGGGTAAAGAGGTAGTAGAGCACCGCGAAGGCGACGAGCAGCCAGAAGATCTGACTGGCGAAGTGGGAGGGGTCGAACTGGGGCAGGCCGCGCGTGGCCTCCTCCCCCTCCGCGGCCAGCGCCGGCGCGCCCAAGAGCATGCCCAGCGTGCCGGCGAGCATCGCGCTGCTCGGCTTCATCCGCGCCTCCGTTCGCATCCGGGGTCGAGCCCGGGCCGGGGGTAAGCGCCGGCTCAGACGAACAGGATGATGAACGCGATCAGGAGCGCATAAAGCGCGACGGCCTCGACCAGGGCGAAGCCGACGATCGCGTAGGGAAATACCCGCTGCTGCACGGAGGGGTTGCGTCCCACCGTCGAGATCAGGGTGGAGAAGATGTTGCCGATGCCCGCACCGACCCCGAAAAGGGCGATGGTCGCGAGACCGGCACCGATCATTCTTGCGGCATCGAGCTCCATTTCGCTTCTCCCGTTGACAGAACCAGCCGATATTCCCGTGCTCCGCCGTCAGTGCAGATGGATCGTGTCGTGAAGGTAGAGGCAGGTGAGCACGGTAAAGATGTAGGCCTGAAGAAAGGCCACCACGATTTCGAATCCCATGAGGGCCACGGTCACCGAAAAGGGCAGCAGGCCGAGCAGGATGCCGAGGGCGATCGCGAAGCCCACGAAGATCTTCAGCATCGTGTGACCGGCCATCATGTTGACGAAGAGACGGATCGACAGGCTGATCGGCCGGAAACAGTAGGAGAGGATCTCGATCGGCACGAGCAGCGGCAGCATGAGCTTGGGCGCACCCGGCGGCACGAAGAAGGTGAAGAACCGGAGCCCGTGAAGGTAGATGCCCACGGCGGTGGTGCCGATGAACACCCCGATCGCCAGAGTGAAGGTGACGATGATGTGACTCGTGAAGGTGAAGGCGCCGGGAATGATGCCGAGCGTGTTGCCGAAGAAGACGAGCATGAAGAGGGTGAAGATCCACGGGAAGTAGCGCATGGCCTCCTTGCCCGCGTTCTCCCGCACCATCCCGGCGACGAATTCGTAGGCGAGCTCCACCATGCTCTGCAGACGCCCGGGAACCAGCGCGTGATGGCGGGTTCCGAGCATGACGAAGCCATAGGCGCTGGCGACGGCGACGGCCATCCACAGCGAGGCGTTGGTGAAACTCACGTCGACCCCGCCTACGAGGATGGGCACGATGGGATGGATCTCGAACTGTTCGAGAGGATTTGCCACCGCTTCACCCTGTCCCGTCTCGACCGCCCGACGCTCCGTTCCCCTGCTGCCCGTCCCGTCGGCGCTCGCCTGGGGTGCCGTCCATCCTCCGCAGCTCCCGGTATGCGTTGAGGAGGCCGGCGGCACCTCCGAGGATCAGGAACAGCACCAGGAACAACGGGCGCAGGCCGGTCCACGCGTCGAGCGCATATCCGAGGGCAAGACCTCCGAGCAACCCGGCGAAGATCTCGATCCCTGCCTGGAGCCCGGAACTGTAAGCCGAACGCGCCCGCTTCCGGCCCGAACGGGCCGCCCGGCGTCTGCGCCGCTCACGGAACCGAGCGAGCTCGGCGTCGAAGCGCTCGAAAGAAGGTGGCCGCTCGTCCTGCGCCATTCATCGCGCCTTGGCGAGCACATCCGGGCCCGGTCGCGGCCCTGCCCGCGAAGGCGGCGCAAACCTAAGGAGCGGGCCCGGAGGTGTCAACACGGGCCGTTTCGATGCGGCATTATGCCGTGGCGCGAAGGGGTTCCGCCTCCGCGAGGGTGACCGCCACGACCCGGCTCACCCCGCGCTCGACCATCGTCACCCCATAGAGCCGGTTCATGGCCGCCATGGTGTGCGGGTGGTGGGTGACCACGAGCATCCGCGCGCCGGTCGCCGCCGCGACGTCCTCCATGACCCGCACGAAGCGCGCCACATTGGCGTCATCGAGCGCCGCATCGACCTCGTCGAGCACGCACAGCGGGCTCGGGTAGGCGAGGAAGAAGGCGAACAGCAGCGCCAGCGCCGCGAGACTCTTCTCGCCGCCGGAAAGCAGGCCGAGATGCTGCAGCTTCTTGCCGGGAGGCATGGCGAGCAGCTCGAGACCGCAGCGAAGCGGGTCCGCATCACCCACAAGCTCGAGCCGCGCCTCACCGCCGCCGAACAGGCGCCGGAACAGCACCCGGAACTGCCGGTCGACCTCGCCGAAGGTGCATCGAAGCCGCTCCCGAGCCTCCCGCTCCAGCCGGCTCATGGCGCGCCGCAGTCGGGCCATGGCCTCTTCGAGCTCCCGTGCTTCCCCTTCGAGCCCGCCGAGTTCGGCCTCCAGTTCGGCAAGTTCCTGCACCGCCCGCAGGTTGACGGCTCCGATCCGCTCCCGTGCCCGTGCGAGTCTGCCGAGCTCCCGCTCGAGCCGCTCCGCCGGCCACTCACGGGCGAGGCCTGCGAGCTCCTCGCGCAATTGGGCATCCAGTTCGGGGACCCGGCCGAACTCCCGCGCGAGCACTTCGCGGACGCGGCGCAGCTCCCCCGCCGCATGACCGCACCCCGCCTCGATCGCGGCGAGCTCACGCTGCAGGCGGGCGAGCTCCTCACGGGCCGCGCTCAGCTGCTCGCCGATCTGCTGGAGTTCACGCTGCACCCCGGCGCTCGCTTCGTCGATCCGGACGAGCTCCTCTTCCCTCTGTCGGCGCTGATCGCGCCAGCGCTCGGGGGC
>CAZHHU010000010.1:31525-43185 GCA_964532215.1 uncultured Geminicoccaceae bacterium
TCCGGACGAGCTCCTCTTCCCTCTGTCGGCGCTGATCGCGCCAGCGCTCGGGGGCATCCTCGTCGGCACAGAAATCCGTCTGTTCGACCAGGAGACTCTCGAGCTCGCGGTCCAGTCCCCCGAGAGCCTCTTGAAGGCGGGCCTTTTCCTCCTGCGCCCGCTCGAGCTCTTCATCGAGGCGGTGCTGCTCGAGGCTGCAGAGTTCGCTCTCCCGCACCAGTCGCGCGCGCTCCGCCCGTATCCCATCCTCAAGCTCCGCGAGCTCCCGGCAACGCGCGTCGCGCTCCGCACAGGCCGCGTTCAGGGCCTCGAGATCTCGCGCAGCGGCGGCGATCCGGGCGTCGAGCCGGTCGACGCGGGCATCGAGCTCGGCGAGCTGCCGTCGTGCCCGCTCTGCCGCCTGCCGGCGTGCCTCGAGCCGCTCGCGCAGCAGCTGACGCTCGCGCAGTGTCTCGAGTTCGCGTGCGAGCTCACGCGCGCGTGCGACGAGCTGCTCGCGCTGGCTTCGCAGTCCGGCGATGGCGCGGTCGCACCGCGCGAGCTCGGCCTCGAGTTCGCGAATGCGCTCCTCCATGCGTGCACCGTCTTCCTGTCCGTCCCGCTCCTTTTCGAGACGACGGAGCTCGTCCCGCGCATGCGCGAGTTCGCGGGCGGTCGCGCGGCGTCGGTCATCGAGATCGCGCATCTGGGCGCGCAGCGCCTTCTCCTCCTCCGCGAGTTCGGCCCGGCGGCGTGCGCGCTCGGCTTCGCGCTGGCGCAGTTCCGCGAGCTTCAGTTCGCATTTCTTGCGCTCGGCGGCGCGTGCATCCAGCGTATGCTGTTCCGCCGCGCGCGCCTGTTCGAGTTTCGCGCATTGCTGCCGGAGACGGGTGCGCTCTTGCACGAGCTCATCCCGTGCCTCCACGAGCGCCGCGCGCTCGCGCTCCAGGGCCTCGACGCGCTGGCGCTGGGCGAGGCGCTCGGCCGCCGCGCCCGCGCTTCCGGGGCGGCGCACGAAGCCGTCCCATCGCCACAACCCGCCATCCCGGCTCACAAGCGCCTGTCCCGGCGCAAGGCTGTCCTGCATCCGTTCCGCGCGCTCCGCCTCGACCACCCCGACACGGGCAAGCAGCCGGGCCAGACCGGGCGCATTCTCGATGGCATGGAGAAGCGGCTCCACCCCCGCCGGCCAGCTCATGGCCTGTGGACGGCGCTGGCCATCCTGGCGCCAGAAGGCCGGTGCGTCGGGGCTCGTCGCCGCGAGCAGCTCCTCGCCCAGAAGTGCGGCAAGCGCCCGGTCGTAGCCGGGTGCTACGCGGATGCAGCGCACGAGGGCCCGTTCCGGGATCTCCGCCAGCAGTTCCCGGCGCGCCCGGATCTCGGCATCGAGCGCGTCGATCCGGCGCTCGAGGTTTGCGAGCCGGGCGCTGCGGCTCGAAAGCGAGCTGCGCATCTGTTCCAGGCGCGCATCCAGTTCCCGCAGGCGTGCGGCGTCCTCTTCCATCTCCTGCTCGAGTTCGCGCAGCCGCCCCTCGATGGGCTCCGGGCCTTCTCCGTCCTCCTCGCCGAGCTCCACCTGCCGCCGGCAGCATTGCTCGAGGCTGCGGGCGAGCTCCCGCGCCAGAGCGTCGAGTCCGGCAAGGCGCTCCTCGAGATGGCGGACGCGTCCCGCGCCCTCCTCGAGACGCATCCTGCGCGCGAAACGCGCGGTGCGAACGGCCTCCGCGTCTCGGCGCGCGGCTTCGAGCTCCCGCGCGCATTCCGCCCTTCGGGCTTCCGCCGTTCGCAGCCGCTCGGCCAGATCACCTTCCGCGCCGGCGACCCTCTCGCGCTCGGCCAGGAGTTCGCTCCTTCGTCGCTCGAGCTCTGCCGGCGTGTCGCCGTCCTCCGCGGTCGCCTCCGCCGTTTCGCTCGCAAGCTCCTGCCGGCGCGCGGCGAGCAGCTCCCGTTCGGCCTCGAGCCGCTCGAGGGCGATCCTCGCCGCCTCCCATTCTCCCCGCGCCCGTTCACTGGCGGCGCGGGCTTCGGCAAGCGCCTGCGCGAGCGTGCGAAGCCGCAGCTCCGCCGCCTCCCGTTGCTGCTGCCGCCGCCCTTCGTCCTCTTCGAGATCCCGTCGCCGCCGGGCGAGCTCCTGGCGCTTTCGCTCCAGGGCCTCGAGGCGGGCCCGGTCCGCCTCCCGTCGGTGCTCGAGCTGCTGCCGTCGCTGGGCTCTGAGCCGCAGCTCCTGCTCGCGGCGAAGCTGCGCCTGCCGGGCGGCACGTTCGCGCTCCTCGAGACGGGCGCATTCGGTCTCGATGTGGCTTCGCTGGCGTGCGAGCATTCGTGCCCTGGCGTCCAGCTCCTCATGCCGCTTCTCGAGCTGCCTGAGGCGGACCTCCGTTGCGGCGGCCGCAGCTGCGCGCGTATCGCGCTCCCGCTGCTGCATCTCGAGTCGCGTGGTCGCATGCCAGAATTCGAGCAGGCGGGCGATCCGGGTGAGGCGGCGGGTCTCTTCCTGGATGCGCCGATAGCGCTCCGCCTCGCGCGCCTGACGGGCAAGGCGGTCGCGCTGCGCGCCGAGGACCTCGAGCCGCTCGCGCAGGCGCTGGAGATTGCTTTCGGTCTGTCGCAGGCGTCCCTCGGCCTCTCGGTGCCGTCCGAGGAGCCCACCGATCCCGGCCGCCGCCTCGAGCAGACGGCGCCGCTCCTCGGGGCGCCGATCGACGATGGCGGCGATTTCCCCCTGGCTGACGAAGGCCGCGCTGCGGGCGCCGCTGCCCGCGTCGGCGAAGAGGAAATGAACGTCGCGCGCGCGGACCTCGCGGCCGCCGATCGCAAAGCTGGAGCCACGGCCACGCTCGAGCCTGCGGCTGACGAACAGCGTCTCCCCGCCTGCGGCGTGCCCTGCGATCGGCCCCTCGAGAAGCAGCGCAACCTCGGCGACGTCGCTCGCCGGCCGGGTCGCGGAGCCGCTGAACAGCACGTCCTCCATCTCCCCGCCGCGCAGGCCCCGGGCCGAGCTTTCGCCCGTGACCCAGCGCAGCGCATCGAGGATGTTCGATTTGCCGCAGCCGTTGGGGCCGACGATGCCCGTGAGCCCGTCGCCGATGGGCAGCGTGACCGGGTCGGCGAAGGATTTGAACCCGGTGATCCGAAGTTCGAGGAATTTCAATGCGCTACCGGCGGATGTTGAGGCGGCGTCAACATACCACCCGGTCGCTGTCGGGAAAAGCCCCCACGCAGCTTGCGCCGGGGTTCAGCGCAGCAGGGCGTCGAGCCGGGCGGCGAAGGTCTGGACGTCGGCGGCGCCGGCATACTTGCGGCCGCCGATGAGGAAGCTCGGCGTCGAATCGATGCCGTAGTTGCGCTCACCCTCGAGACGCATCTTCAGCACCGCATCGACCATCTTCTGATCCTGAAGACAGGCGTCGACCTGTTCCGGGGCGAGGCCGCCGAGCTGGGCGAGGTTCTTGAGAGCCGTCACCGGATCGTCGGCAAAGGCCCACTGCTTCTGCGTCTCGAGCAGCACCTCGACGAACGCCGGGTAGCGCTCGGGTCCGGCGCAGTGGGCGATCACCGCTGCGAACAGAGCGTAGCGATCGAGGGGAAAATCCCGAAACACCCACCGGACCTTTCCGGTGTCGATGTAGCGCTTCCTGATCTCCGGAAAGGTCTCGGCGTGAAAGCGCGCACAGTGGGGGCAGGTGAAGGAGAAGTACTCGACGACGGTGACCGGTGCCGCGGCGTCACCCAGGACCTGCTCCGAGACCTCGGCGGCCCGGGCAATCCGCGCAAGCGCCGGGATGCCCACGCCAAGGGATACGAAGGCCAGCAGTTCGCGTCGGCGCATGGATGATCCTCTCCTCCCAGGCGACGTCCGTGCGAGGGCTATAGGTGCCCCGATGGACCGGGGCAAGGTCAGCGATCTCTCCTGAGGTGGCAAGTCGCGCTGGACCTCTGGCCCGTGTCAGGCTATCGCATCCTTCCGGGGGCAGGCCGTCGGCGGACTGCGGTGCGTCTCTGCGACTTCGCCATCCTCACCTTCGACTGTTATGGGACCCTGATCGACTGGGAACGGGGCATCTGCGACGCCCTGGCTCCCTGGCTCGCCCGTCATGCGAGCGGCGTGGGGGAAGAGCATCTGCTCGCACTGTTCGCCGCCTGGGAATCGGCCGAACAGCGGGCAACCCCGGGCGCGCCCTATCCCCGCATTCTCGAGCGGGTCATGTATCGCATCGGGGAGAGCCTGGGGCTCGAGGTCCGCGCGGAGGAAGCGGAGGCCTTCGGCGCTTCGGTCGGGAACTGGCCGCCCTTCCCGGACACCGTGCAGGCCCTCGCCTATCTGCGCGAGCATTTCCCCCTCGCCGTGCTGTCGAATGTCGACCGCGCGAGTTTCGCCCGGTCTCAGGCCCTGCTTGGGGTTGCCTTCGACTTCCTGTTCACGGCCGAGGACATCGGCAGCTACAAGCCCGATCCGCGGAACTTTCGCTGGATGATCGACCGCCTCGCGGAAGCCGGCATTCCGCGCCAGGGTATCCTTCATGTCGCCCAGAGCCTCTTCCACGACATCCTGCCGGCACGGAAGGCGGGTCTCGCCACCTGCTGGATCGACCGGCGGGCGGGACGCCCGGGCGGGGCGACCCCGGCCGTGGAAGAACAGGTGCGGCCCGACTTCCGCTTCGAGTCGCTCGCGGGGCTGGTCGAGGCGCACCGCCGCGAAATGGCCGCCTGACCGTCTGCGCGATCCTTCAGCGGCGCACCGCCCAGAGGCTCGACTCCCACACCCCGGGGGCGAGCGGAATGCGCCCGATCCAGCACGCCTCGATCCAGTGCGGCCGCCGGGTTGTCACCCAGTGGCTCGCGATCATCGGCTCGAGGCCGCCGGCAAGCAGCCAGGAGGCGAGCGGAAGCTGCTCGTTGTAGGCGCGATGAGCCCAGGCCGCGGGGTACGGATCGGGCAGGAAGATGTCGTGGAAGTGCAGCACGACGCCGCGGGGGAGTCGCGGCAGAATGCGGTGGAGGATGCGATCGACGTCGCTGCCGGGCACCGCGACATGGCTCGAATCGACGAACAGCACGTCTCCTGCGGCGAGTTCCTGGAAAAGGCTCTCGGCCACCCGCTCGAGGGGCAGGGCATGGTGCTCGACCGCGAGCGCCTCGAGCCCCGCGCGCGGCGCCGGATCGATGCAGATGTGGCGCGTGGCGAGATGGCCGTCGCTCACCGCCCGGGCGAGAAACCGGGTCGAGTGACCGCAGCCGATCTCGATGATGCGTGCCGGGGCGAGCTCGCGGATCACGGCATAGGCGAGGGCGGCATCGAGCCGGGGGAACCAGTCCTGGTCGAAGCGCGGTGCCGGCGGCGGGCCACCGACGCGGGAAAGCGGCACCCTGTAGCGGTCGACGGCCTCGAGCCAGCGGCGGAATTCTCCTTCCCGCGCCGCGAACAGTTCTGCGATCGCCGGATAGTCGCAGGGCTCGAGCGCCGCAGCTTCGCGATATGGGATGTAGATGCCGCAGCGCGCAAGACCGAGCACGGTCGCGAGACGGCGGACGGTCGAAAGCACCCGCCTCGCGGCAGAGCGCCCGCTCCTCACGGAACGAGCACGAGCCCTTCGCGCGCGACCAGCGAGCCGGGGCGCGCGCGGTCCAGTTCCTGGGCGAGACGGTCGAGCGCCTCGTCGTCGCGGCGGGGGTCGTGGTGAAAGGCGACGAGACGACCGGCCGGCGCCGCCTCACACAGCCGTACCCCCTCCTGCCAGGTGGAATGCCCCCAGCCCCGATATTCGGGGAACTCCTCGTCCGTATAGGTGCAGTCGTAGATGACGAGATCGGCGTCGGTGATCAGCGCGAGGACATCCGGATCGCGCCGCCCCTCCTCGTGTTCGGTGTCGCTCACGTAGCACACCGCGCGGCCGCCGTATTCGACCCGGTAACCCGTGGCACCGCCGGGATGCTTGAGCGGTGCGGTGTAGATGCGCAGTCCGGGATGGGGTTCGAGCACCGCTCCGGCCTCGAAGTCGTGGAACGCCATGCAGGCGTGCAGCACCTCGAGGGGCACCGGGAAGAAGGGAGCCTGCATGAGCGCCTGAAGCGCTTTCTGCAGGCGTGTGCCGCGGGCCAGCAGATGACCGCACCAGAGCTCGAAGCAGTTTTCGGCATCGTAGGCGGGACGGAAGAAGGGCAGGCCGCTGATGTGATCGAAATGGAGATGGCTCAGGAAAATGTGGGCGCGCAGCCGCTGCCGGTTGCGTTCCCATTCGATGCCGAGGCGACGGATGCCGGTGCCGGCGTCGAACACGAGGCGGATCTGACCGCAGCGCATCTCGAGGCAGGCGGTGTTGCCGCCGTAGCGCACGGTCTCGGGTCCCGGACAGGCGATCGAACCCCGCACGCCCCAGAAGCGGATCCAGAAATCATCGCCGGTTGCCATCACGCTCCTCGGCACAGCCCCCCTCTCCGCGACGACGATAGAGGAAGTAGCGGCCGGGCTGAACACCTTCGGGGAGAGGCAGGGGTTCGAGTTGCGGTGCCTCGAGCGCCTGGTCGCTGACGACGATCGCGCGCGGGCGCAGAAGCGGCGGCAGGGCACGGGACAGCCAGGAAGCGAGACGCCGGTTGCGCTCTTCGTCGCCGGTCCCGAGATCGGCATGGGCAAGGGCGACGCGCCCGGAAAGCCAGCGCTGCGCCTGCGGCAGCGTTTGCTCGAGATCGCCCCGCACGAGATAGCGGGGTTCGGGCCAGCAGGAGGGGTGCGGACGCGGTTCGCGCTCGAACACGAAGATCTCACGCTCCGGAAGCCGCTCGCGAAGGTGATCGAAGGTGCGGCCGTTGCCGAGTCCGAGCTCCAGAACCGGCCCCGGCAGGTCCGAAATCGCGGCACAGGCGAAATCGAGACACGCGCGCTGGGCGAGCAGGCGCCGGATGAAGCTGTCGAGTCGGCTCACCGGACACTCTTCCCCAAGACGCCACCTCCCCGTAACTAGCGCCCGCAGCGATGGCACCAAGACCGGAGTGTGGCATGACGAGTGCGGGGGATCCGGACGGGGTGCTCTGGACGGGTCCGTTCCAGGACTGGCTCGGATATCGGGTCTGGATCGCGGCGGACGGCTCGGCGCGGCTTTCGCTGGAGATCGAGCGTCGGCACCTGTCGCAGTACGGCCTCGCCCATGGCGGCGTGACGCTCGCCCTGCTCGACACCGTGGGCGGCGTTGCCGTGCATGCCCGGGCCGGTGGGCCCGCCCGGCTCGTTACCGTCTCGCTGTCGACCAGCTTTACGCGGGGCGTCGAGCCGGGTCCCGTGCTGGCGATCGGGCGGGTCGAATACCTCGGCCGCACCATCGCCCACACCCACGCGGAGCTCCGCGCCGGCAGCGAGGCCGGCGAACTGCTCGCCCTCGCCCACGGCGCCTATCGGATATTCCGCGCGGGCTGACGCCGCTCGGTCGCGAGCGTGAAGGCGCTCTGCTCAGTCCGGTGGAAGTTGCAGCCTGGCGAGTTCCTGGGCGCGCCGGAGAATGGTGCGCTCGAGTTCCACGATCGAACCCGGAGCGGCGGGTACGTCGCGCCACTCGCCCTCATTGTTGCGCTGCTGGCGCTGTATTGTGACGCGCAGGGATTCCCGGGTGAGGGCGCGGCCGATGACGTAGATGCCGACCTTGACCCTCTGATCGGGGAACTTGGGAAGCGTATACCAGTCGCTGAGGATGACCCCCTTGGCGGGATCGGTCATGCGCAGGGGCATCAGACTCACGACTTCCATCGCCGCCTTCCACAGCGCCCGACTGCGCTCGGAGACCGCACCCGGGGCCGGATCGTCGGTCACGGGCGGCACCGGAACTCCGGCCTCGAGACCGGTGAGCTCGACGCCGTCTCGCGGTGTTTCCTGACCGTAGATACCCCAGGTCAGGCGCTGCCCGGTCAGGGGATCCACGCGCGGCGTGCCGAAGATGCGCCTGGCGCTGGGTACCGCATCGACCAGGCTCCCCTGACGTTCGGCAGGGCTTGCGTAGATATCGTGGCTCTGCCGCGCCATGTCGCCGCTCACCGGATAGCGGGTGCCGGGATTTGCTCCGCCGCAGGCCGCGAGCGCTGGCAGGAAGAGCAGGGAAAGGAAGCGTCGAAGCGGTCTGGATGCCTTCATGGTGGACTCCCTCCTCACTCCTTCCAGCCGTAACGCCGGCACAGTTCGGGATCGAGCAATGCGGCGGTGCGCCGCCGTTGTCTGGCGGTGAACACTTCCCGCCATTCCTCCTTCCGGCCCCGCCGCAGATGGACGCTCTCCGCCGCCGCGGCAGCGGTGTGATCGTACGCTGCCGCGTCAATTCCGAAATGGGCGAGAATGGAACGGAGATAGGCCGTGGGATCGTCGAGGAAGGCCTCGTATGTCCCAAGCGCGATCTCGAACCCGCGACCCGCTTCGGCAAACCTCGTCCAGGCGCGGGCGAAGGCGACATACAGAGGCAGCACCCGCTCGATGGACCAGTCGAGCACGGCCTCGAACCCCCGCTCGAGAACCGCCCGCGGCGGCACGGTGCGCCGCCACAGCGGGCCGAGTTTGCGGCGGCTTATGTCGTGGAGCACGAAATGCGCCCAGGACAGGGTCGCCTGACGCGGGTCGCGGAGATGAACGAAGACGCGTCGCAGCCCGGCCTCGGCGAGGAGGGCGAGGTTGGTCTGGCTCGGGAAGATATGTTCCTTGGCCGCGAGGCCTCCGCCGCGCACCGCCCGGAGCCGGCAGGGGAGCAGCAGGCAGTGGGGGAAGAGGCCGAGTGAGAGATGGGCCTGGGCGAGAGCGAGGCCGCCGGCGAGCCGGTTCCAGATGGTTTCGCTCGCCGATTTGGGGATCGTGACCAGCAGCACCGTGGGCATGCCGAGGGCTCGTGCCCGCTGGATCCGGGCCGCGAAGCCTGCGTGGTCGCTGTGCAAGGGATTGAGCGGCATGTCGAGCTCGCGCGCATAGCGCAGCGCGGTTTCCTCCTGCTCGCGCGCGAGCAGGAGATTCACGAGGGGGGCCAGCAGGCCCGGCTCTCCCGGACTTTTCGCGAGTGCCCGCCGGTAGACCTCGATCGCCTGTTCGAGATAGGCCTCGCCCAGGGGCTCGTTTCCCTGGCGATAAGCGAGCGAGGCGAGCATGGTCAGCGCCGTCGGATGAAAAGGTGCCGCGGTGCGGACCGCCTCGAACAGACCGCGGGCTTCTTCCACCCGCTGTTGTTCCAGCAGCGCGAATGCGAGCCGCAGCGCCTGGCCCACGGGCAGGGCGTGGGGGCGCGCCCGTACGCGGAGCCTGCGGGCGAGCGGCGTACCCCGGTTCATGCCCCGGGCGCCCCCAGCCCGTCGAGATAGCCGAACCGGCGCATGACCGCGCCGTGTGCCTCGACGATGCGTCGCACTTGAGCCGGCGACAGATAGCTTCGCCAGACGCCGGCACGGCCACTCCGGAAGAAGCGTACGCGCCGATCCGGGCGCGCCTCGACGAACCCGTGCTGCCGTTCCTGGCGGCTCAGTTCCTGGAAACTGCTGAAGCGGACCGCACGCGCGAGGCGGAAGGGGTCCTTCGGCAGCCCGAGGAAGGTGACAAGGCGCCCGAAATGGTACAGCGGGTTGGAAAGGAGGTCCTCATAACGCAGGACGATCCGCTGCAGCCCCGGCACCTCGGTCCAGCTGCGCACATGCTGCGACCAGCTTCCAATATACTGGCGCAGCAGCCGCTCGCTGGCCGGCAGCCAGTTGCCTTCCCGGCACAGCGCCTCGACCGCCCGCTCGATCGTGGTCTGGTAATGATGCGAGAAGGATACGGCCACATCGAGCGGGTTGCGTACCACGTACACGGCGCCCGCGGTGACTTCCCCGGTGATGAGGGGATGGCCGTCCACATGGCCGCAGAGGCTGTGGGTCTTCACGATCGCCGTTTCGCCGCGCATGCTCGCGAAGCGACGATGAACCAGCGGCCGCAGCCGCTGCAGCTCGTCCTCCGTGAGTTCTCCGCGCCGTTTGCCGGAGACTGCCTCGTAGTGGATCCAGAAATTGTCTCCTATCGCCCATGCGGGCAGCTGATCGAGAGGAACCGGCGTCTGCCCGCCAGCGAAGAGATTGGCGAGGAATGCGCGGACCCAGGTATTGCCCGATTTGGGATAGGAAGCGAGCCAGAGGATGCCATAGAGGGGGGCGCGTGGGATGTGCCCGGGCCGCCTGCAGGACCCGGGCCGGACAACCGTGAGCATCGACAATACGCCTCAGAAGGCGAGGCCGAATCCGGCACTGACCGCGAAGGCGTCCGAATCCTGGCCTTCGTCGGTGTCATAGTTGGCGTAGAGGGCGTTCAGGGCGACATCGATTCCCGGTCCGACCTTGTACGCCACGCCAAAGGACAGAACGTCCTGCTCGTCGTCGCCGCTGATCGCCGTCTGTCCTTCGACCTCTCCGTGGAAATATGCGACGCCGAGTGTCCAGGGAGCGGTGGTGTAGCTCAGGCCCACCACATAGGACTGGCCCTCGGTGGAGACGGCACCCCCGTCGCTGATCCGTCCCTCGAGCTCGTTGGCGTAGGAACCGGCAAGCTTGAAGCTCCCGAACTTCACATAGCCGCCGGTCATGAGCTGCTGGATATCATCGCCGCCTGCGGCCTCGACGGCGTCCCCGGCGAAGGCCATGGCATAGCCCCCGCTGACGCCGACCTCCACATCGCCGAAATTGCCGATGTAGTTGGCTGCGACGGACCAGCCATTGTCATAGGTGAAGCCGTTGAGGTCGACGGCACCATTTGTGGGATTGCCCCCGAAACTCGCGTTCGGGGTGTAGCTGACGCCGAACTGGAAGCCGGCGACGCGCGGTGAGAAGTATTTGAACGTGTTGTCGTCGTTCTGGATGTCGATGGCGGTGCTGACTGCCGGGCTGCGGAACGCGATCGTCATTCCCGGTGGCGGCGGCGCGAAATCGCTCACCCAGCCCGAGTTGATGGGCACGCCGACAAAGGGATCCCAGAGCCCGAAGCCCATCGTGTAGCTCGCGCTGTTGTCTCCGCCGAGGACAAGGCGCCCGAAGCTTCCCTCGACGATCATGAAGGCCTCGTCGATCTGATCTCCCACGGTGGGAAATTCCAGCTCGACCTGAGCGCCAAAGGTGAGGCCGTTGTCCAAGGTCACCTTGCCCGAGAACTGGACCTCACCGTCGAAGTGCGTGGCGGCAGCGTTGAAATCTCGCGTATCTGCGCTGTCCTCGTCCACGCTCGTGGCGAAGAGATACTCGTTGAGAAAACCGCCAAGGCCGAGCTGAATGTTGTCCACGGCGGCTTCGGCGGCACCCGGGGCGATGCCGCTCAGTCCGGCGCCGAGCGCCGCGGCCGCGGTGCCGCTGAGGGCCGACCCCGCGAGCAGTCCCCCGCGGTAGCGCCGAAGAGAGGGATCGTGCTCCCACCCGCTTCTGGCCATCTCCATGAACCTCCCGCGTTTTTCGATGGGCGCGGGAAGCCTAGCAGCCTCCGCGGTCGCTCTCGCCTCAATTGCGATCGCGTTCCCGGGAGCGTGCTGTGAACGGTTCTAGAGCTCGCCGTGGTGCGCCCGCAGGTAGATATGCCGTGCCGATTCCACATCCAGCGCACGCGGGTTGCCGGCAGCGGTGGGGTCGCGGACGGCGGCCTCGGCGAGCGCCCCGTAAGCCTCGCGGGGAATGCCCAGTTCGGCGAGGGTATGGGGTATGCCGAGCAG
>CAZHHU010000011.1:0-13000 GCA_964532215.1 uncultured Geminicoccaceae bacterium
GTCACGTCGAGCACGAGTACGACCTCCATGGGATTGACCTCGCGCACGACCACCGTACGGGTCTCGACCTCGATGCTGTCGATGTCCGCGACCCGCAGGAAGGTCGTGGGCACGTTGGCCCGGGTGACGAGGGTGACGCGTCCGGTGTTCTCGTCGAACTGGAGTTCGACGCCGCTGATCTCGATGTTCTCGTCGCGGAAGTTCGCCTCCAGGATGCGCAGCGCCTTGTCCTCGAAGGCGTCCGTTCCCGCCACCGGCCCGGCCGCGAGTGCCGCCGCATCCGCCGCCTGGGCGAGGCGTGAGCGCACGCTCAGCGCGCGCCCGGCATCGATGGCGAGCCCGGTGGCGAGGAGGATCGGGATCACCGCGAGCCCCACGATCATCGCCACCGCGCCCTCGCGGTCGCGCAGCAGGGCCCGGAAGCGCGCGAAGAGGGTGAAGCGCTGTTGCATCATGACGACCAGCCGAGCTGTTCCTTCGGCCGGCAGGATCGCGACGCTACGTTAAGAATTTGTTAACAGCCGGTGCGGGGAGGCGCTCAGAGCGCCCCAGGGTGTGTCTGAAGTCGGGGAGATCTCGAGATGACGGTGGCGATCGGCGTCGATCTCGGAGGCACCAAGATCGAGGTCGCGGCCCTCGACGATGCCGGCCGCGAACTGTGGCGTCGCCGGCGGCCCACGCCCCGCCACGACTACGACGCCACGCTGCGCACGATCCGCGACATGATCGCCGAGGCCGAGGCCGCGCTCGGTGTCCGGGCGACGGTGGGAGTCGGCCATCCGGGCGCCATCTCTCCTGCCAGCGGGCTGATCAAGAACGCCAATTCCACCTGGCTCAACGGGCGCCCCTTCGATCGCGATCTCGAGGCCCTGCTCGAGCGTCCCGTGGCCTTCGCCAACGACGCCAACTGCCTCGCCCTGTCGGAGGCGACCGATGGCGCGGCGGCCGGCGCCGAGGTGGTGTTCGCGGTCATCCTCGGAACCGGCGTCGGTGGCGGCATCGCGGTGCGCGGTGCGGTGCTGCGGGGGGCGAACGCGATCGCCGGCGAGTGGGGGCACAATCCCCTGCCCTGGCCGCGCGACGAGGAGCGGCCCGGCCCCGAGTGCTACTGCGGTCTTCACGGTTGCATCGAGACCTGGCTCTCGGGACCGGGCCTCGAGCGCGACTTCCGCGAAGCCGGCGGCCCGCCGCTCGCCGGTCCGGAGATCGTGGCCCGGGCGGAAGCGGGAGCGGCGGACGCCGAAGCCGCGCTCGGCCGCTACGAGGACCGGCTCGCGCGCGGCCTCGCCACCGTGCTGAACCTGCTCGATCCCGACGTCGTCGTTCTCGGCGGCGGCCTCTCCAACGTCGCGCGGCTGTACGAGAACGTACCCCGCCTGTGGCCCCGCTACGTGTTCTCCGATCGCGTCACCACCGCGCTGCGTCCCGCGCTCCACGGCGACAGTTCGGGGGTGCGCGGTGCGGCCTGGCTCGGCCGCGCCCGGGCCCGCGAGGGCTGATCACTCGCATTCCGGATCGGGCAGCATCTCGAGCTTCTCGAGGCGGCCCAGGAGCGCGAACTCGCCGTAGTCGAGACGCACCTCGTGCAGGATGCCGCCGTCGTCGAGCTCGAAGGCGATCTCGAATTCGGGCGCGCCCGTGGTTCCCGGACGGTGGTAGGCGAGGGATACCGGCCATCGCTCGCCGCGGGCGCCGCCCTCGAGGCGCACCTCGCGCCGCTGGCCGATGATCGCGGTCACCGTGCTCAGCCCCTCCGGCCCCGAGCCGTCGAACACCATGTACTGGGCGAGGCGGCGGCCCGCTCTCGCGTCGGCGACGAGACGGCGCATCTGCTCGCTCGGAAAGATCGTCCCAGCGGGAAGTTCGAGCACGAGATCGCCGGGGATGTCGAACTCCGCCCGGCCCGGTCTCCCCGTCCCCTCGAGGACGGCCCGGCCCCGGTACTCCTCGAACAGCTCGCTGCCGTCGTAGGAGCGGAGCGCGAAGCGGATGCGCGTGCCGTCGCGGGACTCCCAGCTCGAGAAGCGCACGTCATAGGAAACCGCGGGGCCGTCGGGTCCGTGGACGACGAAGCCGAGGCGCTGGCGGCTGAGCCATCCCGCACAGCTCGCCCGCCATTCGATGACGAGCGCTCCCTGCACCGCGAGCGGCACCGCCCCCTGCTCGTCCGGTGCGAGCTCGAGGCGGTAGGCGGCGCGGTGGGAGAGCAGCTTGACGGCTGCGCCCGCGGCGGGCGCCGGAGGCAGCAGGAGAGGCAGGAGGGTGAGGGCGAGGATCAGAGCACGCGGCACGCGGTGCGCTCCCTTTCTCGAACGGCGGTTGCGACAGCGCCGGGACGGTGGCATTGGCCTCACGAGGATGAACCGAGGGGAGGTGGGCCGTGAACGCCGAGAAACCGGTCGTCTTCGTCACCCGCAGACTGCCGCAGGCGGTCGAAGAGCGGCTCCGCCGCGACTACACCCCCCTCCTCAATACCGAGGACCGACAATACACCCCCGAGGAGCTCGTCGAAAAGGCCGCCCGCGCCGATGCCATACTCACGACCGCCGGCGAGCGCTGGAGCGCGGAGATGATCGCGGCCCTTCCCGCGCGGGTGCGCATCATCGCTACCTATTCGGTGGGGTTCGAGCACATCGACCTCGACGCCTGCCGCGCGCGCGGCATCGTCGTCACCAACACCCCCGACGTGCTCACCGAGGCCACTGCGGACATCGCCATGCTCTGCCTGCTCGGTGCGGCCCGCCTCGCCTACCGCGCGCAGCGGGACCTGCGCGAGGGCCGCTGGCGGCGCTGGAGCCCCACGGGTTATCTCGGGCTCGAGCTCAGAGGGCGCAATCTCGGCATCGTCGGCATGGGGCGGATCGGCCGCGCGCTCGCCCGCCGCGCACGCGGCTTCGGTCTCGTGATCCACTACCACAACCGCAACCGCCTTCCGGCCGATCTCGAACAGGGAGCCACCTATCACGAAACCCTGGACGAGATGTTGCCCCTCTGCCACTTCCTCTCGCTCAACTGCCCCGGGAGCCCGGAAAACCGCGGCCTTCTCGATGCGCGGCGGATCGCTCTGCTGCCGCGCGGGGCGGTGGTCGTGAACACCGCCCGCGGCAATCTCGTCGACGAGACGGCGCTCATGCAGGCGCTGCGAAGCGGACAGCTGTTCGCGGTCGGGCTCGACGTGTTCGCGAACGAACCCGACGTCGATCCCGCCTGGTTCGCCTTCGACAACGCCTATCTGCTGCCCCACATCGGCAGCGCCACGGTCGAGACGCGAAACGCCATGGGCTTTCGCTGTCTCGACAATCTCGACGCCTTCTTCGCCGGCCGCCCGGTGCCCGACCCCCTGCTGTGAGCGCCACCGCCCGGCCCCGGCTCAGCGTTCGGGCCAGAGCTCGCGGATGTGCCTCGGCAGGGCGTGGCGGATGTCCTCGATCTCCCCCCGCGTGATCTTCTCATCCAGGAGCTCGAACACCCGGCGCGCGATCTCCTCCGGATCGACGTCGGGATCCTTGCGGAACTGATCGCGGATGTGGGCCAGGAACTCTTCCTTGTGCCGCTCCTTGAGCGGTTTGTCGGCCGGGTGATAGCCCTCGTAGTAGAAGCCGCGCACGAGCATCGGCAGCTGCGCCGCGAGGTCGGCGGCCTCCACCACCGGCAGCCGGTCGCGCAGCGCATGCAGGGTCGCGCGCAGGGCGAGATAGGCGCGGTGGCGGTCTTCGGTGCCGAGCTTCTCCATCAGCTCCTTGAGCCAGATGTTGGTGATCTGGAGCGTGCGGTCGAACACGTCGAGACCGGTGAAGGACATCCCAACCTCCGTTTCCTCCGGGCATCCGGCCTTGATATGGGGATTGCGCGCGCGGCCTGCAGCCGCGGCGGGACTTCGCCTAACCCCGTGTGGTGCGGGCATAATGCGCCCGGCATTCGGCCTCGCGGCCGCGGACCACGCGTTTTCCGGCGAGGGGGCCGCGGCTCTCGGTGACGACCGTGCGCTGCCCCTCCTCGGCCCGGTCCTCGCGGTAGAAGTAGATGACCACCCAGTCCCGCACCCGGCCGAGCTCATGTGCGCGGGCGGTGTTCGAGTAGAGGACGGTGAAGTGCCAGGGGCCGCGGCGCGTGTGCATGACCGGGAGCCAGGCCGCGCCGGCGGGATTGAAGCGGCGCGGTGCGATCAGGGGAAGCTCGCCGCGCGCCGCCCGCGCGCGGTACTCGGCATCGACGTCGAGCAGGGTGGCGACATCGGGCTCCTCCAGCGGCGGCCTGCGCCGCCAGGGCCGGGCCCGGCTCAGGAGCTCGGCGAGGACGGCGCGGATCGCCGCCGCCCTCCTGGAGCCGATGCCCTCGACCTGTTCGAGCCGGCCGTCCCAGGCCGCCGCCTCGAGTTCCTCGAGGGTCGAGACCCCGAGGGATTCGTGGATGCGTCGTGCGAGCTCGGGGCCGATGCCCGGGAGGGTGGCGAACAGCGCCACCGGGTCGACCTCGGCCTTGAGCCGCTCGAGCTGGCTCCAGCGTCCCGTGCGTACCATCTCGGCAATCGCCTGAGCGAGCGCGGGGCCGACCCGGGGAAGCGCCTGCAGTCCCCTCAGTCCCTCCTCCTCCAGGATCTCGGCGAGATCGCGCGGCAGCGTCTCCACCACCCGTGCCGCCTCGCGGTAGGCGCGCACGCGGAAGGGGTTGGCGCCCTGGGCCTCGAGCAGCTCCGCCGCCTGCCGCAGGCGCTCGGCGATGCGCCGGTTGCGTTCGCTGCCGCCCTCTGCGCTCATGACCCGGGTGCGGACCCCCGCGGCAGGATGTTCGCGAGCTCGATCGGGAAGGGAAAGACGATGGTCTGACTGCGCTCGTTGGCGATCTCCTGCAGCGCCACGAGATAGCGCAGCTGCATGGCCTCCGGGCGCTGGGCCATGATCCTGGCGGCATCGAGCATGCGCTCCGCGGCCTGGAACTCGCCCTCGGCGCCGATGATCTTGGCCCGCCGCAGCCGTTCCGCCTCCGCCTGCTTGGCGATCGCCCGGATCATGCTCTCGTCGAGATCGACGTGCTTGATCTCCACGTTCGAGACCTTGATCCCCCAGGCGTCGGTCTGCTCGTCGAGGATGCGGCGGATGTCGGCGTTGAGCTTGTCGCGCTCGGCGAGCATCTCGTCGAGCTCGTGCTGGCCGAGGACCGAGCGCAGGGTGGTCTGGGCGAGCTGACTCGTGGCGAGCTCGAAGTCCTCGACCCGGATCACCGCATGCTGCGGATCGACGACGCGGTAGTAGACGACCGCGTTGACCTTGACCGAGACGTTGTCGCGCGAGATCACGTCCTGGGTGGGCACGTCCAGTACCCGCGTGCGCAGATCCACCCGCACCATCTGCTGGATGACGGGGACGACGATGATGAGCCCCGGTCCCTTGACGCGGTAGAAGCGGCCGAGAAGGAAGACGACCGCCCGCTCGTACTCGCGGATCACGCGCAGCGAGCTCAGCACCACCAGGAGGGGCAGGAGAATGGCGGCGAGCGTGAAGGCGAACATGGATCTCACTCCTCGCGGGTTGCGGCTTCGACCTCGAGGGTGAGGCCGCGCCGTGCGACCACCACGACCTCCTCGCCGGGCGCCAGAGGGCGGGAACTGCGCGCCTGCCACACCTCGCCCTCGAAGCGCACCGTTCCCTCCTTCCCGCGCCACTCGAGCACCACCGCGCGCTCCCGGGTCATCCGCTCGGGACCGATCTCCACCGGCCGGCGTCGGCTGCGGGCGATCATCGTGACGGCGGTGAGCAGCACCCCGCCACCGCCGGCGGCCATGCCGCCCACGACCCACAGCGAGACCCTGAAGCCCGGCGCCTCGGTGTCGAACAGCATGATGCCGCCGATGGCGAGCGCGGCCACTCCCGCCACGCCGAGCGCGCCGAAGCCGCCGACGAAGGCTTCCGCCGCGAGCAGACCGGCGCCGAGCAGCACGAGGGCGAGCCCGGCGTAGTTCACGGGCAGCACCTGGAAGGCGTAGAGGGCGAGCAGCAGCGAGATGATGCCGACGAGACCCGGGCCGGTGAGGCCGGGGCTGTAGAACTCGAGGATGATGCCGTAGATGCCGATGAGGAGGAGAATGTAGGCGACGTTGGGATTGGTGATGATGGCGAGCAGCCGGGCCCGCCAGTCCGGAGCCACGGTCTCGATCTCGAGCTCCGCGGTCTCGAGCCGCAGCCGCCGCCCTGCCACCTCCACCTCGCGGCCATCGAGCTTCCGCAGGAGCTCCTCGAGATCGCGGGCGAGGATCTCCACCACCCCGAGCTCCAGCGCCTCCTCGGCGGAGATGCTCGCAGCCTCGCGCACCGCCTTCTCGGCCCATTCCACGTTGCGCCCGCGCATGCGGGCGAGCGAGCGGATGTAGGCGGCGGCATCCTCGAGGGCCTTGTCCAGCAGCCCCGGGCGGCGCGGACGTCCGCCCCCGCCCTCGCCGCCCTCGGGCTGCTCGGGCGCGCCCGTGGGGCCGCCGAGGGCGATGGGCGTGGCGGCGCCGATGCTCGTTCCCGGCGCCATGGCCGCGACATGGGCGGCATAGACGATGAAGGTGCCCGCGCTCGCCGCCCGCGCGCCGCTCGGTCCCACCCAGGCGACCACCGGGATCGGACTCGCGAGAATGTCGCGCACGATCTCCCGCATCGCGGTATCGAGCCCGCCCGGGGTGTCGAGGCGGAGGATGACGATCGCCGCCCCCCGCTCGGCCGCGCGCGCGAAGCCGCGGTGGAGATAGTCGCTCGTCGCGGGCCCGATGGGGCCCTCGATGGTATACAGCTGCGCCCGCTCCGCCCCTGCGGCGGCCCCGATGCCCGTGAGCAGGATCAGAAGCGGCAGGAGCAGGCGAGCCCGACATCGCGCCATCGCCCCTCCCCGCAACCCGGCCGGGCTTCGATGCTCCCGCCAAGCATGGCCTCTTGTGCGCGCCTCGGCAAGGCGAAGCCGCGCCGGACAGCGTTAACCGGCGATTAACCGTTGCGCACTAGGGAAGAGGCGGCGGCATCGGCCGCCCCCGCCCAGAGGACGAGGACCGCATGGCGATCGTACGCTGTCTGCGAGGAAACCGGCTGTTCCGGCTGGAGCTGCAGGGTGAGGACGCGGTCGGGGATCTGCGCCCCCTCGCCCATCGCGTCGCCGCCGCACTCGGTGCCCCGCGCGCGGTCCGTATCCGCTTCGCGGCCGCCGTCTTCGGTCTCGGCGCCGAGGCGCTGCGGCTGTGCGGCCGCGCCGGCCTCGGCCTCCACCTCGCAAGCGGCCGCCGCGACGGCTGGCTGTGCGCCCGCCTCACGGGCCCCGGGACATCCCGCAAGGGCGGCCTCGCCGGGCGTCTCGCGACGCGGCGGCCGGAGCTCCTCCGTCTCGTCGATCGCTTCGAGTGCGGGGAGGGTGCGGCCGGCGCCCGCGCCCTGATCGGGGTGCGGCTGCGCCATCTGCGCCGCCTCGGGCCTGAGCTCATCGAAGATCTCCGGCAGGCACTCTCGGGTCTGCGCGCCACAGCCGCGGTCGCCGCCGAGCTCGCGGCTCTGCGGCGGCGGCTCGAGCTGCCCCATCTCCACGATGCGGCAACGGGGTTGCTGCGCCGCGAACAGCTCGAGCAGCTCGTCATGCGGCGCTATGAGCGCCTCCGCGGCAGCCGGGGCGGTTTCGCCCTCGCCCAGCTCCGGGTCCTGCCTGCTCCCAGCTCGGATGCCGGGACAGACCCGATGGAGCAGGATGAGCTTCTCGGCGATCTCGCCGACCGTCTCCTCGATGGGCTCGGCGATGGTGCAGACCTCGGCCGCGCCGGCCCGAGCAGCCTTCTGCTGCTTCTTCCCGGCGCCGATGGAGCCTCCGCACCGCTTCATATCAGGGCGGCGCTCGGCGACGGGGCGGCGCGGCTTTGCGACCGGCTGCAGCTGCAGGTCGCCGTCCCCCGCTGCGGCGAGCGCGCCCCGCTGTTCGTCGCCCGCAGCCGACGCCTGTTCGCGGCCGAGGAATGGGACGGGACGGCAAGCATGCGGCCGCAGGGCCTCGAGGCACCGGAGCAGCTTCCGCCAGCGCCGCGAAGGGAGCTGGTGATGGACGCGGCACACCCCGCCCCGCAACGCCTCGCGGTGTGAGCGAGGCGCGCCTGCGGCTCACTCCTCGAGGCGCGCGAGAATGCGGCGCCGCTCCGCCTCCGGCAGTTCGCCCAGCGCCTCGAGCAGCCGCCTGAGGAGGCGGCGGGTGGCGTAGAGCCGATCCAGCACCGGCAGGAGGAGGGCGATCGTCTCCTCCTCGAGCCCGAGCTCCTCGCGCATCTCCACGAGCAGGCGCAGCCGGGCGAGATCGAGCTCGTCGAACAGCCAGCCGGCGGGGCCCGTCGCGGGTCGCACCCAGCCGCGGCGTACCCAGCGCCGAAGACGTCGGCGATCGAGCCCGACGATGCGGGTGATGACCTCCCGCTCCTCGAACATCACCCTCTCCCTCATCACGCTCCAGCATCTGGGCGCTGCAGGCGGCGCGATCGAGAGCCTGCGGCACCCTTGCGCGCCGGCCACGGCCCGGGCCGGTCTGCGGCGCAGCGGAGGTTCTGACGCATGCGCATGCCCGCCACCGCCGGAGAGCGGCCGGCGGGCGCTGCGAGCGCGGGATCAGTCCGTCGCCGGGGGCCGCGGTTCGAGCACTGCGCGCACCGCCGCCACGACCTCCTCCGCGAGCGCCACCGCCCGCGCCGCTTCCTCGGCGGTGTAGACGCGCGCCGGGATGCTGTCCGGCAGTCCGTTGGGGTAGCGGGTTGCCACATAATAGGTATCGAGCACCGCCCAGCGTGCGCAGCCGGCCGCGAGTTCGGGATGGCGCGCCCCCGCCTCGGAGCACAGCCGTGCGACCGAATGGCCGAGGACGATCTCCGCACCGTCCGCATAGTGTACGGCCTTCAGAGCCTTCTCCGCCACCTGCTGGGCGAGAAAGCAGGCGAGATGATGCGCACCCTCGTCGCGCAGCCGCCGGGTCCAGCCCAGATCGGCTTCCGCCTGCTCCAGCCAGCGCTCAGCCTCGGCCCGTGGACTCCTTCGCATACAACACGACCTCGTCGCGCAACGCCCGGCGGAGGAAGGGCGCCGTCCTCATACGCGCGAATTCCTCGGGCGTATAGCAGAGAATGTCGAGATCGACCCCGAGATCGGCGAGCAGCGCGTGGAGCCGTGCGAGGCGCGCGAGAAAAGGCAGATCCGTGCGCATGACCACGAGCAGGTCGAGATCCGTGAGCAGGTCGCGCCGTCCCCGGGCGAAGGAACCGAACAGGCTCACCCGCTCGACCTCCGGCAGGGCCGCGAGCCGACGCGGGATCTCCTCGCGCGCCCGCTCGAGCGCGCGCCGGTAGCGGCGCCTTTCGGCTTCGAGATCATGCGCCCGCTCAGCTGCCATCGCCTTCGGCCGCGAGTTCCCGGGCGAGCGCATCGAGCGTGCGTCGCACCCGGCGGGCGAGCTCTTCGATCTCCTCCTCCGCGATCACGAGCGGCGGCGCGAGCACCATGACATCGCGCACCGCCCGCATGACGAGACCGTGTTCGAGCGCGAGCTCGCGGGCGCGGATGCCGACGCGCCGCTCGGGGGCGAAGGGGCGCCGCGTCGCCTTGTCGGCGACGAGTTCGATCGCGGCGAGAAAGCCGCAGCAGCGCACCTCGCCCACGAGCGGGTGATCGGCGAGTTCGGCGAGACGGCTGCGGAAGAGGGTGCCGGCGGGGCCGCCGGCGCGGGTGAACAGCCCCTCCTCGCTCATGATGCGCAGGGTCTCGAGGGCCACCCGACAGGCGACGGGATGGCCGGCCCAGGTGCCGCCGTGGGCGAACTCGAGCTCGGAGGCGAAGATGCGCTCGCCCACCCGGGGGCCGAAGGCGACCGCGGCGATGGGCTGGTAGCCCGAGGAAAGCCCCTTCGCCATGGTGACGATGTCGGGGGTGAAGTCGAAGGTCTCGAATCCCCAGCACCGCCCCGTGCGCCCGAAGCCGCAGATGACCTCGTCGGCCACGAGGAGCACGTCGTATCGGCGGCAGATGCGCGCGATCTCCGGCCAGTAGCTCGCGGGCGGGATGATGACGCCACCGGCGCCCTGGACGGGTTCGCCGAAGAAGGCGGCGACCCGCTCCGGACCGACGCGCAGGATCTCCTCCTCGAGCCAGCGGGCTGCCGCGATGCCGAAGCTTTCCCCATCGAGCCCGCCGCCATCGCGGTACCAGTAGGGATCGCCGATGTGTCGAAAGCGCGCGAGCGGCAGGTCGAAGGGCGCGTGCATGGGGGCGAGCCCGGAGAGGCTTGCCGAGCCGAGACCCACCCCATGATACGCGAGCCGCCGCGAAATCAGGATCTTCTTCTCCGGCCGCCCCTCGAGGTTCCAGTAGTACCAGACGGCCTTGATCGCCGTGTCGTTG
The DNA here is from genome assembly GCA_964532215.1 of uncultured Geminicoccaceae bacterium. Taxonomy (GTDB): domain Bacteria; phylum Pseudomonadota; class Alphaproteobacteria; order Geminicoccales; family Geminicoccaceae; genus HRBIN39. The sequence goes on from CAZHHU010000011.1 coordinate 10,386, forward strand.
GCCTCCGAGCCGGAGTTCGCGAAGAAGATCCGCTCGAAGCCCTGCGGCAGGAGGCCCGCGATCGCGGCCGCGAGCTCGACCGCGGGCGGTGTCGCGCACTGGAAGAAGGTGTTGTAGTAGGCGAGCTCGCGCATCTGCTCGAAGGCCGCGCGGGCAAGGCGCTCCTCGCCGTAGCCGAGGTTGACGCACCACAGCCCGGCCATGCCGTCGAGGATGCGGTTGCCCTCGCTGTCCTCGATCCAGCAGCCCTCCCCGCGGGTGATGATGCGCGCGCCCGTGGCCGCGAGCTCCCGGAACACGGTGAACGGATGGAGATGGTGGCGGGCGTCCAGCGCCTGCCAGCGCGCGGTCCTGTCGTCGCGTTGCTGCACCCCGGGGCTCCCGCTGCGACGGGTTAGACGTTGAGCAGCAGGTGCTCGCGCTCCCAGGAGCTGATCACCCGCTGATAGGCATCGTGTTCGGTCTGCTTCACCGCCAGCAGCACCTCGACGAAGTCCTCGCCCAGCACCTCCTTGAGCGGACCGCTGGTCGAGAGCTTGCGCATCGCCTCGGGCATCTGCTGTGGCAGCGTCTGGGCGAGGCGGTAGGCGCTGCCCTTGACGGGATCGGTGGGCTCGAGCTCCTGCTCGATGCCGAGCCAGCCGCAGGCCAGGGTGGCGGCGATGGCGAGATAGGGATTGGCATCGGCGCCGGCGACGCGGTTCTCGATCCGCGTCGATTCGGGGGTCGAGGCCGGGACGCGGAGCCCCACGGTGCGGTTCTCGATGCCCCAGTGGACGTTGATGGGGGCGGTGGAATAGCGCCGCAGCCGGCGGTAGGAGTTCACATTGGGGCCGAAGAGCAGCATCGCCGCCGGGAGATATTTCTGCAGCCCGCCGACGAAGTGATAGAAGAGCCGGGAGAAGCGCTCCCCGCCCTGCCCCGCGAACAGATTGCGGCCACTCGCGGCATCATAGAGGCTCGTGTGGACGTGCATCGCCGAGCCGGGCTCGGTCTCGATGGGCTTGGCCATGAAGGTCGCATACATGCCGTGCTTGAGCGCGGCGTGGCGCAGCGCCCGCTTGAAGAGGAAGGCCTGATCGGCGAGCGCGAGCGGATCGCCGTGGTTGAAGTTGATCTCCATCTGCGCCGCGCCCGCCTCGTGGGTGAGGGTGTCGATGTCGATGTGCTGGATCTCGCACCAGTCGTAGAGGTCCTCGAATACGGGATCGAACTCGTTGACGGCGTCGATGCCGAAGCTCTGGCGGCCCGTCTCGGGACGGCGCGAGCGCCCCACCGGCGGCTCCAGGGGATAGTCCGGATCGGTATTGATCTTGGTGAGGTAGAACTCGAGCTCGGGCGCGGCGATGGGCTGCCAGCCGCGTTCGCGGAACAGGGCGAGGACGCGCTCGAGCACATAGCGGCTGGCGATGCGCACCGGGCTGCCGTCGTGATGGACGGCATCGGCGATGACGATGGCCGTGGGTTCCTCATACCAGGGCACGAGCCGGATCGAATCGGGATCGGGCCGAAGCCGCACGTCGCGGTCGATGGGATCGACGACCTGCTCCTCGGGATCCTCTCCGGTCACCGTCTGGACGTAGATGCTCTCCGGCAGCCGCAGGGTGTCCTCGCGGATCGAGCGCAGGAACTTGTCCGCCGGCAGGATCTTGCCGCGGGCGATGCCGTTGACGTCGGGAATGACGCACTCGACCTCGGTGATCCTATGCTCGCCGAGCCAGCCCGCGAAACAGGCGTGAAGTTTCTCCGGATCCATGTTCGAACCTCTGCCGGGCGCGCGCCCGCACGGCTTCGCCGAAAGCCGAAAACAGCTTGCGGGAGACGGGATTGTCGCACACGCGCCACTCGGGATGCCACTGCACGGCGAGGGCGAAGGCCTCGGCCTCCGCGACCCGGACCGCCTCGATGGTGCCGTCCTCCGCCACCGCCTCGACGGCGAGGCCCGGGGCGAGCCGGTCGATGCCCTGAGCGTGCAGGGAGTTGACCTCGATCTCCTCGACGCCGCCCAGAAGACGCCACAGCAGGCCACCCCGCACGAGCCGCAGGCGGTGCGCCGGCCCGTAGCGCTCCTCATACGGTCGGCTCTTGTCCGAGCGGTGGTCGCGACGCCCCGGAACCTCGTGCAGGGCCGGATGGAGGGTGCCGCCCAGCGCCACGTTGAGCTCCTGGATGCCGCGGCAGATCGCGAACAGCGGCAGGCCGCAGGCGAGCGCGCGGCGGATCAGCGGCAGCGTCGTCGCGTCGCGCGCGGGATCGGCGGGATCGCCCGGAGGAGCCGGCGGGCCGCCGTAGTAGGCCGGGTCGAGATTCGACGGGCTTCCGGTGACGAGGAGGCCGTCGAGCCGCGCGATCACGGCGTCCCCATCGAGCCGCGGGCCGAGCGCCGGCACGAGCACGGGCACCGCACCGGCGCCGTCGACGACGGCATCGACGTATTTGTCGCCGACCTGGTGGGCGAACGCCGCCTCGGTACGACGCAGGCAGCAGGTAACGCCGACGAGGGGAACCGGCTCCCCCGACTCCATCGCTTCGGACCCCGGTGCAGAGGGCGAAATCCGGAACTTCGCCCGACCGCCTCCGATCTAGAGCCGCGCCGCCCGGGCTTCAACGCCGCG
>CAZHHU010000011.1:13100-15281 GCA_964532215.1 uncultured Geminicoccaceae bacterium
TCAGGCGGCACACGCCGCTGCCCGCCCAGGGCGAAGAGGAGCCCCACGATCCGGAGAAGGAGATCTCCGAGCTCATCCCCATCCATCTCGATGCCGGCGAGGAGGGGAGCGCTCAGCCGCTGCCCGAGGGGCAGAGCTATGCGGAGTTCGACGTCCCGGATCAGGACTGAGCGGGCCATGGCGGAGGAGGACGCGGCATGCCCGGCTCCGGGGCCGCGACCTCGCCGACACCCGCCGGACCCCGTGCCGCGCCGGCGCAGGAGGGTTCCGGCAGGCGGGACGGCATCCTGCGCCAGTACGAGCTCGTCGAACTCGTCAAGTCCTATGATCCCAGCGTCGACGAGCAACTGCTGAACCGCGCCTACGTCTTCGCCATGAAGGCGCATGGCGCACAGAAGCGGCTCTCGGGCGATCCCTACTTCCATCATCCCGTCCAGGTCGCCGGCATCCTCGCCCGTTACAAGCTCGATGCGGCGACGATCGCCACCGGCCTGCTGCACGACGTGGTCGAGGATACGGGCGTGCCGCTCGCGGAGATCGAGCGCCTGTTCGGTCCCACCGTCGCCCGCCTCGTGGACGGCGTGACCAAGCTCGGCAAGATCCGCCCGCAGTCGGTGCAGAGCGCCCAGGCGGAGAACTTCCGCAAGCTCGTGCTCGCGATGTCCGACGACATCCGCGTGCTCCTCGTCAAGCTCGCGGACCGCCTGCACAACATGCAGACGCTGCATTACATCCGCGACCCGGAAAAGCGCCGCCGGATCGCGCTCGAGACGCTCGAGATCTACGCGCCGCTCGCCGAGCGCATCGGCATGAACCGGATCAAGACGGAGCTCGAGGATCTCGCCTTCGCCGAGCTGTGGCCGGATGCGCGCGAGAGCATCCTCCACCGCCTCGCCCAGCTGCGCCTTCATGATACCGATCTCGTCGGCCGCATCTGCCGCGAGCTCGAGCGCGTGCTCGCCGAGGCGGGGATCGAGGCGCAGGTGGAGGGCCGCGAAAAGACGGCGCTCTCCATCTGGCGCAAGATGCAGCGCAAGAACGTGAACTTCGAGCAGCTCTCCGACATCGTCGCCTTCCGGGTGATCGTGGGCACGGTGGCGGAGTGCTACGCGGCGCTCGGCGTCATCCACGCCCGCTACACGATGCTCCCGGGCCGCTTCAAGGATTTCATCAGCATTCCCAAGCCCAACGGCTACCGCTCCCTCCACACCACCGTCCTCGGCCCCGAGGGCCGCAAGATCGAGGTCCAGATCCGCACCCGCGAGATGCACGAGGTCGCGGAATCCGGCGTCGCCGCGCACTGGGCCTACAAGCAGGGCCAGGCGCCGACGGACGGGCGCCAGTACCGCTGGGTGCGCGAGCTGCTCGACATTCTCGAGCACGCCGAGAGCCCCGACGAATTCCTCGAGAACACGAAGCTCGACCTGCATCGCGACCAGGTGTTCGTGTTCACCCCCCGCGGCGACGTGGTCGCCCTGCCGCGCGGCGCGACTCCGGTGGACTTCGCCTATGCGATCCACTCCGAGATCGGCGACCATTGCGCGGGGGCGAAGATCGATGGCCGACTCGTGCCCCTGGATACGCGGCTGCAGAACGGCGATCAGGTGGAGATCCTGACGAGCCGCAACGCCGCCCCCTCACCGGAGTGGGAGCGCTTCGTGGTCACCGGCAAGGCGCGGGCGCGGATCCGGCGCCATCTGCGCATGCGCCAGCGCGATGCCTTCATCGCCCGCGGCCGCGAACTGCTCCAGCGGCTCGCGCGCGCGGAGCGCATCCCGCTCGGTGAGCGACAGCTCGAGGAGGCGCGGCGGCACTTCGACTTCCGCAGCCTCGAGGACCTCCTCGCGGCGGTCGGCGAGGGGCGGCTCAATCCCCGCCTCCTGCTCGAGACCCTGCGGCCCGAGCTCCGGCGCAGCGAGCGCGGCACCACGGCCAAGATCCTGCCCTTCCGCCGCAGCCGCCGGCGCCCGGCGACACGCGAGGAGCGCGAGGGGAGCGAGGGAGAGGACGCGAGCCCCATCCTCGGGCTCCCCGCGGGGCTTGCCTTCGCCTACGGCAAGTGCTGCCACCCCATTCCCGGCGACGACATCCTCGGCGTCATCCGCACCGGGCGCCCGGTCACCGTGCATCGCCGCAGCTGCCACGTGCTCGCCCGGGTGCGCGACGGCGACGCCCGCATCA
>CAZHHU010000011.1:15381-18672 GCA_964532215.1 uncultured Geminicoccaceae bacterium
CATCGCCGCAGCTGCCACGTGCTCGCCCGGGTGCGCGACGGCGACGCCCGCATCATGGAGCTGTTCTGGAACCGGGCGGTGAAGGTCGAGGGGGCGCGCGCCCGGATCTGCGTCATGGCCCTCAACCGGCCCGGCGTGCTCGGCCATGTGAGCACGACCATCGGCAAGATGGGCGTGAACATCGCCGACCTCCGCTTCGGCCGCAAGACCCGCGAGCTCTACGAGATCTTCATGGACGTGGAGGTGAGCGACGTCGAGCATCTCCATCAGCTGCTCGCGGCGCTCCGCTCCTCCCCCCACGTCACCCATGTGGAGCGGCCCGGTGGCTGAGCCGGTCGTCCGCGACGAAGTCCGGCGCGCGGCGGTGATGGCCGAGTTCCGCGCCGCGGGTGCCCTGCTCGAGGGGCACTTCATCCTCAGCTCGGGACGGCACAGTCCCGTCTACCTCCAGTGCGCGCGCCTGCTCATGGATCCCCGCCGGGCGGCGCGTCTCGTCGCCATGCTGGTGGAACATCTGCGGCCCTTCGCGGCCGGGATCGTCGCCGCCCCCGCCCTCGGCGGCATCATCTTCGGCTACGAACTCGCGCGCCAGCTCGGCTGTCTCTCCATCTTCGCCGAGCGGATCCAGGGCCGCTTCACCCTGCGGCGAGGCTTCACGGTTCCCCGCGGCGCCCGGGTGCTCGTCGCCGAGGACGTCGTCACCACCGGCCTGTCCACGCGCGAATGCATCGCCTGCCTGCGCGAGGCGGGCGGCGAGGTGGTGGCGGCCGCCTGCCTCGTCGATCGCAGCGGCGGGCGGGCCGAGATCGGGGTGCCGCTCGTGCCGCTGCTGCAGCTCGACCTTCCGAGCTACGCGCCCGAGGAGGTGCCGCCCGAGCTCGCGGCGATTCCAGCGGAGAAGCCGGGCTCGCGCGGCCTCGCCTGACTCCCTCAGCGCACCGTCTCGAGCTCGCCGAAACGCACCGGCATGATCTCGTGGATGCGGGTGCGCCCGCGCCGGTCCTTCTCCACCACCGACAGCTTCTGATCGTCCGGCACCCCCGTCGGCAGCACCATGCGCCCGCCCGGCGCGAGCTGCTGCAGCAGCGCCGCGGGCACGAACTCGGCCGCGGCGGTGACGAGGATGCGGTCGAAGGGCGCGAATTCCGGCCAGCCCTGGGAGCCGTCGCCGACCCGGATCTCGACGTTCCCGTAGCCGAGCGCGGCAAGGCGCTCCTCCGCCGAGGCGGCGAGTTCCTCGATGATCTCCACCGTCCACACCCGCTCCACGAGCTCCGCGAGCACCGCCGCGTGATAGCCGAGGCCGGTGCCCACCTCGAGCACGCGGCTGTGCGGCTCGAGCTCGAGCAGATCGGTCATCACCGCGACGATGAAGGGCTGGGAGATCGTCTTGTCGAAGCCGATCGGCAGCGGCGAGTTGTTGTAGGCGAAGGGCTGCAGCATCTCGGGCACGAAGCGGTGGCGGGGCACGCGCCCGAGCGCCTCGAGCACCCGGGGATCGAGCGCGGGTTTGCCGAGCTCGCGGGCCGAGAGCTCGACGTAGATCTCGATCACCTCCACCATGTGACGGCGGAGGATGGCGAAATGCCGTTCCTGCAGCTCCATGCGACCGCGCTCCGCCTCCTGCCGACGACCCCACCGTCGCGCTCGGGATAACATAGGTGCAAAGGGCGAGCGCGCGCAACGAGTCGGCGCCCGTTCCCCTCGCGGAGAGCGGGCTCCGCTTGACCGCGCGGGCGGCCCGGCTAGGCTGCGTGCCAGTGGTGGAGGAGAGCTTCGATGACGCGCCTGCCCGCGCTCTGCGCGAAGGTCCTGCCGTTTCTTCTGCTCGCCCTGATGCTGCCGTTCGCCGCACGGGGGCAGGCGGTGAGCGAGCCGCAACGGATCGTCGACCGCGCCCGCATCATCGTCGAGGACTTCAAGGCCGATCCCAACTTCAGCGGCATCCGGCCGTTCATCCAGAACGCCTACGGGGTCATCATCATCCCCCAGCTGCTGCGCGGCGGCTTCATCGTCGGCGGCCAGTACGGCAACGGCGTCCTGCTCGTGCGCGATGTGCAGAGCGGGGCCTGGAGCGATCCCGTGTTCGTGGTCATGGTCGGGGCGAGCATCGGCCTTCAGATCGGCGGCGAGGCCTCGGATCTCCTGCTCACGATCATGCATGAGGATGCCGTCGCCAAGCTGCTCGCGCATCAGTTCAAGCTCGGGGTCGATGCGAGTGCCGCGATCGGCCCGCTCGGCGCGGGCGCCGGCGCCGCCACCACCACCCGCTTCGGCGAGGACGTCTACATCTTCTCCCGCAACATCGGCCTCTTCGCCGGCATGACCTTCGACGGCACCGTGATCACGCCGCGCCACGAGTGGAACGAGATCTACTACGGGCGCAAGGTATCGCCGCGCGAGATCGTCGCCGGCCGGGTGCGCAATTCCGGCGCCGAGGCGCTCAAGCGGGCGCTCGCAGGCTTCTGATCAGCGCAGACCCCGTCGCAGAAAGGCGAGACGACGCGCGCGGGTGGCCGTGCCGCGCGAGCCCCGCGCCCGCTCGAGGAGCAGCCGGCGGATGCGTGCCGTCTCCGCCGCGTCGCCGCCGAGCACGCGGCCGTACATCTCCATGAACATGTCGACCGTGTCCTCCGCCGTCCACGGCCGCGGATGGCGGCGCATCGCATGGGTGAGGACCGCGAGCGCGAGATTCTCCCGGAACTCCCGTCCCACGCGTGCGGGCGCCCCGGCGCGGTCGAAGAGCTGCGCGAGATAGCGGAGCACCCGCCCGACCTCGTAGGCCGATCGCGGATCGCCGAGCCCGGGCAGCCGTTCGATGGCGAGCACGATCTCCTCGTTGGGGCCGCGCGCGAAGGGGGCGGGCATCTCGGCGAGCGCGTTTCGCGCCGCGGGATAGGGTGCGCCGACGAGGCCGGCGCGGAATGCGCGCTGAACCGGATCGTTGACCACGATCCTTCCTCGGCTGCTGGGATTCCGCCGGCCGACTACTACAAGCCGGCGCGGCAGGCGAGAGGTGGCGCGCGCTCAGTCCGCGGCCGGATGGTGGGCGGGGGGATCGGCGGATATCGCGTGGAACTGCAGCAGCTCGAACAGGTAGCGGGTGAAGGAACGACCGCAGAGGAAGCGGAAGCGGTCCGCACCCTCCCGCCACAGCACCGCATCCACCTTGCCGCACAGGGTGCGCGATGCGGATCCGGGCGCGAAGGAGTCGAGATCGAGCGGGGTCACGCCGCGCAGCGCCCTGATCGCCGCCTCGCCCGCGAGCAGCAGCTCGCCGTAGCGGTGGGA
>CAZHHU010000011.1:18772-38935 GCA_964532215.1 uncultured Geminicoccaceae bacterium
TGCAGCCGCGGCTCACGCACGAAGGCGCCTCCCCTCCGGATCCCAGAACAGCGGTGCCGTGACCTCGACCTCGACCGGCGGCCCGTCGAGCCGGGTCACCCACAGCCGCGCGCCGTGGCGTTCGCGGCCCCGCTCGAGGAGCGCGAGCGCGAAGCTCCGTCCGAGATTGGGGCTGTGGTAGCTCGAGGTCACATGGCCGAGCGCCGCAACCGGCGGCCGAAGCTCCGGCGCGGCCACGATCTGCGCGCCCTCCTCCAGCCGCGCGCCGGGATCGACGGGAAGAAGCCCCACGAGCTGGCGCCGCTCCGCTGCGCGGAGCGCCGGCAGGTCCAGCGAGCGGCGGCCGAGGAAGTCCCCCTTGCGCTTCGCGAGCAGCCAGTCGAGGCCGAGATCGAGCGGGCTCACGGTGCCGTCCGTCTCCTGGCCGACGATGATGTAGCCCTTCTCCGCGCGCAGCAGATGCATGGCCTCGGTGCCGTAGGGCGTGAGCCCGAGATCGCGGCCCGCCTCGAGCAGCGCCTCCCAGAGGTGGAGGCCGTAGCCCGCGGGAACGTTGATCTCATAGCCGAGCTCGCCCGTGAAGCTGATGCGGAAGATGCGCGCGCGCACCCCCGCAGCCCGCCCCTCCCGCATGCTCATGTGGGGAAAGGCGGCGGGAGCGAGATCGACTCCCTCCACCACGCGCGCGAGCAGCTCGCGGGCCCTCGGGCCGCTGACCGCGATATCCGCCCATTCCTCGGTCACCGAGGTGAGCCACACGCGCAGATCGGTCCACTCGGTCTGCAACCACTCCTCGAGCCAGGCATGCACCCGGGCCGCCCCTCCGGTGGTCGTCGTGAGGTGGAAGTGATGGTCGCCGAGGCGGGTGACGACGCCGTCGTCGAGAACCATGCCGTCCTCGCGCAGCATGAGCCCGTAACGGCACCGCCCGGGAGCGAGATCGGCGATGCGGATCGTGTAGACGCGCTCGAGGAAGCGCGCGGCATCCGGCCCCTGGACGTCGATCTTGCCGAGGGTGCTCGCATCGATCATGCCGCAGGCGCTGCGCACCGCCTTCGCCTCGCGCGCGAGTGCCTCCTCCATTCCCTCGCCGTCCGCGGGAAAATAGCGGGCCCGCTTCCACTGCCCGACATCCTCGAACACCGCCCCCCGCGCCTCCGCCCAGTCGTGGGTGGGGGTGCGGCGCAGAGGATCGAACAGCGGCCCGCGATCCGCTCCCACGAGGGCCGCAAACGGCACCGGCGTCCAGGGCTGGCGGAAGGTGGTGGCGCCGACTTCGGCGACGCGCGCCCCGAGTTCGCGGGCGACGACGTTCTGCACGAGGGGATGGGCCGTCTTGCCCTGGTCCGGACCCATGCCCGCCGTGGTGTAGCGCTTGACGTGCTCGATGGAGCGGTAGCCCTCGCGGAGCGCGAGCCGGAGATCGGCGACGGTGACATCGTCGGCGAGATCGACGAAGGCCCGGCGGGCCTCGCCGGCGCCCGCGAGCGGCACGCAGGCAAAGGGCAGAAGCTCCGCGGGCGGCGGCTCCTGGACCGGCGGCAGAGGGGCGTCGGGGGCGCGGCGATCGAGCGCGGCGAGCACCTCCGCGGCCGCCCGGGCGGCATCGGCGATCGCCTCGGCGACCGTGAAACGGCCGTTCGCGGCGCCGATGCAGGAAAGCGGCCAGGGCGCCTGATCGGGAAGCCAGATGCCGCGCGCCTCCTCGAAGCGGATGCGCCCCCGCGCCTGGGCGAAGAGGGCGAGATCGGGCTGGGCGCCGCCGGAGACGAGCAGCGCATCACAGCCCACCGCGACCGGAAGCCGGAACGCGCGGTCCTCGTCGAGGGGGTGGAGGTAGGCGGCGAACAGCCGGCGGCGCCCTCCGCTTCCCACCACCACGGTCCGCGGCCACAGCCGCACGCCGGCCTCGCGCGCGCGGGCTTCGGCCCAGGCGGCCGCGGCCGGGCGCACATCGGCGAGGGCCACGCGGGCGCCCGCCGCGGCGAGCTCGGCGGCGAGCGGATAGACCCCGTCGTGGTTCGCGAAGATGACGATCTCGCGCCCCGGCAGCACGCCGTGGCGGTGGAAGAAGTCCGCCCCCGCGCCGGCGAGCATGATCCCGGGCCGGTCGTTGTCGGGGAAGACGATGCCCCGCTCGACCGCACCCGTAGCGAGCAGCACCCGCTTCGCCCGCATCTGCCAGAGGCACATGCGCGGCCGCCCCGGAGGCGGCTGGGCCTGCGCGTCGCCGCTCCGCTCGAGCAGGGCGACCAGGTTGTGGTCGTAGCAGCCGACCGCCGTGGTCCGCGTCAGGATGCGGCAATGCGCGAAGCTCCGCAGCTCCTCCTCGATGCGCGCGAGCCATTGCACGGCCGGCAGCCCGTCCACCGCGACTCCGGCGCCGTTGCGGCGGGCGAGCCAGCCGCCGAGTGTCGCCTCGCGTTCGACGAGGACAACCCGCACCCCGGCACGCGCCGCGAGATGGGCGGCCACGAGCCCGGCTGCACCGCCGCCGACGATGAGGAGATCGCAGCAGTCCCACGCGCGCAGGTAACGATCCGGATCGGGCAGGGTGGGCGCGCGGCCGAGTCCGGCCATGCGGCGGATCGCCGGCTCGTAGAGATGATGCCAGGCCCAGCGGGGCCATTTGAAGGTCTTGTAGTAGAAGCCGGCGGGAAACAGCGGCGCCAGCGCACCGGAGAAGGCGCCGAGGTCGAGGCTCAGGCTCGGAAAACGGTTCTGGGAAAAGGCCTCGAGACCGTCGTAGAGGGGGATCTCGGCGGCGCGGCTGTTCGGGTCCACCCGGGCACGGTCGCGCCGGAGCTCCACGAGGGCGCAGGGATCCTCGGGACCCGCGGCGTAGACCCCGCGCGGGCGGTGGTACTTGAAACTCCGCGCGAGCAGCCGCACGCCGTTCGCGAGCAGGGCGGAGGCGAGGCTGTCGCCGGGATGGCCGACGTAGCTGCGGCCGTCGAAGCGAAAGCGCAACAGACGCGTGCGGTCGATCCTTCCACCCGAGGGGAGGCGCAGGGGCTGCTCAGTCACCCTTCCCCTCCGCTTCTCCGGCAACCGCTTCGCCGATGGCGCGGACTTCGAGGATCCGGTCGCTCACCGTATCACGCACCACCCGGAACCACCGGCCGCAGCCATGCGCGTGGCACCAGCGCTCGACGTGCCGTCCCCTGGGGTTGCTGCGGTTCCACAGATAGTCGCTCCACTCTCGGTCGCCGCAGCTCGCGGGATCATCCGGGCGCCGCACGGCGGCCTCGCCGCCGCAGCGGAATTCCACCTCCGGCCGCGGCCCGCAGAAGGGACAGTTCAGCTCCAGCATCGCCTGCGCGTCTCCCTCCATCCGCCTTTCGCCGCGGGCCCCCGCTTCGCCGTCAATGCGCCACCGCCGCGGCCGCCGATTCGTCGATGAGCCGGCCCTGTTCGAACCGCTCGAGGCCGAAGGGGGCGATGATGGGATGCGGGCGGTCGTTGGCGATCGACCAGGCGAAGAGATGGCCGGAGCCCGGGGTCGCCTTGAAGCCGCCGGTCCCCCAGCCCCCGTTCACCCACAGCCCCCGTACCGGCGTCTCCCCGATGATCGGCGAACGGTCCGGGGTCACGTCGACGATGCCGCCCCACTGCCGCATCATCCGCACCCGGGCGAAGCTCGGGAACAGTTCGAGGATCGCTTCGAGGGTGTGTTCGACGATGTGGATGCCGCCGCGCTGGCTGTAGGAGACGTACTGGTCGGTGCCCGCGCCGATCACGAGCTCGCCCTTGTCGGACTGGCTGATGTAGGCGTGCACCGTGTTCGACATGACGACGCAGGGGAGCACCGGCTTGAGCGGCTCCGAGACGAGCGCCTGCAGCGGGAAGCTCTCGATCGGCAGGCGCAGGCCGGCGGTCGAAAGCAGCACGCTCGTATGGCCGGCGACGACGACGCCGACGCGCCCCGCGGCGATGAATCCCCGGTTCGTCTCGAGCCCCGCGAGACGGTCGCCGTCGCGACGGATGGCGCGCACCTCGCAGCCCTCGACGATGTCGACCCCGAGGGCGTCGGCGGCACGCGCATAGCCCCAGGCGACGGCGTCGTGACGCGCGACCCCGCCCTTGCGCTGCAGCGCCGCGCCGACGATCGGATAGCGCGCACCGCCGTCGACGCGAAGCGGCGGGCAGTAGGCCTTCACCTCTTCCGGCGACAGCCATTCGTTCTCGACCCCGAGCAGGCGGTCGGCATGGATGGTGCGGCGCAGCACCCGCTCGTCGTGGGGATTGTGGGCGAGCATGAGGACGCCGCGGTCGGAGTACATGACGTTGAAGTCGAGCTCGAGCGACAGCGTCGCCCAGAGGTCCATGGCGTGGTCGTAGAGGGCGATGCTTTCCGGCTGGAGGTAGTTGGAGCGCACGATGGTGGTGTTGCGACCCGTGTTGCCGCCGCCGAGCCAGCCCTTCTCGAGCACCGCGACATCGCGGATTCCGTGTTCGGCGGCCAGATAGTAGGCGGTGGCGAGGCCGTGGCCGCCGCCTCCCACGATGACGACATCGTAGCTCTTCTTCGGCTCCGCCCGCCGCCATGCCCGCGGCCAGCGCTCATGGCCCGAGAGGGCATGGCGGAGGAGCGAGAAGATGGAATAGCGCGTTCGTGGCACCGCCTGCGCCTCCCCTCCGGCGCGCGCCGTTATCGGCTAATCGCAACCCCGCCGCCCGGCAAGCCGGGACGAAGACTTTCGTCACCGCGACCTCGCCGGCGTGGCCGCCGGGGCGCAGGTGGAGACCTCGCGTACGCACCGCGCATCGGGCCGCAAGCGGGGACTGGCGCGCGGGCGGGTTCCGTTCCTAGAATACCGGGGCGGGAGAAGCGGGTGTCGGAGGAGGCGGCAGCGATGCCGGCGGAAAAGGCAGGCGGCGAACGGCCCGAGCTCGTGCTGTTCGTGCTCGTGCCCGATTTCTCGATGATCGCGTTCACGAGCGCGGTGGAGCCGCTCCGCATCGCCAACCGCATGGCGGAGCGGAATCTCTACTGCTGGAAGGTGCTGTCGACGGACGGGCGCTCGGTGCGGGCGAGCAACGGCATCGCGGTCGAGGTCGACGGCGCGATCCGGGCGTTCGAGCCCGGCGACGGACCGACGCCCACGGTCGTGCTGTGCAGCGGGCTCGGCGCCGAGCGCTACGAGGACCGGGAGCTGTTCGCCTGGCTGCGGCGCCTCGACCGGCACGGTGCGGAGATCGGCGCGCTCTGCACCGGCGCCCACATCCTCGCGCGCGCCGGCCTGATCACCGATCACCGCTGCACGATCCACTGGGAGAACCTGCCGGGCTTCATCGAAGCCTTTCCGGACATCGACGTCGCCGCCGACCTGTTCGAGTTCGACCGCAACCGCTTCACCTGTTCCGGCGGCACCGCGGCGCTCGACATGATGCTCTACCGCATCGCCCGCACCCACGGCGAGGGCCTTGCGGCGCGGGTGTCCGAGCAGTGCCTCGTGGACCGCATCCGCGGCCCCCACGACCGGCAGCGGATGCCGATCCGGCTGCGCGTCGGCGTCCATCACCCGAAGCTGCTCGCCGCCATCGAGCTCATGGAGGCCAACGTCGAGGAGCCGCTTTCGCAGGAGATGCTCGCCCGCTACGTGGGTCTCTCGCGGCGTCAGCTCGAGCGGCTGTTCCGCCGCCATCTCGGGCGCACGCCGGCGCAGTACTATCTCGAGCTGCGGCTCGAGCGGGCGCGCCATCTCCTCTATCAGACCGATCTCCCCATCATGGCCATCGCCTGCGCCTGCGGCTTCGCTTCCGCCTCCCACTTCTCCACCTGCTACCGCGAGATGTACGGGCGCACGCCGCGCGAGGAGCGCCTGCAGGCGGCCTAGGCCGCCGCCGCTGCCAGTTCAGGGAAGGCGGGCGAGAAAGTCGCGCAGCAGCAGCGGCACGTCGCTCTCGAGCCGGTAGGGCACGGGCGCCGCGGGCGCGTCCCGAAGCCGCCGCAGATGCGCCTCCAGCTCCCCGGGATGGGGGCAGAGATGGACCGGATGGAGCGCGGCGAGGCGGCGGGCGAAGGCGCGCTGATCGTTGCTCGGATGGCGCCGGCTCGTGCGCTGCGGCCGCGGCACGAGGAGGATGCGGCAGCCTGCGCGCATCGCCTCGCCGACGGTTCCCATCCCGGCATGGGTGACGACGAGCGGGCGCCGGGCGAGCAGCGCCCGCAGCCGTTCGGGCTCGAGAAAGCGCACCCAGGGTAGATGACGGGGCTCGCGGTGACCGTGTCCGATCTGGGCGAGGCCGGCGAGCCCGAGCGTCGCTGCGGCGCGGTCGGCGGCGGCGATCAGCGCATCGAAGCCGCCGCGTGCCGTGCCCACGGTGACGAGCAGCCTCAAAGCAGCGGTCCCGAAGCGAGCCTGGCGCGGGGGTAGAAGCGCCGCATCTCCGGCCACTGGACGATGAAGAGATCGGCCACGGGGTAGACGAGCCGGCCGGTGAGCGAGGGGCGGAGCGTGCCGCCGTTCTCGATGAATATCACGCGCGCGCCGAACAGCTTCGCCCAGAGGATGGTGAACAGGGCGACATCGGCGCCGGTGGAGATCACGATCTGCGGACGCTCCCGCCACACGAGCCGCAGCGCCTGCCAGGCGTTCTGGAGGCTGCGCAGCAGCGAGCGTCTCGGATGGGCGAGATGATAGACCGTGCGCACGCCCGCGGGGCGGCAGAGATCGCTCCGGTAGGTGACGAGGAAGGCGTCCTCGAAGACGATCCCCTCGAGCGCCCGCCGGAGCTCGGCATGGTGACCGCCCGCGGAACAGGCGAGGCACACCCGGCGGCATTCGCGCCAGATCACTTCTCCGGCCATGGCAGCAGGCGGCGGGTGGCGGCGAAGCGTGCGTGAATGCGCCCGCGCCGGTCGAGAACCACGAGCCAGGGCTCGGCGGGATCGAAGCGGGCGAGCGCCTCGATGTCATCATAGGCGTAGAGGTCGAGCGGGATCGCGGCGCGAAAGGCGCGAAACCGCAGGCGCATGAGGAGCAGGTTGACGACGAGCCAGGCGCGCGTGCCGGGTGGAAAGACGAGCCGCAGATCCACATCCGAGCGCGGCCCCGGGCACAGCCCGCGGCGGCCGAGGGAGCCGATGATCACGACCTCCTCGAGGTCCTGGCGCGCGCGCAGCTCGCGCAGCAGGCGGCGGGTGAAATCCGCGACCACGCCGGGATCGCGCGACCAGCAGGCGGCGTAGCGGGCGCACACCCAGAGCTGGCCGAAACAGGCGAAGTAGAGGCTGTGCACGGTCAGCGCGGCGAGGGCGAGAGCGGACGGCATCGCCACGCCCGCCGCCTCGAGCAGGGCGGTGGCGGCGGCGAGGAGGAGCACTTCCGAGCCGAGGCGGAAGCTCGCCTCCCTGCGTCCCATGCCGCGCAGCCCCTGAAACCACCAGTTGATCGCGAGCAGCACCGCCGGGTTCTGTACCAGGCGCGAATGCGCCACCCGCGCAGGCAGGAGCGGAAGCGACTTGACCTTGGCCATCTTGGCGACGCCGCTTGTGGCGGGGGTATTCAACTGTTAATTGATGACGCCGTCAACCGCCGGCTGTCGGGGATGATCCGCGCGCTGCTCGCGGCCGCGCTCGCCGCCGCCTTCGCCCTCACCTTCCTGTCCTCGGCCCTGGCCGAGAGCCTCGGCCTCGGCACCCCGCGCATCTACCTCTTCACCGGCCTCGTCGTCGCCATGCTCCTGCTCGCCTGCGCCCTCGAGCCCCGCTTCTCGGCCCGCGGCCGGGAGATGGCCATGTTTCTGCTGGCACTGCTCCTGCTGCAGGCGACCCTCCACCCCGAGGCGCCCTTCGATCCCCTCGACTACAAGATCCTGCTGCCGCTGCTCCTGCTCCTGTTCGCGCCCAATCTCGCCCGCGCCCTCGCCGCGCTCGATGTCGCCGCCCTGCTGCACGCCATCCTCGCCCTCTACGTGCTCGCGAGCGCGGCCGCCCTCGCGCTGCTCGAGCCCTCGGTGCTCGTGCGCGGCCCCGAGGCGATCGCGCGCTGGGACATCACCGGCTCCATGGTCGTCCACAGCAGCCTCTGCCTCACCTATCTGCTCGCAACCCTGGTGCGCCTCCGCAGCTGCCGTCATCCCCTGGCCCGGGCGCTGCTGCTCGCCACCGCCGCCCTCGCCCTCGCCATGATCTTCCTCGCCGCGAGCCGCACCACGGTGGCGACGCTGCTCCTGTTCGCCCTTCTCGATGTGCGCGTGGCGGCAGAGCCGGGGCGGCTGCGGCGCTGGCTCGCCGCCGCGCTGCCCGCATCCCTCGCCTTCGCCGCCTACACCCTGTTCGTGAGCGACGTGCTCTGGCGCCGTCTTCTCGGCCTCGGCATGGAGGACTACAGCTCGGGTCGCGCCCACAGTGTGCTCTACTGGCTGGCGCTCGCGGCCGGCCATCCGCTCGGGCTCGGCATCGGCCATGTGCGCCGGCTCCTGCACGAGGAACGGCCCGCGCTCGACGGCGGCATGCTGCTCGAATGGCCGCACAACGAACCGCTGCGCTTCTGGGTCGAGGGCGGCTGGATCGGCCTCGTCTTCCTGCTTCTCTTGCTCCTCGCCCTGATGCGGCGGGCGGCGTTCGTCGCGCGCCGCAGCGAGCGCCCGCTCGAGCGCACCCTCGCCCTCGCCCTCGCCGCCGACATCCTCGCCCAGAGCCTGCTCCAGAACTACTTCAACAACGTCTACCAGGCGACCATGGCCGTGTTCGTGCTCGCGGTGCTCGCCGAGCGGCTGCGGACCCGGGCGCCGGCAGCCCGCGCCTCCGCTGTCGAGGATCAGGAGCACAATCTGCCCCGCGCGGCCTGAGTCGCAGCTGCGTGACCCGCCATGCCATGCGCACCCTGAGCAGAAGGCGCGCGCCCCGCGCCGCGGGCGGGTGCGCGACGGGACGGCTGCGCTGCTCTAGGGAACGAACTCGAAGAAGACCGTCTCCGCCTCTCCCTGGAGGCGGACCTCGAAGCGGTAGGCGGGCATCCCGCCCAGCGTCTGCCGCGCCGCGATGAGGCTCGGGCGCCGCGCTTCGGGTACCCGTGCGAGCACGGGATCCTCCGCGTTCGCCGCCTCCTCGTCCTCGAAGTAGATGCGCGTGAAGAGGTGGTTGAGAAGGCCCCGGGCGGTCACGATCATGGCGATGTGCGGCGCCTGCAGGCGTCCGTCCGGCGCCGGCACCCGCCCCGGCTTCACGGTCTCGAAGCGGAAGCGCCCCTCCCCGTCCGTGCCCGTGCGGCCGAAGCCGAAGAAGTCCGCCCGGCCGCCATCCGGTGCATCGGCGTAGCGGCCCTCCGCGTCCGCCTGCCAGATCTCGAGCATCGCGTCCTCCACCGGCCGCCCCTCGCCGTCGACAACGCGCCCGTAAAGGAGGATGTGCTCGCCCGGCGTGTCCGGAGCGACCAGGCGCGATCCTGCGATCCCCGCATAGCCGTATTCCTGCGGCAGGAGGCCATAGGCGAAGAACGGGCCCACGGTCTGAGAGGGCGTGATGGCGGGCATCAGCGGTTCTCCATCGGCGTCTCGGCCGGGCCGCGCAGGACGATGTCGAAGCTGTAGGCGGTGGCGAAGCCGGGGACGGCGAGATCGAGCGCGAAGCGGGCGATCAGCCGCTCGCGCGCGGGCGCGGGCACGGACTGGAAGATGGGATCGTGGGCGAGCAGCGGGTCTCCGGGAAAGTACATCTGGGTCACGAGCCGGGTGAGAAAGGCGGGGCCGAAGAGAGAGAAGTGGATGTGCGACGGCCGCCAGGCGTTGTCGTGGTTCTGCCACGGATAGGGCCCGGGGCGGATGGTGAGGAAGCGAAACCGCCCCTCGGCATCGGTGAGACAGCGTCCGGCGCCGAGGAAGTTGGGATCGAGCGGTGCGGGATGGCGATCGCGGCGGTGTACGTAGCGTCCCGCGGCGTTGGCCTGCCAGATCTCCACCAGGGTCCCGGCGACCGGCCTTCCCGCCTCGTCGAGCACCCGTCCCGAGACCACGATCCGCTCCCCGATCGGCTCGCCGTTGCGGGCGGCATTGCGGGTGAGATCGGAATCGAGCTCCCCGATCGCACCCTCGCCGAACACCGGCCCGCTGAGTTCGGTGAGGGTCTGGGGCACGAGCAGCAGCGGCCGCACGGGTCCGCGGCTCCGGCTCGAGCGGTAGTCGGGATGGATCATCGGCGGATGGGCGGTATCGTCGCGCGGCGCGAAGCGGGGGGGTGGCGTCATGCGAACAGCTCCTCGATCCCGTCCATGGGCAGACCGGTGTAGTTCTCCGCGAGCCACTGCCGTGCCGCGGTCGATTCCACGAGCGCCCCGAGCTCGCCGAGCTGGCGCCGCTCGTCGAAGGGAGTAGCATCGGGATCGCGGTGGAGCATCCGCGTCATCCACCAGGAGAAATGCTGCACCTTCCACACGCGCGCGAGGCAGTCGGCGGAGTAGCGCTCGAGCTTCTGCGGCGAACGATGGCGGACGGCGGCGATGAGCGCGGCCGCGAGCCGGCAGACGTCGGCCACCGCGAGGTTCATGCCCTTGGCGCCGGTGGGCGGCACGATATGGGCCGCATCCCCCGCGAGCAGCAGCCGGCCGCGGGCCATGGGCTCGACGACGAAGCTCCGCATCGGGGTAACACCCCGCTGCAGCACCGGCCCGCGGGCGAGGCGGAATCCGGGGCCATGGAGCCTCCGCTCGAGCTCCTCCCAGATCCGCTCATCGGGCCAGTCGTCGAGCCGCGTCCCGGGATCCACCTGCAGGTAGAGCCGCGACAGATGCGGCCCGCGCATGCTCGAGAGGGCGAAGCCGCGTTCGTGGTTCGCGTAGATGAGCTCCTCAGAGGGCGGCGGCGCCGCGGCGAGGATGCCGAGCCAGGCATAGGGGTAGACGCGCTCGTAGGCGACGGCGGCGTCGGCCAGAGCCGCCCGGCTCACGCCGTGAAAGCCGTCGCAGCCCGCAACCCAGTCGCATTCGAGAACCCGCATCGCCCCCTCATGGCGAAAGCGGATGCGCGGGCGCTCCGAATGCGGTTCCTCGACCGCCACCGCCTCGGCCTCGAACAGGAGCCCGCCGCCCCTTTCGAGCCAGGCGGCGATGAGATCCTTCACCACCTCCTGCTGGCCGTAGACGGTGATCGTGCGGCCGACGAGGGCGGCGAAGTCGATGTGGTGGGTCTCGCCCCGCAGGCGCAGGTAGATGCCGCGGTGGACGAGCCCCTCGCGGCGCATGCGCCCCCCGAGACCGAGCCGCGCGAGCAGCTCCGCCACCCAGTGCTCCATGACACCGGCGCGGATCCGGCCTTCCACGTAGGCACGGCTCCGCGCCTCGAGGATCACCGCCTCGATGCCCGCACGGGCCAGCAGATGCGCGAGCACGAGCCCCGCCGGCCCGGCGCCGATGATGCCGACCTGGGTGCGCAACCGGAAGCCCCCTCACGGCCCCGCCCCCGCGACTATAGGGGGCGCGGGCACGGCCTCCAAGCATGACGCATTGACGGCGCGCCTCGAGGCGTGCAGGGATGGCATGGAGCGAGGGGTGAGATCTCCGGAGATCGCCATGACCACGGGCCGGGAGATGGCCGTCTGCCCGCACGACTGTCCGAGCGTCTGCGCGCTCGAAATCGAGCGCGGCGCGGACGGCCGCCTCCAGCGCATCTACGGCAGCGCGCGCAACCCCTACACGGCAGGCGTCATCTGCGCCAAGGTCGCGCGCTACGCCGAGCGGCTCCACCACCCGGAGCGGCTCACGGTTCCCCTGCGCCGTCGCGGCGAGAAGGGCAGCGGCGATTTCGAGCCCATCTCCTGGGAGGACGCCCTCGACATCGTCGCCGAGGCCTTTCTCGAGGTGGAACGCCGCCACGGAGCCGAAGCCGTCTGGCCGTACTACTACGCCGGCACCATGGGCCTCGTGCAGCGCGACGGCATCAACCGCCTCACCCATGTCAAGAAGTATTCGCGCTTCGACGGTACGATCTGCGTGCGGATCGCGGATACGGGCTATGTCGCCGGCTGCGGGCGGCGCATCGGCGTGCCGCCGGAGGAGATCGGCGAGCATTCCGACCTCGTCGTCGTCTGGGGCTGCAACCCCGTCTCCACCCACGTCAACCTCATGACCCACATCGCCCGGGCGCGGAAGCGGCGCGGCGCCAAGCTCGTGGTCGTCGATCCCTACCGCACCCCCACCGCAGCCCAGGCCGACCTCCATCTTCCGCTCCTGCCGGGAAGCGACGGCGCGCTCGCCTGTGCGGTGATGCACGTCCTCTTCAGCGAGGGTTACGCGGACTGGGACTATCTCCAGCGCTACACCGATCACCCGCGCGCGCTCGCGCAGCATCTGCGAAGCCGCACCCCGGAATGGGCGGCGCCGATCACCGGTCTCGCGCCCGAACAGATCCGCCGCTTCGCCCGCCTCTACGGATCCACGAAGCGCACCTATCTCCGCCTCGGCTACGGCTTCACCCGCTCGCGCAACGGCGCCGTGAACATGCACGCGGTCTCCTGCCTGCCCGCGGTGACCGGAGCCTGGCGCCATCCGGGCGGTGGCGCCTGCTACAGCCTCGGCGACCTCTACCCGCTGGATACGACCCTGATCGAGGGTCTCGATGCCCGCGACCGCAGCGTGCGCCGCCTCGACCAGTCGCGCATCGGCCCCATCCTCACCGGCGATCCGGAGGCGCTGCTGGGCGGCCCGCCGGTCCACGCCATGCTCATCCAGAACACGAACCCGATGTGCGTGGCGCCGGAGCTCGGCCTCGTGCGTCGCGGCCTCGCTCGCGAGGATCTGTTCCTCTGCGTGCACGAGCAGTTCCTCACCGCCACCGCCCGGATGGCGGACATCGTGCTGCCGGCGACCATGTTTCTCGAGCACGACGACATCTACAAGGCCGCCGCCCACACCCGCCTTCAGATCAGCCGCCGGCTGTTCGACCCGCCGGGCGAGGCGCGCTCCAATCACGAGGTCATCTGCGCCCTCGCGAGCAGGCTCGGAGCGGCGCATCCGGGCTTCGAGATGAGCGCGCTCGAGCTCATCGAGGCGACCCTCGCCCGCTCCGGCCTGCCCGATGTCCGCACCATCGAGCGCGCGGGCGGCTTCGACGTGGCGCGGGATGCGGGCTTCCGCGCCCTCCACTTCCTCGATGGCTTTCCCACCGCCGACGGCCGCTTCCACTTCCGTCCCGACTGGCAGCGCTTCGGGCCGGCGTTCGCGGCCCTGCCCGAGTTTCCCGATCACCTGCCGACCTCCGAGGCGGCGGACGACGCCCGTCCCTTCCGCCTCGTGGCCGCGCCGGCGCGCAACTTCCTCAATACGAGCTTCACCGAGACGCCCACTTCGAGGCGGCTCGAGGGCCGCCCCCGGGCCTTCCTCCATCCCGAGGCGATGGCCCGGCTCGGGCTTCGCGACGGCGACTGGGTGCGCATCGGCAACCGGCGCGGCTCGGTGCGCCTCGAGGCGGTCGCGCGCACGGGTCAGCATCCGCGCACCGTGGTCGTCGAGGGCATCTGGCCCAACGACGCCTGGGCCGAGGGGATGGGCATCAACCTCCTCGTCGGCGCCGATCCCGCGCCCCCTGCGGGCGGCGCCGCCTTCCACGATACGGCGGTGTGGATCGAGCCGGTGCGGCGCGCGGAGCCCTCGCCGGCGGGCGAAGCAGCGCCCGCCGTCTGATGCCGCTACTCCGCCGGGGCGCGGCGACCTTCCGCCCAGCGGCGCAGGAGCGCCCGGAGCTCGGGGTCCTCCGGCAGCACGAGCTGGAGCCTTACGAGCTGATCGCCGCGCCGGCCGGTTTCGCTCACCACGCCCTTGCCGCGCAGGCGCAGCACCCGCCCCGAGCTCGAGCCCGGCGGCACCGCGACGACCACCTCGCCGTCGATCGTCGGCACGCGGATGCGGCCGCCGAGCACCGCGATCTCGAGCGGCACCGGATGGTCGAGGTGGAGATCGAGGCCGCGGCGCCGGAAGCGCGGATGTTCGCGGACCACGATCTCGAGCAGGAGATCGCCCCGCGGCGCGCCGATGCCGCCCGGGGCCTGGCCGCGCATGCGCAGCACCCTTCCCGTCTCGACCCCGGGCGGGATGGTGACCTCGAGGGTGCGCCCGTCGGCGAGCCGGACGCGCTCGCGCCCGCCGCGCGCGGCGGTGGCGAGATCGATCTCGAGCCGCAGCCGCTCCTCCCGCCCGGGCCGGGATTCGCCGAAGCCGAAGCCGCCCCGACCCCTTCCCAGGATCTCGTTGATGACCTCCTCGAAGCCGCCGAAGGTGCCGCGCTCGAACTCGAAGCCGGGGCGCCCCTCGGCCGCCCGCCAGAAGCTCCGGGCGCGCACCCGCTCGCGTCCCTCCTCGTCGATCTCGCCGCGGTCATAGCGCCGCCGCTTCTCGGGATCGCCGAGGATCTCGTAGGCGGCGGTGATGCGCTTGAACATCCGTTCAGCCCGCGGATCGCCGCGGTTGAAGTCGGGATGCCAGCGTTTGGCGAGCCGGCGGTAGGCGGCGCGGATCTCCTCCTCGCTGGCGCCGCGCGTCACGCCGAGAATGTCGTAGAGCGACCGGTCCATCGCTGCGCCCATCTGCGGTGCCCGCCCGCGCTGCCGCGCTCATTTTGACCGCCCGCACCCGGGCTTCAAGGGCGAAACCTCAAAGCGGCAGCAGCGCCCCCGCGGCGGCGCAGACGACAACCAGCACCCAGCTCGGAAGCGCAAACCGCCACAGGAGGAGCAGGCCCGCGGCCGCGAGCAGCAGGCTTGCCGGCCCCGTCACCGCATGGGTCCATACCGGGTCATACAGCGCCGCGCCGAGAAGGCCCACCACCGCCGCATTGACCCCTCGGAGCGCCCCCGCCACGCGCCGCTCGCCGCGCAGCCGGGCGAGATGGGGCAGCGCCGCCGCGACGAGCAGCAGCGAGGGAAGGAAGATCGCACCCAGCGCGAGCACGGCCCAGGGCCAGCCGGCGCTGCCGCGGGCGACGGTACCGAGATAGGCGGCGAAGGACAGCAGCGGGCCGGGCAGCGCCTGGGCGGCGCCGTAGCCGGCGAGGAACAGATCCGCTTGCACCCAGCCGGGCGGCACGACCACCCGCTCGAGCAGCGGCAGCACCACGTGACCGCCGCCGAAGATCAGCGCCCCCGCGCGGTAGAAGCCGGCGAACAGGGTGAGCGCACCCCCCTCCGCGAGCCGCGCCGCGAGGGGCAGCGCGAACAGCAGGAGGAGAAAGAGAAGGGCCGCGAGCCAGGGAAGCCGTCCCGCAGACGGCGGCCGCTCCGCCACCGCCGCCACCTGCGCGGGCGCGAACAGCAAAAGCCCGCACAGCGCGCCCAGGAGGATGGCGGCGATCTGGCCGGCGGGGCCGGCCTCGAGATGGGCGACGAGGCCGCCCGCGAGGGCGAGGGCGAGTTCGGGCAGGCCGCGGCAGAAGCCTGCCGCCATCGCCAGGAGCGCGCGTGCGACCACGGCGAGGGCGGCGATCTGGAGCCCCCGGAGTACCGGTCCCGCGCGGGCGAGATCGAACAGGCCGAGGGCGTAGCCGAAGCCGGTCATGAGCAGCGCAGAGGGCAGGGTGAAGCCGAGCCAGGCGGCGATCATGCCCGGAATGCCCGCGCGCAGCATGCCGATCGCCATGCCCACCTGGCTCGAGGCGGGGCCGGGAAGGAGCTGGGAGAGGGCGACGAGATGGCCGAAGAGGGATTCCTCCACCCAGCGCCGGCGGCGCACGAAGACCTCGTGGAAGTGGCCGAGATGGGCGACGGGTCCGCCGAAGGCGCGCAGACCGAGGGCGAGGAAGACGCGGAACACCTCGAGCGGGCGCCCCTGCCCTGCCGCCGCATCCGGGCCCGGGGATGGGGCCGTCATCGCCGCCGTCACACCGCGGACAGATACCAGGCGTAGTCGCGATCGGGGATCTCGCGCCGGTAGCGCGCCCGCTCGCTGTCGCGGCAGATGCGGTAGAGATCGAGAAAGCGGCGGTCGAACCAGCGGGAAAGTGCGGGGCTGTCGGCGAAGGCGGCGATGGCGCGCTCCCAGCTCAGGGGCAGATCGGGCGGGCAGCGTTCATAGGCATTGCCTTCCACGGGTGGCGGCGGCGGCTCGCCGCGCGCGAGCCCCTCGAGCACCCCCGCGAGCACCGCGGCGAGCACGAGATAGGGATTGGCATCCGCCCCCGCGAGGCGGTGTTCGAAGCGCCGCCCGGGGCCGCGGGCGGGCGGCACGCGCACCGCCACGGTGCGGTTGTTGTGGCCCCAGCAGGCGGCGATCGGGGCATAGGAAAGGGGCTGCAGGCGGCGGTAGCTGTTCGCGTTGGGAGCGAAGAAGAGCATGCAGTCGGGCATGAGCCTGAGCACCCCGGCGATCGCCCGGCCGAGCAGCTCCTCCCCCTCGCGTCCGCGGCCGAAGAGGTTGTTCCCCTCCGGATCCGCGAGGCTCAGGTGGAGATGCATGCCGCTTCCCGAGAGCTCCGCGAAGGGCTTGGCCATGAAGGTGGCCCGCCGCCCCACCGCCTCGGCCGCGGCGCGCACGCAGCGCTCGAAGACGAAGGCGCGATCGGCGGCGCGCACCGCCCCGCAGGTGTGGCGGAGATTGACCTCGAACTGGCCGGGGGCGAACTCGGCGCTCGTCGCCTCGATGCCGAGCCCGAGCGCCTCGGCGAAGCGGCCCAGGGTGTCGAGGAAGGCGGCCTCGTCCTCGAGCCGCTCGAGGCTGTAGACCTCGATCGCCGAAGGCGGCCCGCCGTGACGGCGGCTCGCGGCGAGCTGCGGGCGACCGCGCGGATCGAGCGCGGCATCGAGCAGGTAGAATTCGTATTCGAAGGCGACGACGGGCCGCAGCCCCTGGGCCTCGAGGCGCTGCTCGAGGGCGGCGAGGACGGTCCTGGGATCGGCGTAGAAGGGCCCGCCGTCCTGCTCGCGGAGCCCGCCCAGGATCTGCGCCCGGCCGGGGCGCCAGGGCACGGGCGCGAGGGTCTCGGGGGCGACCCGGAGCGGCCGGTCGGCATCCCCCTCGCCCCAGACCAGCGGCGAGGCCTCGACGTTGTTGCCGGCGGTATCGAGGCTGTAGATGGTGCTCGGCAGCGTGAGCCCGCCCGCGAGCGCACGGCGCAGCCCCTCGAGATCGAGGCGCTTGCCGCGGGCGATGCCGGCGAGATCGGGGACGAGCAGATCGACCTCCTCGATGAGGGGATGCTCGGCAAGGAAGCGCTCGAGGGCCGTGCTCATCCCCGCCCGCGCGGGCCGCCGCCCGCCGTCCTCAGCCGCTCTCGGCGAGCGCTTCCTCGATCCACTCCTTGAGCTTGGACTTGGGAAGCGCGCCCACCTTGGTGGCCTTGAGCTCGCCCCGCTCGAACAGCATCAGCGTGGGGATCCCCCGGACGCCGTAGCGGGTGGGGGCGAGCGGATTGCGGTCGATGTCCACCTTCACGATCTTGAGCCGGTCGCCGTATTCGGCCGCGAGCTCCTCGAGATAGGGGGCGATCATCTTGCAGGGGCCGCACCATTCGGCCCAGAAGTCGACGAGCACCGGTCGATCGGCCTGGAGCACGTCGCGCTCGAAGGCCGCATCCGTGGTCTCGGTAATCGCGCTCATGCCGGGATCCGTCGCTCCAGCTGTGGCATCCGCCCTCTGCGGCCGGGCGACGATAGGAGCGGCGCCCGAGCCGCGTCAAGGCACGGCAGAAATGGTGCAGCGACCGCCCGCGGCGAGGGAGGCGGGCTGCGACCCCTCGCCCCGCCCTGATCGCGGCGGAGCAGGTCTCATCACACTCTAAGCCCATATCACTTTCCCGCTTGTCCACAGCCGCCGCTTGCGCCCCCGGCCGCCCTATGGCAGCGAAGCGGGAAGGAGGCGCAGATGACATCCGTGCTCGTCACCACCCTGGGTGCGAGCTGGCAGATCGTGCCCGAGCTCTATGGCTTCACCAATCCCGCCGATCTGCCGCTCTACCGGCACGCCGCATCCGCGCGCGAGCTCGAGCGCCTGCGCGCGGCGGCCGGATTCGCGCCGGTGGCGAGGATCTGGGTAGTGACGACCGCGGGCACCGAAGCCCAGCGCGTGGCCCTCGAGGCCTGGCAGAGAGCCCTCCCCCGGCCGCCGCAGCTTCGCATCTGGTGGACCGCGGATGTCGCGGACATCGGCGACGAGGCGAGCAACCGCGAGGTGGCGGAGCTCGTCCACCGCGTCGTCCTCCACGCCTGCCGCCGCTTCGGGCACGGGAACGTGCTGCTTTCGCTCGCGGGCGGCCGCAAGACCATGAGCGCGGAGATGCAGGAAGCGGCCCATGCCTTCGGCTGCGCCGCCCTGCTCCATGTCGCCGACCGCCTCGCCGGGCCGGCGGGTGCGCGCCTGCGCGCCCTCTCGCCCGAGGAGATGACCCGCCCCCTCCCCCGCGAACTCGCGGATCTCGTCGTCCCGCTGCTGCTCCGGCGCGACCTGCCGCCGAGCGAGGCGGTGCGCGCCGAGCTGCGGCCGGAGGAGCGTGCGCATGCGATCCCCGAGGCGGGCGGGGCGGTGCGCTTCCATGGCCGCGCGGCGCTCTGCGACCGCCTGCGCGAGATCGCCCGCCGCGCCGACGCCCTGCTCGCCAATCTCCGCGCCGAGATCATCGCGGCGGAGCGCGCGGAGACCTTCCCCATCCTCTACACCCTGCCGCCCGCGCGCCTGCGGGAGCTGCGCGAATCCCGGATCGGCACCGATCCCGCCCGCACGGACGCGGATCTCGCCTGGCTGCGGCGGCTGCCCAAGGCGGAGCTCCACTGCCATCTCGGCGGCCTCTTCACGCCCGGGGAGATGATCGCGATCGCCCGCAGCGAGCGCGATCGCGTTCACCGCGCGCGCCGCCGCGCGCCCGATTTCGATGCCGAACTGAAACGCCTTGCGGCATCGCTCCGCCGCGGCGATCTCGAGGCCGTGCGCGCGATCTCTGGCGACGACCTGCGGGCGCTGCGCCGGCGCTGGCGCGGTGTGCGGGAGCCGCTCGGGGTTGCCGGCTTCATCCTCGCCTTCGAGGAGCGGCCCGAGCTTCTCGACGCCTTTCTCTACGGCGAGCTTCGCGATCCCGCACGCTTTCGCGCCATCGGCTTTGCCCGCTACGAGCGGCTCGGCGATCTCCAGGGCTCGGGGCTGCTGCAGTCCGAGGCCACGCTCGAAGCGGCCATCGCCTGCTGGGCGCGGCGGCTCGAGGCCGAGCGCATCCGCTATGCGGAGCTCCGCTGCTCGCCGGTGAACTACACCCGCGGCGGTCTCTCCGAGCGGCGCGTGGTGGAAGTGCTGCTCCATGCCCTGGCGGGCGTCTCCTGCTGCGATCTGCGGCTCATCTTCATCGCCAGCCGCCACCGCGATCCCGCCCGGGCGCGGCGCACGGTCGCCCTCGCGACGCGGCTGCGCCGCGCGGATCCGCGTTTCGCGCAGCGCTTCGTCGGCTTCGATCTCGCCGGCGAAGAGAGCCGCATGGCACCCGCGGCGTTCCGCAAGCTGTTCCGCCCTCTGCACGAGGAGGTCGTGCGCATCACCATCCACGCCGGCGAGGGTGAGCCGGCCGATCGCATCTGGCAGGCGGTCTACGAGCTCGCCGCCGACCGCATCGGCCACGGCCTCACCCTCGGCGCGCACCCCGAACTCCTCGGCCGCTTCCTCGAGCGCAGCATCGCGATCGAGATGTGCCCCTCGAGCAACGATCAGATCGTGGGCTTCCGCGACTTTCTGCGCGGCGACACGGAGGGGCGGATCTATCCCCTGAGTTCCTATCTCGAGCATGGCCTGCTCGTGACGGTGAACAGCGACGATCCCGGGATCTCGCGCACCACGCTGTCGCGGGAATATCTCAAGGCGGCGGCGATGACGGCGGGCGGGCTCAGCCGCTGGCAGCTGCTGCAGCTCGTCTACAACGGCTTCGCCGCCGCCTTCTGCGCGCGCGAGGACCGCCGTGCTCACATCGCCCGCGCGCAGCGCGAGCTCCTCGAGCTTCTTCTGCCGGCGCGCGCGGCGGGGCTGGACAGCGGCGCCGGGCGGGGCTAGGAAGGATGCGGTGGGAGTCGGTCATCGCGCCGGCGGCGTTCTTTGGACAGCGTGAGGGACGGAAGCCAAGGCGGTGTTGCGGGAGGCTTCATTGCCAAACTTTTTGTGTAAAACTGATTCTGCCCAGGCTTTCCTGCAACCCCTTGATGCGGGCCGATTTTCCGGTGGGGGTCCCTTCAGCGACTTGCCCTGACGAAGAAGGGATTAAGAC
>CAZHHU010000012.1:0-5028 GCA_964532215.1 uncultured Geminicoccaceae bacterium
GCCGCGGCCAAGATGGCGGCGCTGCTGGCCGAGGCCACGGTCGAGATCGAGCCCGCGACGAGCGTCACGCTGCGCTCCGAGGGCCGGCTCCTGATCTACGGTCACGACGAGCTCGCCCTCGAGATGGCGGCGCTGCTCGCCTCCCGCCTCGCGCCCACCGTGCTGCTCACGGGCAGGGAGGAGGTGATCCCGCCCCGGAGCTCGGACTTTCCCATATTCCGCGGGCGCATCCGCCGCGCCTCGGGCCATCTCGGATCCTTCACCCTCGAGGTCGAGGACTGCGCCCCGGCCGCCGTGTCCTCGCGCGAGCGGTTGCGTTTCGTGGAGCCGGGAAAGGAGCAGCGCTTCGAGGTCGATCTCCTGCTCGACCTCACGGGCGGCACGCCGCTCTTTCCGGCGCCCGAAAAGCGCGACGGCTACGAGCGTCCCGACCCCCGCGATCCCGCGGCGGTGATGCGTGCGGCGTTCGATCTCAGCGATCTCGTGGGCGAATTCGAGAAGCCCCGCTATGTCGGTTACGACGCCGCGATCTGCGCGCATATGCGCTCGAAGATCGTGGGCTGCACCCGCTGTCTCGACCACTGTGCCACGGCGGCGATCCGCTCTGCCGACGGGGCCATCGAGATCGACCCGCACGTCTGCGCGGGCTGTGGCAGCTGCAGCGCCGTCTGTCCCACCGGTGCGGTGACCTACGCCTCGCCCTCGCCGACGAAGGTGGCGGAGCGGCTCGCGCGGCTTCTCGGCACCTATTTCGAGGCCGGGGGCGAACAGCCCGAACTCCTCATCTACGAGGAGCGCCACGGCGGCCCGATGGTGAGCATGCTCGCGCGCATGGGACCGGGTCTGCCAGCCCGGGTACTGCCCTTCCGGCTCGACGAGATCGGCCTCATCGGCCTCGATACGCTCGCCTGCGCCTTCGCCTACGGCGCGGTGCGGGTGATCCTGCTCGTGCCGCCGCGGAAGCGGCAGGAGGCGGCCGCGGTCGAGGAGGCGGCAGACCTCATGCGTGCCGTGCTCGACGGGCTCGGCTACGGGGGTGAGCGGCTGCTGCTCCTCCATGAGGACGACCCACAGCGGCTCGAGGCGGCGCTCACCCCCGCGCCCGAGATGGCGCCGATCGAGCGGGCGAACTTCCTCCCTCTCGGCGGCAAGCGGGAGCTCCTGCGCCTCGCCTTCGAACATCTCCACGCGCGGGCGCCGCAGCCCGTGGATGTTCTTCCCTTGCCCAAAGGCGCGCCATTTGGCACCATCGCCGTCGACGTGTCCGGATGCACCCTGTGTCTGTCCTGTGTCGGGGCCTGCCCCGCGGGTGCCCTCGCGGACAATCCGGACTGGCCGATGCTGCGCTTTCTCGAGAAGGCCTGCATCCAGTGCGGGCTGTGTGCCGCCACCTGCCCCGAGAAGGTGATCGGGCTCGAGCCGCGCCTGAACTTTCTTCCCGAGGCGGGGGAGCTGCGCACGCTCAAGGAGGAGGAGCCGGCGACCTGCGTGCGCTGCGGCAAACCCTTCGGCGTCCGGAGCAGCATCGAGCGCATCGTCGCGCAGCTCGCCGGCAGCCACTGGATGTTCCAGGACGAGCGGCAGATCGCGCGCATCCGCATGTGCGAGGATTGCCGCGTGATCGCCGAATTCGAGGGCGGCGACCGGCCGCTTGTCCTCGGCACGCCGCGAAGGCCCCGCACCACCGAGGACTATCTGAGGGAGCGCGACCGCGAGGCGCAGGAGCGCGGCCGCACCGGCAGGGGCAACGGATCGGGGGAAGGCCGCGGTTCCTAGAGGCTGGAGCTCCGCGTTCCTCGCCGTGGTGCTGGCCGCCGCGCCGGCCCGCGGCGGCGTGCTTGCGCTCGAAGGGATCCGGATCGCACGCGTCGATCTTCACATCGAGGAGCTTGCGGGGGCGGTGCGCCTTCGCGGCCTCGCGCTCAAACGGGAGGCGCCGGGTGGGGGCTGGTCCGTGCATCTCGACCGCCTGCTCCTCGACGGCGCGCCGCCTGCTCTCGCACCGCTCGCGCTCGAAGGCAGCCTGCGGCCGACCGCGGACGGGCTGCTCGCGCAAGGTGCGCTCCGCTTCTCCGCGGGTGGCGCCGAGATCGCCTTCGAAGCGTTCCGCAGCGCCGAGGACGGCACATGGTCCCTGTACCTCGAAGGGGAAGTCTCCTTTCAACCGGGCAGGCTCGCGCCGCGGCATCTGTCGCCGCGCTACGGCGGCATCCTTTCCGAGACAGAGGGGCGGATCGGCTTCACCGCGCACCTCCAGCGGGGTGCAGACAGCACCGAGGTGGCGGAACTCGTGCTCGAGGATCTCGCCTTCACGGCCTTCGGGATGCGCTTTCGCGGCCTGCGCGGGGCACTCCTCTTCGACCGCCTCTTCCCGCCCCGGACGCTTCCCGGTCAGCGGCTCGAGCTCGCGGAGATCGACTTCGGGCTTCCGCTCCGCGATCTGCACCTTCTCTTTGCCCTCGAGCCCGGCGCCGAGCTCGCGCTGCAACGGGCCGGGGCGGAGCTTCTCGGCGCACGGCTGCGTGTCGCGCCCTCGCGTCTCGCCCTGCTGCGACCCGAGGGCCGCGTGAAGGTCCGCCTCTCCGGCCTCGAGCTCCCGCGGCTCGTGCGGGCACTCGACATGCCCGGGCTCGTTCTCGAAGGCGTCGTCGATGGCGAGCTGCTGCTCGCGGTGCGGCCATCGGGGGCGCTCGAGATCCTGGCGAGCACGCTCACGGCGCGCGGCCCGGGGATCCTGCGCTACCGGCCGCCCGCCGGCGCGGCTGCGGTTTCCGAGCATCTGCGGCTGCTCTACCGCGCGCTCGAAAACTTTCACTATGCGCGGATGGAGGCTAAACTGTCGGGGCCGCTCGCGGGCGAACTGCGGCTTCTCGTCCATCTCGAGGGGGCGAACCCGGATCTCTACGGAGGCCAGCCCTTTGTTCTCAACCTCTCCTTCGAAGGACCGTTCGGTCGCATGCTGCGCTACGGACTGCGGAGTTACGAGCTTCCGGGGGAGATCGAGAGGCGGCTGCGCAAGAGGATGCAGTAGCATTCTTCTCGCGGCGCTCGTCGCCGCCTGTCAGCCGACCGTCCGCCTCGAGGCGCCGAAGGAGCCGATCACCATCAATCTCAACGTCAAGATCGAGCATGAAGTGAGGGTCAAGATCGAGAAGGACGTCGAGCAGCTTCTCGAGCAGGAGGAGGAGCTGTTTTGAGCCGGGGCATGATCGCCTGCACCCGAAGGAGATGGCTGGCGGGCACGGTGCTCCTGAGCGCGCTCGCGCTCGCCCGCCCGGCGGCCGCGCTCTCGCTGAAGGAAGCCAAGACCAGGGGCCTCGTGGGCGAGCGGCCGGACGGGCTGCTCGGCATCGTCGATCCGGACGCCCCCGAGGAGGTGCGCAAGCTCGTCGACCGCATCAACGCCCGGCGTCTCGAGAAATACGCGGAGATCGCGAAGAAGCGCGGCGTTCCCGTGGCTGCCGTGGCGGTGATCGCGGGCCGGAAGCTCATCGAGAAAACCCCGCCGGGCTGGTACGTCATGGACGAGAAGGGCAACTGGTACCGCAAGCCCGCAGAGTGATCCGCAGGCGGCACCGGGCGTGCCCTTGCGGGGTCCGGGGCCGGTGCGACTGAGCGCCGGCCCGGAGGCGTGGGGCGCGCGGCGCGGATGGAGGACATGGCCGGGGACGGCGGGCGGGAGCCTCTCGAAGTCGTCCACCGGGCGCGCGATGCCGCCCGGGAGACGTTCGCCCGCGAAGTCCTGCGACGGGCCCGGGGACTCGATGCGCGTCTCCTGCTCGTCCATGAGGCCAACACGTTCACCGGGTTCCTGCCTCAAGCGGCGGACATCCGCTTGTGCAGGCTCGAGGAGGGAGAGCGCCGTATCCTCGTGGTCCTCAACCCCCGGCGGCGGGATCCGCGGGCGTCGCATCCGCTGCCGCCGCTCGAAGCGCGCGCCATCTGTCCGCTCTGCGACCTGCCCTTCAGCCAGCTTCCGCTGCCGCTCGAGCTCGCCGGATCGCGTTTCATCGCCGCGCCCTCGCCGGCGCCCTATCTTCCGGTCCCGCAGTGCACGCTCGCCGACGCCCGCCATCGGCCGCAGGAGCCCGCGGGCCCGGAGGATTTCCGGGAGCTCGTGGCGGCGATGATCGCCCTGCTCAGGGAGGCGCCGCAGTGGATCGCCGGCTACAACGGCGTCGCCGCCGGCGCCTCGGTCGTCGAGCACCGCCATTTCCACGCCCTGCGCACCGACGGCGAGGTGGACCTGCCCGGTCTCCGCCCGGAGGCGACGCGGCGGGGGCTCGTGGATATCCGTGGCAGCGAGGCCTCCGTTCTCGAGGGAGTATGCGCCGCCTTCCGCCGCTGGCGCGCGAGCTGCGGCGCCGAGGCGACGGAAAACCTCGTGCTGATGCGCGAAGCGGCAGAGTGGCGCGCGCTGTTCGTGCCGCGCGAGCGCAGGCGCGAGCAGCTTGCGGGCCTCCCCGAGGTGCGCGCAGGCTTCATGGAGGCGGCGCTGGCGACGGTGATCCTGAAACGGCCCCGCACGATCGAGGCCTTCGAAGCCGGCACGCTCGATTTCGCCTTCTTCGCCCGCGCCCTCGACTCGATACGGCCGGCCGTTTCCCTCACCTGAGCGCGGGGCGTCTTGCGGCGGACCGTCCGGCTTCCCAGCTCGTGAAAGGGATCGCGGAGAAAGAACCATGAAGGCGTTCATGCTGCTCACCGGCTCGGGACCGCTCGTGATTCTGACCTCCTTCGGTTCCGTGACCGATCCCAAGCTGATCGCGAAACTCGCGGCCAAGGGCATCGACAAGTTCATCGCCTACGAGATCCCCATCGAGCTTGCCCGCGAGCGCTACGACGGCCACTTCGACATCGTGGTGCGCGATCTCCACCAGAGCGACGATCTCCGCGTGCTCGACTACGACGGCAATCGCGCCTTCCGGCTGTTCCGCTTCCGCGAGCTCGGCGAACCCGTGATCTACGAACCCGCGGCCGGATGAGCGGAAAGGACGAAGCGCCGGGAGAAGCGCTCCACGAGTTCGC
>CAZHHU010000012.1:5128-10725 GCA_964532215.1 uncultured Geminicoccaceae bacterium
CAGCCACTCCGCCACCGCGCAGGTGCAGACGGTGTCGTCCGTGAACCGGCAGGAGGGGTGGAAGAAGGCGAAGGTCTTGCGCCTGATCCGTCTGCCCCGCCGCTCGAACCGTGAGCCGACGACGTCACCGACGATACCGCCGAGCACCTTGCCTCTCCCGCGATCCGCAAAGCCACCCCGGGCGGCGCCTGGGTGCGGGCCGCTCACGGTACGGGGCGGCCGGTCTTGCCAAAGGGGGACCCCCGGGGCAGTGTGACCACGCTCTCGGGGCGGCGCCCCGATCGTGGAGGCACAGGGTGGGAGGCTTCGCGCCATGATCAAGCGTTTTGCGACGATGACCGCGATCGTCCCGCTGCTCGTCGCGGCCGTGGGCCCGGGTGGAGGCTTCGCCGCGGCGGCCGAGGTCGAGGGTCCGAAGCTCGAGTGGAAGGTCTCGGTCTGGGGCAAGCGGCGGGCGTTCACGGAGGGGATCGAAAAGCTCTCGGAGCTCGTCGCGGCGAAGACCGGCGGCAGCTGGACGATCAAGATCTATTACGGCGGCGTGCTCTCGAAGGCACGCGAGAATCTCGACGGCATCAAGCTCGGCGCCTTCGAGATGGCGCTCTTCTGCAACTTCTACCATCCCGGGAAGAATCCCGCCTGGATGGTCTACACCATGCCCTTCCTGCCGCTCGGGGACCCCGCGGTATCGCGGGCGGTGCGCATGGAGCTTCCCAACGAGCCCGCGCTCAAGGCGGACCTCGATCGCTGGAACGCGATGTTCTACGTGTCCACCTTCCTTCCCCAGTACGAGTTCCTCGGCAAGGGCAAACCGCCCCGCAGCCTCGAGGACTGGAAGGGGCTGCGCGTGCGGGCCGGCGGCGGCATCGGCAAGGCGATGGAGAAGCTGGGCGCGATCCCGACGTCGATGCCCGCGACCGAGGTCTACACCTCCATCGAGCGCGGCACCATCGACGCCGTCTCCTTCCCCTTCACCTACGCCCATGTGGCCTACAAGATCCACGAGGTGTCGGACTGGTTCACGGCGAACATGTCGCCGGGTACTACGGAATGTCCGGTGGTCATCAACAAGGATGCCTACAACGCACTGCCGGAGCAGTACAAGCAGCTGCTCGAGGACGTGAAGGACGCGGTCATC
Source organism: uncultured Geminicoccaceae bacterium (assembly GCA_964532215.1). Taxonomy (GTDB): domain Bacteria; phylum Pseudomonadota; class Alphaproteobacteria; order Geminicoccales; family Geminicoccaceae; genus HRBIN39. The sequence continues at coordinate 6,267 of CAZHHU010000012.1, forward strand.
GACCGGCAGTTCGAGGTCTACATCGAGGCCGACAGGAAAAATCTTCCCATGCTCGAGGAAAGGCTCGAGAAGATCGTCTACACCGACGAGCAGCTCGAGAAGTTCCGCGAGGTCGCGGGCAAGCCCGTGTGGGAGGAGTGGATCGCGGAGAACAAGGACAGGTTCGACGGGCGCGCGCTCATCGACCGCATCTTCGAGATCGCAAAGCGGGTGCGCGAGGGCGGCTGAATTCGAAAGAGGCCACAAGCCGTGAGCCGGGAGCGGATCGCCGTCGAACCGGGTGACGCGTCGGGCCGGTTGCTGATCCGGCTCGACGCCCTGCTCGCGCCGCTGGAGCGGGGCTTCAACCTCATCGCGGCGTTCTTCATCCTCGCGCTCATGCTCGTGGGCGTCGTCCAGGTGCTGGGACGCAAACTCTTCAACGCCCCCATCTACGGCTACGTCGATCTCATCGAGATCAGCATGGCCACCTTCGCCTTTCTCGGCATCGCCTGGTGCGAGCGGCTCGGCGGTCACGTGCGCATGGAGCTGCTCCTCGGCCGCACGCGCGGCCGTCTGCGCTGGGGGCTCGAGGTCTTCGGGGTGGTCGTCGCCATGTTCGTGATCGCGGTGCTGGGCTTCTACGCATACCGACATTTCCTCCGCGCCTACGAGCTCGGCGATTCGACCATCGACGCCGAATATCCGCTCTGGCCCTCCAAGCTCATGGTGCCGCTCTCCTTCGCCTTGCTGTGGCTGCGGCTCCTCATCCACCTCCTCGGCCATCTGCGGCTGTTCGCGCGCCCGCAGCTCACGCCGGTCGCCGTGCCTACGGTCGCGGAGGTGGAGGAGCTCGCACGGGAGGAGATCGAGGTCGTCGGCCTCGGCGGCGAGCAGGCGCGTGGCTGAGGCATGGCGGGGCTGGATGCACAGACCGTCGGCCTCATCGGGGTCGCGGCGCTGCTGCTGCTGGTATTCGCCGGGGTAAGGGTCTACATCGCCGCCGCCGTCGTCGGGCTCCTCGGCCTCGTCGCCCTCATCGGCTGGGATGCGGGGGCGGGGATCGCCGGCACCATCCCGCACTCCAAGGCCACCACCTACACCCTCTCGGTGCTGCCGATGTTCATCCTCATCGGCTTTCTCGCCTTTCACGCCGGCATCACCGAGGCGCTGTTCGATGCCGCCCGCAAATGGGTGGGCTGGGTGCCCGGCGGGCTCGCGGTGGCGACGGTGTTCGCCACCGCCGGCTTCGCCGCCGTCTCGGGCGCGAGCACCGCGACCGCCGCCGTCTTCGCCCGGGTCGCCATTCCCGACATGCTCAAGTCCGGGTACAGCCGCCGCCTCGCCGCCGGCGTGGTGGCCGCCGGCGGCACGCTCGCCTCGCTCATCCCGCCGAGCGCCATCCTCGTCATCTATGCGATCATCGTCGAGGAATCGGTGGGACGGCTGCTGCTTGCGGGCTTCATCCCCGGGGTCGTCTCCGCCGTCATCTACGCCCTGCTCATCATCGGCCAATGCGTTCTCCGCCCCGAACTCGGCCGGCCCGTCACCGGCTTCACCTGGGGCCAGCGCCTGCGGTCGCTTCCCGGTACGACGCCGATCGTCATCGTCGTCGTGATCATCATCACCGCGATCTACGGCGGCTGGGCCACGCCCACCGAGGCGGGCGCGCTCGGCGCCTTCGTCGTGTTCCTGCTCGCGCTGCAGCGCGGCATGCGCTGGACCACGCTCCGTCAGGCGCTGATGGAGACGGCGAAGCTCACCGTGATGATCTTCTCGCTCATCTGGGGCGTGCTGCTGTTCGTCCGCTTTCTGGGCTTCGCCGGGCTTCCCGTGGCCTTCACCGAGTGGGTCGTCTCCCTGCCGCTGCCGCCGGTCGTGATCATGATCTGCATCCTGCTCGCCTATGCCGTACTCGGCATGTTCATGGATGCGATCGGCATGCTGCTGCTGACCCTGCCCATCGTGCACCCGGCGGTGATGGCGCTCGGTTATGATCCCATCTGGTTCGGCATCATCGTCGTCAAGATGGCGGAGATCTGCCTCATCACCCCGCCCATCGGCCTCAACTGCTTCGTCGTCGCCGGGGTGCGGCCGGACATCGGCGTGGGTGAGGTGTTTCGCGGCATCGTGCCCTTCTTCGTTGCCGACGTGGCGACGGTCGCCCTGTTCCTGACCTTCCCGGAGATCGTCACCTGGCTGCCCGAGCGGCTTCTGGGCTGAAGCTGCCGCCGCCCGGGCAGCGCAGGTGCCGATCCGGTCTCACCACCAGTTGAGGTCGAAGCGGTCCAGGTTCATGACCTTGGTCCAGGCGGCCGCGAAGTCGCGCACGAACCTCTCGCGGTTGTCGTCCTGGGCGTAGAACTCCGCCTGGGCACGGAGCTGGGAGTTGGACGCGAAGACCAGGTCCACCCGCGTTGCGGTCCAGCGGCGCGCGCCGCTCGCCCGGTCCACTCCCTCGAACAGACGGGCATCACCGTTCACCGGCCGCCATTCGGTGCCCATGTCGAGGAGGTTGACGAAGAAGTCGTTGCTGAGCACGCCGGGCCGGTCGGTGAGGACGCCGTGGGGGCTGCGCCGATGGTTGGCATTCAGCACCCGCAGCCCGCCGATCAGCACCGTCATCTCCGGCACCGTGAGGGCGAGCAGCTGGGCGCGGTCGATCAGCAGGTGCTCCGCCGGCAGATGGGCGCAGTCCGCCCGCTGGTAGTTGCGGAAGCCATCGGCGAGCGGCTCCAGATAGGAGAAGGACTCGACATCGGTCATCTCCTGGGTCGCATCCGTCCGCCCCGGCGCGAAGGGCAGCTCGAGGTCGAAGCCGGCGCGCCTTGCCGCCTCCTCCACCGCCGCGGTGCCAGCCAGGACGATGAGATCGGCGAGGGAGACGCGCTTGCCATCACCCGCGCCGGCATCGAAGCCGCGCTTGATTTCTTCCAGCACCGCGAGCACGCGCGCGAGCCGCTCGGGTTCGTTGACCTCCCAGTCCTTCTGCGGCGCGAGGCGGATGCGCGCGCCGTTGGCCCCGCCGCGGTGGTCCGAGCGGCGGAAGGTCGCCGCCGCCGACCAGGCGACATAGACGAGATCGGCCGGATCCAGCCCCGATCCGAGGATCTGCTTCTTGAGCGCGGCCACATCGTTCTCGTCCACCAGGGGATGATCCACCGGCGGCACGGGGTCCTGCCAGATGAGATCCTCCTGCGGCACCTCCGGGCCGAGGTAACGGGACTTCGGTCCCATGTCGCGGTGGGTGAGCTTGAACCAGGCCCGGGCGAAGGCATCGGCGAGCTCCTCCGGGTGATCGCGGAAGCGCCGCGCGATGGGGGCGTAGATCGGGTCCTGGCGCAGGGCGAGGTCGGTGGTGAGCATCACCGGCGGATGCTTCTTCGCGGGATCGAAGGCATCGGGGACCATGTCCTCGGGATCCGGGTCGACCGCCACCCACTGCCAGCAGCCGCCGGGGCTCTTCTCGAGGGTCCACTCGTACTTGAAGAGGATCTCGAGGAAGGTGTTGTCCCAGCGCGTGGGGGTCGGCGTCCAGACGCCTTCGAGGCCGCTCGTGATGGTATCCGGCCCCATGCCGCTGCGGAAATCGCTCTTCCAGCCGAGGCCCACCTCCTCGAGGGGAGCCGCTTCCGGCTCCGGGCCGAGATGGCTCTGGGGCGCGGCACCGTGGGTCTTGCCGAAGGTGTGACCGCCGGCGATGAGGGCCACCGTCTCCTCGTCGTTCATGCCCATGCGCTGGAAGCTCTGGCGGATGAATTTCGCCGATTCCAGAACCTTGGGTTCACCGCCGGGGCCCTCGGGATTGACGTAGATGAGGCCCATGTGGTCGGCCGCGAGCGGCTTCTCCAGCTCGATGCCGGCATGGCGCTCGTCCCCGAGCCACTCCTTTTCCGGCCCCCAGTAGACGTCCTCCTCCGGCTCCCAGATGTCGACGCGGCCGGCGCCGAAGCCGAAGGTCCTGAAGCCCATGGATTCGAGGGCGACGTTGCCGGCGAGGATGATGAGGTCGGCCCAGGAGATGCGGTTGCCGTACTTCTTCTTGACCGGCCAGAGAAGCCGCCGCGCCTTGTCGAGATTGATGTTGTCGGGCCAGCTGTTGATCGGGGCGAAACACTGGTTGTTGGTGGCGGCACCGCCGCGCCCGTCGAAGACCCGGTAGGTCCCGGCCGCGTGCCAGGCCATGCGGATCATCAGCGGTCCATAGTGGCCGAAATCGGCGGGCCACCAGGGCTGGGACTCCGTCATCACGCGACGGAGATCCTCCTTGAGGGCGAAGTAGTCCAGCCGGGAGAACTCCTTCGCATAATTGTAGTCCGAATTCAGAGGACTGAGTGTGGGCGGATTCTGATGAAGGATCCTGAGGTTCAACTGGTTGGGCCACCAGTTCCGCACCGAGGAACCGCCTAGCTTCGTGTGTGCGAGCGCCTGCTCGCTCATCGGACATCTGCTCACATCGTTCATGGACGCCCCCTCCAAC